>NZ_WKDV01000003.1:0-241258 GCF_021605825.1 Pseudomonas sp. PA-6-3C
CCGTTTTGCCGCTCCTCCGTTATACTCTCAAATGGTCGCCCCTGTGCCCTACCCCCGCCGCCCCCCCACCGAGCCCCAAGAGCTCCCCCGCCATGCCCCTGCTTGACAGCCCCTTCGCCCAGCTCGACCTGATTCGCCAGCCTGAGCAACACAATGACCCGTTGCAGGCCTTTGATGCTGCCGATGAGTACCTGCTCAGCTATCTGGCCGAGCAGCAGCCCGGCGCTGCTACCCGCGTGCTAGTACTCAACGACAGCTTCGGCGCCTTGGCGGCCAGCCTCGAAGGCCGGGTGCACGTGACGTCCAGCGGTGACTCGTTTCTGGCAGCCCAGGGTCTGGAGAAAAACCTGGTGCGCAATGGCAAAGCTTTTGATGCCGTAGCATTCGTCCCCGCCAGCCAGGTACCGGCCGGGCCGTTCGACCGCGTGCTGATCCGCGTGCCAAAGACCCTGGCCCTTTTGGAGGAGCAGTTGATCCGCCTGCAAGGGCAACTGGCGCCAGGCGCCCAGGTGATTGCCGGCGCGATGGTCAAGCACCTGCCACGGGCGGCGGGCGAGTTGCTGGAGCGCTATATCGGCCCGATGCACGCGTCCCTTGCCCTGAAAAAAGCCCGTTTGCTGATCGCCACGGTGGACGCCCGCCCGGCCGCCGTCTCGCCCTACCCTACCCGCTACACCCTGGACGCACCGGCCATCGAGCTGTTGAACCACGCCAACGTGTTCTGCCGCGAAGGCCTGGACATCGGCACCCGTGCCTTCCTCCCGCACCTGCCAAACAATCTCGGCAGCGCCCGCGTGGCGGACCTGGGCTGCGGAAACGGCGTGTTGGCAATCGCCAGTGCCCTGCAAAACCCCGACGCGCAGTACACCCTGGTGGATGAGTCCTACATGGCCGTGCAGTCGGCGGCCGAAAACTGGCAGGCTGCCTTCGGTACGCGCGATGTAAGCGTACGCGCCGCCGATGGCCTCGCCGGCCAGGAAGCCCAGTCACTGGACGTGGTGCTGTGCAACCCGCCGTTCCACCAGCAACAGGTGGTCGGCGACTTCCTGGCCTGGCGCATGTTCCAGCAGGCGCGCGAAGCCCTGGTAGTGGGCGGTGCCCTTTATATCGTCGGCAACCGCCACCTGGGTTATCACAGCAAATTGGCGCGTTTGTTCCGTGGCGTTGAACAAGTAGCCGCCACGCCGAAGTTCGTCATTCTCAAAGCCCGCAAATAAAAAAGCCCTCGTAGCGAGGGCTGGAAAACCGGGCCGCAAAGCCCGGATCGGGATATCAGTGAGTGGTCAGGCCGGCGGCATTCATGAACATGCGCATCAGGCTGGCCACGACGAACAGGGCCAGCACGCTGCCGGTCCAGATCATCGCCAGCCACCCCAGGCGCCGCCATAACGGCTGTTTCTCGGCCTGTTCAATCTCGTGTAACGAAGGTTTGCCGGACATACAACGACCCTCCTAGTGGTAGCCGTCTTCGTGGGTGACCTTGCCGCGGAACACGTAGTAGCTCCAGAAGGTGTAGCCCAGGATAAACGGGATGATGAACAACGTGCCCACCAGCATGAAGCCCTGGCTCTGCGGTGGAGCAGCGGCGTCCCAGATCGACACGGAAGGCGGAATGATGTTCGGCCACAGGCTGATGCCCAAGCCGCTGTAGCCGAGAAAGATCAGCACCAGCGTCAGCAGGAACGGCGTGTAGTGGGCATTACGCGCCACGGCGCGGATCAACCCGTACATGGTCACCAGCACCAGAATCGGCACCGGCAGGAACCAGAACAGGTTCGGCAGGGTGAACCAGCGTGAAGCGATTTCCGGATGCGCCAGCGGCGTCCACACACTGACGATACCGATCACTGCCAGCACCACAAACGCCAATGGCCGCGCCAGGTTGTGCATCTGCTCCTGCAACTTGCCTTCGGTTTTCATGATCAGCCAGGTGCAGCCGAGCAAGGCATAGGCGACCACCAATGCAACGCCACAGAACAGGGTGAATGGCGTAAGCCAATCCAGCGAGCCGCCGGCAAACTGGCGATTCACCACCGGAATGCCATCGATAAACGCCCCCAGTGCCACCCCCTGGAAGAACGTCGCGGCGATGGAGCCACCGATAAACGCCTTGTCCCAGAGGTGACGCTTGTCGTCCTTGGCCTTAAAGCGGAACTCGAAGGCCACGCCCCGGAAGATCAGCCCGATCAGCATCAGGATCAGCGGCAGGTACAACGCCGACAACACCACCGAATAGGCCAGCGGGAACGCGCCGAACAGCGCCGCGCCGCCGAGTACCAGCCAGGTTTCGTTGCCGTCCCATACCGGCGCGACGGTGTTCATCATCACATCGCGGTCGACTTTGCCGGGGATAAACGGAAAGAGGATGCCGATGCCCAGGTCGAAACCGTCCATCACCACGTACATCATGATGCCGAAGATGATGATCACGGCCCAGATCAGCGGAAGATCAATACCCATCTCAATTCCCCTTGTGCTGGATGTGGGTGTGGTCGTCGTCGCTGCCATCATCGGCGGCGGACAACGGACGGGCCGGTGTACGTTTCTGGCCAGGGCCACCATGGGTTGGCTCGCTGCCTTCGTGAGTCTGCGGGCCTTTGCGCACCAGGCGCATCATGTAGCCCAACCCGGCGCCGAACAGCGCGAAGTACACCACCACAAACAGCACCAGCGTGATGGTCATCTGCGCCAGGCTATGCCCGGAGGAAGCATCCGCCGTGCGCATCAACCCATAGACCACCCACGGCTGTCGGCCGATTTCGGTGGTGAACCAACCGGCAAGAATCGCGATCAGGCCGGACGGGCCCATCCACAACGCCAGGTACAGGAACGGCTTGGACGTGTACATCTTGTCCCCCCGGCGCAGCCACAGGCTGAACAGACCGGTGAAGATCATCAGGAAGCCCAGGCCGACCATGACCCGGAACGACCAGAACACAATGGTCGAATTGGGGCGATCCTCAGGCGGGAACTCCTTGAGCGCCGGCACCTGCTTGTCCAGGGAGTGGGTCAGGATCAGGCTGCCGAGGTACGGAATTTCGACCGCGTATTTGGTTTTCTCGGCCTTCATGTCGGGCCAGCCGAACAGGATCAGCGGCGTCGGCTCATTGCCGATATTTTCCCAGTGGCCTTCAATCGCGGCAATTTTCGCCGGTTGGTGCTTCAAGGTGTTGAGGCCATGGAAGTCACCGATCACCGCCTGGATAGGCGCCACGATCAGGGCCATCCACATCGCCATCGACAGCATGGTGCGGATCGCCGGGTTGTCCTTGCCGCGCAGCAGGTGCCAGGCCGCCGAAGAGCCGACGAAGAACGCCGTGGCCACAAAGGCTGCCGTGGCCATGTGCATCAGGCGATAGGGGAACGAGGGGTTGAAGATCACCGCCAGCCAGTCGGTGGGAATCACACGGCCGTCGATGATTTCAAAGCCTTGTGGTGTCTGCATCCAGCTGTTGGAGGCCAGAATCCAGAAGGTCGAGATCAGCGTACCGACGGCCACCATCACCGTGGCAAAGAAGTGCAGCTTGCGCCCCACTTTGTTCCAGCCGAACAGCATCACCCCGAGGAAACCCGCCTCAAGGAAGAAGGCCGTGAGCACTTCGTAGGTCAGAAGCGGTCCGGTGACGGCGCCGGCGAAGTCCGAGAAACGGCTCCAGTTGGTACCAAACTGGTAAGCCATGACCAAGCCCGAAACCACCCCCATGCCGAAGTTGACGGCAAAGATCTTCGACCAGAAATGGTAGAGGTCACGGTAGGTGTCGTTGTGAGTCTTGAGCCACAAGCCTTCCAGCACCGCAAGATAACTGGCCAGGCCGATGGTGATCGCCGGGAACAGGATGTGAAACGAGATGGTGAACGCGAATTGAATTCGGGCGAGATCTAGCGCCTCCAAACCGAACATAAGTCTTCCTCTGTCAGGTAATACCGGCTGCTGGCGGGAGCCTGCACCCACTGCCCCCACGGATATGGAGTGTGGCGAATTTCAATTCGTTTCTTTTTTTACCCATCACGTAGGGATCCTGGCCTTGCGGCCGCCAGATCAATCCCGGGGCCGGTTTTGATCTGGATCAAGCATTGCTCAAAGAGTAGTCCCATTTTCGGACGAAAGCCGTGTGGTTCATTGACGCGTGACAGGTTGTCTCAGCTCAGTTCTTGCAACTATTTGTTACAGCTTGATGCTAATCTGCCTGCACCCTCTGCTCCAGACCTGACTTCCCGATGCCCAGTGAACCCGCATTGCTGTTGCGCCACCACCGCCCTTTCATCGCGTTCTGGCTGGCCCGGATCTTTACCGCCAGCGGTTTCCAGATGCTTACCGTGGCCATCGGCTGGAACCTCTATCAACTGACTGGCAACGTTCTGGACCTGGGTTTGGTTGGCCTCGTGGAGTTCGTACCACGGGTGCTGTTCATGTTGCACACCGGGCATGTGGCCGATCGCTATGAGCGGCGCAAAGTCGCCGCCATCTGCCAGACCGTGCAGGCATTGATTGCCTTGTCCCTGGCCATCGGCGGCCTGACCGGCAACGTGACCCGCGAGATGATCTTTATCCTCGCGTTCCTGCTCGGCGCCGCACGCTCGTTTGAGATGCCCACCACCCAGGCGCTACTGCCGAGCATCGTGCCGAGCGCGCTGTTCCCGCGTGCCGTGGCCTCGTCGCAATCGGCGCAGCAACTGGCCACCATCGTCGCGCCAGCGTTGGGCGGCTTGCTCTATGCGTTTGGCAGCGTGTGGGTGTATGGCCCAACCGTGGTGCTGTACCTGATAGCCTGCGGGCTGACCCTCAACCTGCCCGCGCGCCAGACACCGCTCAATAAAGCCAAGGCCACGATGGATTCGCTGCTGGCCGGGATCCGCTTTATTCGCAGCCGCCCGGACATTCTCGGCGCCATTTCGCTGGACCTGTTTGCCGTACTGCTGGGCGGCGCCACAGCGTTGCTGCCGGTGTTCGCCAAGGACATCCTGCTGACCGGCGCCTGGGGCCTGGGTCTGTTGCGTTCGGCGCCAGCGGTGGGCGCGTTGTTGATGTCGCTGTGGCTGGCGAGGTTCTCGGTAGACCGGCATGTCGGGCGCGTGATGTTTACCGCCGTCGGTGTGTTTGGCGTGGCAACCATTGCGTTCGGCCTGTCGACGTCGTTCTGGTTCTCTCTGGCGGTGCTGGTGGTGCTGGGCGCGGCGGACATGATCAGCATGGTGATCCGCGCTTCGTTCGTGCAGTTGGAGACCCCGGATGAAATGCGCGGGCGGGTCAGTGCGGTCAACGGCCTGTTTATCGGCGCATCCAATCAACTGGGCGAATTTGAATCGGGGATTACCGCCCACTGGTTCGGCACCGTGCCCGCCGTGGTCATGGGCGGGATTGGTACGCTGTTGGTGACGGGGGTGTGGATAAAGCTGTTTCCGACCCTGGCCAACCGCGATCGGATGCATGTGCCGGTGGAGGAAGCCAAGCTATAAGCCGGTTGAAAAACAGGCAATGTGGGAGCTGGCTTGCCTGCGATGGCGGTGTCTCAGCCAACATATGATTGGCTGACAGATAGCTATCGCAGGCAAGCCAGCTCCCACATTTTGATCTTCTGTGGTTCGAAGACCGGGTTACAGCACCTTATCCAACGTGACAGGAAACTCCCGCACCCGCTTGCCAGTGGCATGGTAGATCGCATTCGCCACCGCCGCCGCCACCCCGACAATACCGATTTCGCCCACACCCTTGGAGCCCAGGGCGTTGACGATTTCGTCGTGTTCGTCGACAAAAATCACCTCTATGTCGCCGATGTCGGCATTCACCGGGATGTGGTACTCGGCCAGGCTGTGGTTCATGTAGCGCCCCAGTTGATGGTCGACCTGGGTTTCTTCATGCAGGGCCATGCCAATGCCCCAGACCACGCCGCCGAGGATCTGGCTGCGGGCCATCTTCGGGTTGACCACCCGCCCGGCCGCAATAGCGCTGACCACCCGACGCACCTTGATGGTGCCCAGGTCTTCATCTACCTGAACCTCGACAAACACTGCCGAATGGGTCGCCGTCGCATAGCCTTCACGCTTTTTGTCCGGTTGGCTGTCAACCTGAACAGCGAGCACTTCTTCGCCACTGTCCTTGACCAGTTGTGCCAAGGACACACTCACATCACCGGTGTGCAACTGGCCGTCTTCAAAGCGCACCGATTCAGCCTCTTTGAACACCGGGTAAGTCTGCCGGGCAACCGCCAGCAGCTTGGCGTTCAGCGCTTCGCAGGCCTGCTGCACGGCAGTGCCGACAGACGACACGGTAAACGAGCCGCCCTGCAACGGTGCCGTGGGTAACGACGAATCGCCGAGCAGAAAACGCACATCGGCCATCGCCACACCGCTGGTTTGCGCGGCAATCTGCGTCATTACCGTATACGTGCCCGTGCCGATATCGGTGGTGGCGCTGCTGACGGTCAATTGGCCTTGGGCATCCAACTGCGCCTTGGCGCTGGCCTTCATCTGCAGGGCCTCCCATACACCACCGGCCATACCCCAGCCGATCAACTGGTTGCCATCACGCATGCTGCGCGGCTCGGGGTTGCGCTGGCTCCAGCCGAAGCGCTCGGCACCTTCGCGGTAACACTCGCGCAGGGCTTTGCTCGACCAGGTTTTGTCTTCGTTCTGGTTGCGCTCGGCGTAGTTGATCAGCCGCAGTTGCACAGGGTCCATCCCCAGGGCGCAGGCCAGTTCATCCATCGCACATTCCAGGCCGATCACGCCCAGCGCGGCGCCCGGCGCGCGCATGTCCATCGGCGTGGACACGTCCAGGGGAACCAGTTTGTAGGTCAATTGCACGTTGTCGCAGTGGTAGAGCATGCCGCTCCACTCCACCACATGTTCGCTGAAATCCTCGAAACGCGAGGTCTGGCCAATCGCTGTATGGCCCAACGCCAACAGGCGGCCATTGGCAGCAGCGCCCAGTTGCAAACGCTGCAGGGTGCGCGGGCGGTAACCAAACGTGAACATCTGTTGACGGGTCAGGGTGACGCGCACCGAACGCTTGAGCGCCAGCGCTGCCATCACCGACAGAGGCA
Organism: Pseudomonas sp. PA-6-3C; assembly: GCF_021605825.1. NCBI lineage: Bacteria > Pseudomonadati > Pseudomonadota > Gammaproteobacteria > Pseudomonadales > Pseudomonadaceae > Pseudomonas > Pseudomonas sp. PA-6-3C. The sequence continues at coordinate 7,044 of NZ_WKDV01000003.1, forward strand.
GTTGATACTGCGGGCGCAGGCCCGAGCCAAAGGCACCGCCGACGAACGCAGCGAAGATCCTTACCTGGCTTTTATCCAGGCCGAAGACTTTTTGCACATACGCCTGGCAGTTCTGCGGGCCTTGGGTCTTGTCGTGGATATGCAGGGTGCCGTCCGGCTGATACAGCACGGTGCTGGCGTGGGGTTCCATCGGGTTGTGGTGCTCGATGGGCGTGCTGTAGTGCATATCCAGGCTGACAGCGGCAGCAGCCCACTCGGCCTGGAAGTTACCGCGTGGCTTGGGCGGCGTTTGCGGCGATGGGTGCGCCTGTTCCTGCAGGGCCGCGAGGTCGGTGGCAAAAGCCTCGCTCGCGTATTCGATCTCGACCAGCGAGGCAGCGTGTCGCGCCAGTTCAAGGTTGTCGGCGATTACCAGAGCCAGGGGTTGGCCGTTATAAAGCACGCGGTCGTTATACAGCGGGCGAAACGGCGAGCCGTCGGCTGCATCGGCATCGGCGAAAGCCTCATCGTAGCTGGCGAGTTTGGGCCGGTTCAGATGATCAAGCACCCTGACCACGCCCGGCAGCGCCAGGGCTTTGGACGCGTCGATCCGGATTACCCGGCCCTTGGCAATCGTGCTTGAGACGACACTGCCATGCAGCAGGTCGTTGCCTGGAAACTCACCGGCATAACGCGCCTGGCCGGTGACCTTGAGCAGACCGTCAACACGGTCCAGGGGTTTGCCGACGGCGGTCATGGGCGTTCTCCTGCGACAGCGGCGTCGCTCAGGGCACGGATGATTGCGCGGCGTGCCAGCTTGATTTTGAAGCTGTTGTGTTCCAAGGGTTCAGCGTCTTGCAGCAAGGCGTCAGCGGCCTGGCTGAAGGTTTCGCGGCTGACCGCTTGCCCGATCAGCGCGGCTTCCACCGCGCGATCGCGCCAAGGTTTGTGGGCCACACCGCCAAGGGCCAGGCGCGCATCGACGATGGTGTCGCCCGCAAGCTCCAGCGCGGCGGCAACGGAGACCAGCGCGAAGGCGTAGGACGCACGGTCACGAATCTTCAGGTAGTGGCTATGGCTGGCGAGATGATCAGGCGGCAGTTCGATGGCGGTGATCAGCTCATCGTCGGCCAGCAGGTTGTCGCGCTCAGGCGTATCGCCGGGCAATCGATGAAAGTCGGCAAACTCAATCACCCGCGCGCCGCCACGCCCTTCTACATGCACCCGCGCCTGCAGCGCTGCGAGGGCGACGCACATATCCGAGGGATGGGTAGCCACACAATGTTCGCTGGCACCGAGGATCGCATGAATGCGGTTCAACCCGGTGCGCGCCGGGCAGCCGCTGCCAGGTTCACGCTTGTTGCATGGCACGCTGGCATCGTAGAAATAGTAGCAACGGGTACGTTGCAACAGGTTACCGCCGGTACTGGCCATGTTGCGCAGTTGCGGCGAGGCGCCTGCCAGGATGGCCTGGGACAGCAATGGGTAGCGCGCCTCGATCAGCGGGTGCCAGGCCAGGTCGGCATTGCTGACCAACGCGCCGATCATCACCCCGCCGTCGGCAGTCGCTTCTACGCCATGCAGCGCCAAGCCAGTAATGTCGATCAGGTGTTCGGGGCGGCTGATGTTTTCTTTCATCAGGTCCAACAGGTTGGTGCCGCCGGCGATAAACCGCGACGTCGCGCTGCTCAGGTGCACGGCTTCCTGCACATCGGCCGGCTTGCTGTACTGGAAGGGGTTCATTGGTCACCTCCCAGCACAACGTCTTCAATGGCATCGCGAATATTGCTGTAGGCCCCGCAGCGGCACAGGTTGCCGCTCATCAGTTCCTGAATTTGCGCGGTGTTGTGGGCGCGGCCTTCATTGGCCAGGCCGACGGCGGAGCAAATCTGCCCCGGCGTGCAGTAGCCGCACTGGAACGCGTCACGCTGGATAAAAGCCTGCTGCATCGGGTGCAACTGGTCGCCGTCGGCCAGGCCTTCGATGGTGGTCACCTCGGCACCGTCGCACATCACCGCCAGGGTCAGGCAGGCGTTGATGCGTTTGCCATCGCGCAACACCGTGCAGGCGCCGCACTGGCCGTGGTCGCAGCCTTTTTTGCTACCCACCAGATCCAGCTGTTCGCGCAGCAGGTCCAGCAAGGTGGTCCAGGGCAACACCTGCAGCTGGCGGTCTTGGCCATTCAGGGTCAGGCGTATCGGGTGGCTGACGAACGGTTTGGTCGTCGCGCCATTGGGGGTCGCGCTCATAAACACCTCACGGGTTGGTGCACATCCGCGGCGTTCAGGAAAGTCGCCGTCTAAGGGCTACGACTTCCCGAGGTAGTGAGCGTTCAAGGGGATTGATCAGAGGATGTTGAACAAGAGCTTCAACGTGTTTTGCGGGCCATTGATCGAGATATTGCTGAATTCAAACCAGCCTTGGGCCTGGACATTCAAGTCAAATACATAGATGTAGCCCATCACAGTGCCTGCGCCGTTACAGACTTCGCTGATGTTGCCCACCTGACAGACCGGCGTGCGTTGCCCATTCAATTCGGCGCCATTGAAGCGCCCCATCGGGCTTTTGCCCAGGCCGACCTCCATCACCGAGACCTTGGTCGGCCCACGATGAGTACACATCTGGGTGGTCGTCACATCTGTGGGGATGGTTTCCGTGCAACGCGCCGACTCGACCTTGAACACCCGCACCTCGCTCAACGGCGGTGCAGCCGCGCCCCACACCGGTGCCACAAGCCCCAGGCCGATTGCGGCGAACAGAGCTAGACTGCTGGCGTTGGCTTTTTTCATGCTGAGAACGACCCTGTATTTAACGTCGGCGCAGTATGCCTCAAGGCCAGATTCGAGAATACGCAGCCTATCCGCCACATCGCGTCGGCTGCTGGTATCATGCGCCGCTTTTTCCGATCCTCTCTGAAACCACAGGCGCTTGGCGCAGTTTGTGCTTTGACTTAGAGGTCAACAAATAACGACGCAAAATAGCGTCACAGGGAGCCGGCATGCTGGAAAAGCTGTTTCAACTCAAAGCACACAACACCAACGTGCGCACCGAGATTCTCGCGGGTATCACGACCTTTCTGGCCATGGCCTACATTCTGTTCGTGAACCCGAGCATCCTCGGCGAGACCGGCATGGACAAGGGCGCGGTGTTTGTCGCCACCTGCCTGGCCGCCGCCATCGGTTCGACCGTGATGGGCCTGATCGCCAACTACCCGATCGCGCTGGCACCGGGCATGGGCCTCAACGCCTTCTTCACCTACACCGTGGTCCTGCACATGGGCCACACCTGGCAAGTCGCGTTGGGCGCGGTATTCATTTCGGCGGTGTTGTTCTTCCTGCTGTCGATCTTCCGCATCCGTGAGTGGATCATCAACAGCATCCCGCTGCCGCTGCGCTCGGCGATTGCCGCCGGTATCGGCCTGTTCCTGGCACTGATCGCCCTGCACAACGCCGGCATCGTGGTCAGCAACCCGGCCACCATGGTCGGCCTGGGCGACCTGAAACAACCGGCGCCGATCCTCGCTACCTTGGGTTTCGCGCTGATCGTGGCGCTGGAAGCCCTGGCGGTGCGCGGTGCGGTGCTGATCGGCATCCTGGCGGTGACCATCGTGTCTATCGCGATGGGGTTCACCCCGTTCGGCGGCGTAACCTCGATGCCACCGTCCCTGGCCCCGACCTTCCTGCAACTGGATATCAAGGGTGCGCTGGATATCGGCCTGGTCAGCGTGATCTTCGCCTTCCTGTTCGTTGACCTGTTCGACAACTCCGGCACCCTGATCGGCGTGGCCAAGCGCGCCGGCCTGATGGGCAAGGACGGCCACATGCCGAAAATGGGCCGTGCACTGATCGCCGACAGTACCGCCGCCATGGCCGGTTCGCTGCTGGGTACGTCAACCACCACCAGCTACATCGAGTCGGCTGCGGGTGTGAGTGCCGGGGGCCGTACCGGTTTGACCGCCATCGTGGTCGCCATCCTGTTCCTGCTGGCGCTGTTCTTCTCGCCACTGGCCGCCAGTGTTCCAGCGTTTGCCACCGCGCCGGCGCTGCTGTTCGTGGCCGTGCTGATGACCCAGGGCCTGGCCGAAATCGACTGGGATGACATTACCGTTGCAGCGCCCGTGGTGGTCACCGCCCTGGCGATGCCTTTCACTTACTCCATTGCCAACGGCATCGCCTTCGGTTTCATCGCCTGGACCGCCATCAAGCTGCTTTCGGGCCGCTACCGTGAGCTGAACCCGGCACTGGTGATCCTGTCGATTCTGTTTGTGATCAAGCTGGGCTGGTTCAACGCATGACTTTTGACGCCGCAAGCTACACCGTTCAACTGCAAGACAAGGTCACGCGCCTGCGTGACCTGTTGGCACCGTTCGACGCCCCCGAACCGCAGGTCTTCGATTCGCCGCTGCAGAACTTCCGCCTGCGCGCGGAGTTCCGCCTGTGGCGCGAGGGCGGTGAGCGCCACTACGCAATGTTCTCCCAGGACGACAAGCGCACGCCGATTCTGATCGAAGAGTTCCCCATCGCAAGCCAGCGCATCAACCAGCTGATGCCGCAACTCAAAGCCGCCTGGCAAGCCAGCGCGGCCCTCAGCCACAAGCTGTTCCAGGTGGAGTTCCTGACCACACTGGCCGGCGACGCGATGATTACCCTGTGCTATCACCGCCCGCTGGACGAGCATTGGCACACGGCTGCGAACAAGCTGGCGGCGGATTTGAATGTCAGCATCATCGGCCGTTCCAAGGGCAAGCGCGATGTGATCGGCCACGACTACGTGGTGGAAAAACTCGACGTCGGCGGGCGCACCTTCAGCTACCGTCAACCCGAGGGCGCGTTCACCCAGCCCAACGGCACCGTGAACCAGAAGATGCTCAACTGGGCCTATGAAGCCCTGGGCGATCGCCCGGATGATTTACTGGAGTTGTACTGCGGCAACGGCAACTTCACCCTGCCACTGGCGACCCGCGTGCGTAAGGTACTGGCCACCGAAATCAGCAAGACCTCGGTGAATGCTGCCTTAAGCAACCTCGATGAAAACGCAGTGGATAATGTCACGCTGGTGCGCCTGTCTGCCGAAGAGCTCACCGAGGCGCTCAACGAGGTTCGACCGTTTCGCCGTCTGCACGGCATCGACCTGAAGAGCTACGAATTCGGTAGCGTCTTCGTCGACCCACCGCGTGCCGGCATGGACCCGGACACCTGCGAACTGACCCGTCGCTTCGACAACATCCTGTACATCTCCTGCAACCCGGAGACGTTGGCGGCGAACATTGCGCAACTGCATGACACGCACCGGATTACCCAGTGTGCAATGTTTGACCAGTTCCCATGGACGCACCATATGGAATCCGGGGTGTTATTGACCCGGCGGTAAACTGTGGGAGCTGGCTTGCCTGCGATGGCGGTAGGCCTGCCCTGCATCGGTCAACTGATACACCGCTATCGCAGGCAAGCCAGCTCCCACACTGGGTTTTCATGCATCTGTTGAATCACCGTTATCCAACGGCTCCTTGCGTGGCCGACCGCCCTTCTTGCCATTGGCTCGGGCGGCGGCGGTTTTGGCGGCGCTGCTCTTGCGACCGTTGCGCGACGCTACCAGGCTTGTCGCCAGGTCCATCAAGGGCTGGCTGGTGGCGATGAGCCCGGTGATCGAAACGTCCAGATCCTGCGCCTCACAGCACAGCGCCTTGCCGCCAAAGCCGACCTCCAGTTGCTGAAAGTCCTCCAGGGAAAACCCTTCGAACTCCGGCAACCCGGCTACAGGCAACATGACGCGGCTGCCGTCGCTGAAACCGATGGAAATGCACTCGTGTTCATAGCGCACATTGCTGGCATTGGCGTACAGACGTTTGAGCTTGCGCCCACGGGCGATGGCCTTGTCGACATCGGCGTCAGTGAGCGGCTTATAGGGTACGACTTTGGCTTTTACGATTTTCATAAATTAATCCCCACGCAATCTGGCGCTCTGACCAGATTCAAAATTGTTCTTTGCTCTACGACATCGTGCCGGGCGCTTGCGATGACATAGACACCACGTCGAATAACCAACCCTTGAACCAATTCACCAGCGTCCCAATCCCAGGAATGGTTCTCCAGGCAAACCGTTTGCAGTTTCTCCCACCAGATCCGGCGTGCACGCGCCAGGTAGTGCCGCTGCATGATCGCCTCGCGTAATTCCTTCAGGAGCGCAGTAGGCGGCCGCCTGCGATCCGGCTCTACATCCCACAACTCCACATCCCCATCCAGGGAGCTGAAACGAAAACGCGCATCCCATGCCTTGCCCCTGACATGAACGTGGGGCGGGCAGTGTTCATCCCGCAGAAGCACTGAAATCACATATCCCTTGTAAGCACCTACTTTCATCGTAACCCATCCGTTAGGTTATTTTCCGTCAGGTAACAATTTTCCGTGGCACCCGACAACCGGCTCCATCCTTGCGAAGCTGTTTCACAGATTAGTAACGACGAACAACCCCGCGAATGCGGGGTTGTAACCACTCATGCCGAGGGTTGGGACTACCCTGCCAACGCACGCAAGTCCTGCTCGCTCAGCAACCCCGCGTAATACTTCAACTGAATCCGCGCCAGCAAATACGCATGCCGTGCGCTCGCCCAGTCCGGCATCGAGGTTGATTTTCAATTGATATCTAATCTGATGCTGTGCCGGTATGCCTCAGAATAAGCGTTCGATAATCGAACACATCAGCCGCCTTCAATTGACCAAATTAACCATCCAGTACATTTTATCCGCACAACCAATAATAAGTGTGGAGAGACCTTTATGCCGCCCATCGTGCTGGTGCTCAACGGCCCCAACCTCAACCTGCTCGGCACCCGCGAGCCTGCTACCTACGGGCATGAAACCCTGGCCGACATCGCCGCACTGTGCGGTCGCAGCGCGGAAAACCTGGGGTTGAAAATCGAATTTCGCCAGACCAACCACGAAGGTGAACTGCTCGACTGGATCCACGGCGCCCGCGCCCGTTGCGCCGGTATCGTGATCAACCCGGCGGCCTGGACCCATACCTCCGTAGCGATTCGCGACGCACTGGTGGCCAGTGAAGTGCCAGTGATCGAAGTGCATTTATCCAACGTGCATGCGCGCGAGGCGTTCAGGCATCACTCGTTTGTGTCGCCCATTGCCAAGGCGGTGCTCGCAGGCTTCGGCAGCCATGGTTATCACCTGGCGCTGGAACACTTCAGCCACACCCTCAAAGGATCCGCCCGATGAAACCGCGCATCCTCGCCGGCCTGATCGGCGCCGGCATCCAAGCCTCCCGCACGCCCGCCCTGCATGAACAGGAAGGCGACGCCCAAGGCTTGCGCTACCTGTATCAGTTGATCGATCTGGACGCGCTGCAACTGAACATCAACGCCTTGCCCGAACTGCTGGACGCCGCTGAATTAATGCGTTTTACCGGCTTGAACATTACCTACCCATGCAAGCAGGCAGTGCTGGCGTTGCTCGATGAATTGTCTGACGAGGCGCGAGGCATTGGCGCCGTCAACACCGTGGTGTTCAAGGACGGCAAGCGCATTGGCCACAACACGGATTGCCTGGGGTTTGCCGAAGGTTTCCGGCGCAACTTGCATGACGTCGCGCGCGAGCGAGTCGTACAGATGGGCGCCGGCGGTGCAGGCGCGGCGGTGGCCCATGCATTGCTGGCAGAAGGCGTGCAGCACTTGAGTATTTTTGACGTGGACATGGCCCGCGCCCGCGACCTGGTGGATAACCTTGCGCAGCGTTTTGGTGCCGGTCGTGCCCAGGTCGGCACCCACCTGGAAAACGCCATGGCCGAAGCGAATGGCTTGGTGAACACCACGCCCATGGGCATGGCCAAGCTGCCCGGCACGCCGGTACCGCCTGCGCTGTTGCGAGCCCAATTGTGGGTCGCGGAAATCGTGTATTTCCCGCTGGAAACCGAACTGCTGCGCAACGCCCGCGCCCTGGGTTGCCGAACGCTGGACGGCGGCAATATGGCGGTGTTTCAGGCGGTGAAGGCGTTTGAGTTGTTCAGTGGCCAAACACCGGATGTGCAGCGAATGCTGGCGCACTTTCAGAGCATGAATGGCTGACTGCCGAAACCGAATCAAAAAATGTGGGAGCTGGCTTGTTGTGGCGAGCAAGCTTGCTTGCGCTGGGGTGCGAAGCGCCCCAAAAAAGCCGGAGACTGCTGCGCAGTCAGCGGGAGCAAGCTCCCTCGCCACAACAAACCAGCTCCCACACTGGTTGCATTCCAGATTGGGAATCGGGTGAATTCAAGCCTGCAAGTACCGCATCACCGACTCACAAATCATCTCCCGATGCCGCTGTTTAATCGCTTCATCGGACAGCTCGATCTGAAAAATCTCACTGAACGTATGGCGGTTGGACACCCGGTAAAAGCTGAATGAGTTGATCAGCAGGTGCACATCCAGCGGCTCCAGCCCTTCGCGAAACACCCCCATCTCGGCACCCCGCCGCAATGTGGCGCCCAGCGCTTCGAGGATGTTGCTGTTCATCGCCTTGATCGAATCCGAGCGCTTCACGTATTCCGCGTTGTGGATATTTTCGATGCTGACGATGCGCACGAAATCCACGTTCTGGTCGTGGTGATCAAAGGTGAATTCCACCAGCCGACGGATCGCCTCACGCGGTTCCAGGGCCGTGAGGTTCATGCGAGTTTCGGTGTTGCGGATATCGCCGTAGAGTTTTTCCAGCACCTCGACGTACAACTGTTCCTTGCTGCCGAAGTAGTAATAGATCATGCGTTTGGAGGTGTGGATACGCTCGGCGATCGCATCCACGCGCGCGCCGGACAGGCCCTGCTGAACAAACTCGACGATGGCTTCCTGCAGGATGTTTTCGCGGGTCTTTTCCGGGTTGTTCTTGCGACTCTTGCGCGGTGTGTCTGGCACGGCGGAGAGGTCGGGGGTCAGGGTCATGGTGCGCTCACGGCCATTTTTGTTGTGCAGGCGGCGATTATGGGCCGAGGCGCTTCCCGAAGGAAGCACCTGGCCCGGCCGTTATAAACGCGCCTGACGTGCCGCACCGCTGCGCGATTTGGCCATCGCCGCCAGGCGCACCGCCACGTTGGCCGCGCCATACCCGGCGTAACCGTTCTTGCGCTGGATAATCTCGAAGAAAAACCGCCCCTCAAAAGCCTCGGTGTACACATGAAACAACTCACCGCCCTGGGCGTCACGGTCGTACAAGACGTTGTAGTACGCCAGTTCGCTGAGGAACTCATCGTCGAAATCAAACCGTGCGGCCAGGTCGTCGTAGTAATTGAGCGGAATATCCAGTAACGGCACGCCGGCTGCTTTGGCGCGGCTGACCTCGGCGAAAATATCCGCGCAGTCAAAAGCAATGTGGTGCACGCCCGAACCACGATAGCTCGACAGCGCGTGGGAAATTGCCGTGTTGCGGTTCTCGGAAATATTCAGCGGCAAGCGGATCGAGCTGCAACGGCTGCGCAACGCTCGGCTTTTCACCAGGCCATAAGGGTCGGGCAGCACCACTTCGTCATCGGCTTCGAAATCCAGCAGGCTCTTGTAGAACAGCACCCAACTGTCGAGGCTGTCGGCCGGCAAGGCCATGGCCATATGGTCGATGCGCAGCAAACCGCCGCTGGACGCCGTTGCCGCCTGCAAGTTGAAGTCGGTGTCGTACAGCGCACCCTCGGCAGGGTCGACCAGATAAATCAGGCTGCCATCTGGCGCACGTACCGCCGCCAGCTCCAGCTCGTTAGGCCCGACCAGCCCGCGATACGGCTGGCCTTTGTAGGCCACGGCCCGCTCCAGCGCCTTGGCGCTGTCCTTGACCCGAATCGCCGTGGCGCACAACGACGGGCCGTGGGCTTCAAAAAAGTTGTGGGCAAAGGAATAGGGCTCACAGTTGAGGATCAGGTTGATATCACCCTGGCGCAGCAGGCTCACGCTCTTGGAACGGTGCTGGCCCGCCTTGACGAACCCCAGGCGCTCCAGCCAGTGGGTCAGCTTGGCACCGAGGCTTTCATCCACGGCAAACTCGAGGAATTCGATGCCGTTGTATTCGCTGGCCGCCGGGGTATCAAACAGAATCTCGACGGGCTGGGCCGGCGCCTCTTGCTTGAGGCGTTCGCGGGTTTTCTCCTCCAGGTACAGCAGCGAACGCAAGCCATCCGCCGCATTCGCGCGGGTGGGTGCGGCGCGGAAACCGTCGTTGAAAATCTCCAGGGACAACGGCCCGGTGTAGCCACTTTTGATGATCGGCGCGAGAAAACCTGCCAGGTCAAATTCGCCCTGCCCCGGAAAACAGCGGAAATGCCGGCTCCACTCCAGCACATCCATGGCCAGGACCGGCGCGTCGGCCATTTGCACAAAGAAGATCTTGTCGCCGGGAATGTCGGCGATGCCGCTAGGATCGCCCTTGAGCGACAGCGTGTGGAAGCTGTCGAGCAACACGCCCAGGTTTGGATGATCGACCTGGCGCACCAGGTTCCACACCTGCTGCCAGGTGTTCACATGTTTGCCCCAGGCCAGCGCTTCATAGCCGATACGCAAACCACGGCGACCGGCGTGCTCGGCCAGCAAGCTGAGGTCATCGAGCAAAATGCGCTCATCGCCCACGCAATCCGCCGAAGCATTGCTGCACACCAGCACCAGGTCGGTGCCCAGCTCCTGCATCAAATCGAATTTGCGTTCGGCGCGCTCCAGGTTGCGCGCCAGCCGGTCGCGGCGGCATCCTTCAAAGTCGCGAAACGGCTGGAACAAGGTGATGGCAATGCCCAGGTCGGCGCACATCTGCCTAACTTCCCGCGGGCTGCCGTCGTAATACAACAGGTCGTTCTCGAAGATCTCCACCCCGTCGAACCCGGCAGCGGCGATGGCTTCGAGCTTCTCCGGCAAGGTGCCGCTCAAGGAAACAGTGGCAATGGAACGTTGCATGGGCGACTCCCGGCAGTTTTTATTTGCAGCAAATTATTGGCCCCTAGCCTACACCCAGCAATTAAAATGTACGAACCGGTTAGTTTTTCGTGCGATTACCGAACACTATGCCCTGTTGGCGAATTGACGACTTTTTAACCACTGCGCACCATCGAACCTGCACCAAGACCCAGAACACACCATAAAAATTTCAAAAACGGGTACGACCTCATGCCTTCGCAAAACTCCGCTCTGGCCGCGCGCCCGGGCAACCCGCACGCCGGCATCGGCGACAAGATCCGTGGCGCCATGGCCGTGGGTAAAACGCGCTGGGGCATGCTGGCCCTGGTGTTCTTCGCCACCACCCTGAACTACATCGACCGCGCCGCCCTGGGCGTGATGCAACCGATCCTGGCCAAAGAGATGAGCTGGACGGCGATGGACTACGCCAACATCAACTTCTGGTTCCAGGTCGGTTATGCCATCGGTTTTGTGCTGCAAGGCCGGCTGATTGACCGTGTGGGCGTGAAGCGCGTGTTCTTCTGCGCCGTGCTGCTGTGGAGCCTGGCCACCGGCGCCCACGGCCTGGCCACCTCGGCGGTGGGCTTTATGGTCTGCCGCTTTATCCTCGGCCTGACCGAAGCCGCCAACTACCCGGCGTGCGTCAAGACTACGCGTTTGTGGTTCCCGGCCGGTGAGCGCGCAGTGGCCACCGGCATCTTCAACGCCGGCACCAACGTCGGCGCGATGATGACCCCAATGCTGCTGCCGCTGATCCTGCACGTGTGGGGCTGGCAGGCGGCGTTCCTGTGCATGTCGGCACTCGGCGCGATCTGGCTGGTGTTCTGGGGGTTGAAGTACTACAACCCGGAAGACCATCCGACCGCCAAACAATCCGAATTGGACTACGTGCAACAGGAAGCCGAACCCGAGCAACCGAGCGTGCCGTTCAGCCGCATCCTGCGCATGCGCGGCACCTGGGCCTTCGCCCTCGCCTACGCCATGACCGCGCCGGTGTTCTGGTTCTACCTGTATTGGCTGCCGCCGTTCCTGAACCAGCAATACAACCTGGGCATCAACGTGACCCAGATGGGCATCCCGCTGATCATCATTTACCTCACCGCCGACTTCGGCAGTGTGGGCGGCGGGATCCTGTCGTCATTCCTGATCGGCCGCGGGATGAATGCGATCAAGGCGCGGCTGTTGTCGATGCTGCTGTTTGCCTGCTGCATCGTTGGCGTGATCATGGCTGCCGGCTCCAGCCAGCTGTGGGTTGCAGTGTTCGCCATTTCCCTGGCGATCGGCGCGCACCAGGCCTGGACTGCCAATATCTGGAGCCTGGTGATGGACTACACGCCCAAGCACATGATGAGCACGGTGTTCGGTTTCGGCGGCATGTGCGCGGCCATCGGCGGCATGTTCATGACCCAGGTCGTCGGGCACATCCTTACCGTGACCAACAACAACTACACCGTGTTGTTCACCCTGATCCCGGCGATGTATTTCATTGCGCTGACCTGGATGTACTTCATGGCGCCGCGCAAGATTCCCACAGTCGACGTGTAACTCACCGCCGCCGCTGCTGCCAGGCAGCGGCCAGCCCGCTCATGCAGATCACCCCGATGCCGACCACCGTGGTCACGTCGGGGGTATGGCTGAACACCAACCAACCCAACAATCCCGCAAACACGATCTGGCAATAGCCAAACGGTGCCAGCAAGGCTGGCGCCGCGAAGCGGAACGCCTGGGTCAGCATCAAGTGCGCGGTCATGCCGCAAGTGCCCAGCGCCAGCATCAAACAGGCATGCCACAACGTCGGGACCTGCCAGAAGAACGGCACCAGCGCGCTCATCACCAAGGTATTGCACAGCCCGGCGAAGAAGTTGCTGGTGGTCGGTGTGTCGTATTGGCTGAGGATGCGCGTGAGCAATTGGTAGAAACAGAAGAACATCGCCGAACACAGCGGCAGCAACACCGCAGGCGTGAACAACTCGCCACCGGGGTGGATGATGATCAGCACACCGACAAACCCGCAGATCACCGCCAGCCATTGGCCACGCGTGACGTGCTCGCCGAGCAAGGGCACCGACAGCGCCGTCACCAGGATCGGCGCCAGGAAGTTCACCGCCGTGGCTTCCGCCAACGGGATATAATGCAGCGCCGCGGTAAAAAACAGACTCGTGCCCAGCAGGCACAACGCCCTCACCACCTGCATGCCCGGCCGCTTGCTGCGCAGCACCCGCAAGCCGGATTGCGGCAGGAATATCCCGGCCATCAGCAAGGTATGCACCAGGTAACGCGCCCACACCACCATCACAATCGGGTAGAACCCGGCCAGGTATTTGGACAAGGCGTCGTGGCTGGAGAACAGAAACGTCGCCAGCACAATCAGCAGGATGCCTTTGAAAGGATGGTTGACGCCGGAAAGCGGTGTGCTGACAGTCATTGAATTCTCTTGCATGGCGGGCTGAACGCATTTGCACTTAACCCGGTAATCTAGCAGCCGGGCTTGCGTCTGCCCCAAGAGCATAACCAAACACCGTGCGAACAGCGCACTAAATCACGGGTTTCGAGTCCAACGCTGCACGTTCACCGTCGTGTTGCACATTTTTCAACCAAGGCCATGTCGCTATGAAAAAAACACTCTTTGTTCTTTCTGCCCTTGCCCTGCTCACCGCGTGCAACAAGGAACCCAAGGAAGCCCCAAAACCCGCCCCCGCTTCCGTGCAAGCCACGCTGGTGCCGGCAACCCCACCGACCGATAAATGGGTCGGCAAATGGATCGGCGTCGAAGGCCTGAACCTGACCATCGCCAAGGACGACAGCATCGGCCGTGGGCACTACCTGCTGACCATGAAATACGGCCTTGATGCCGACGACGCCGGCACCTTCAAAGGCGAAGCCAATGAAGACGGCATCAGTTTCACCCGCCCGGACGGCCCGCAACAGCTGAGCGCCGGCGACGGTGAAGCCACGGGCCTTAAATGGCTGGCGGATAAAAAGGACTGCCTGATCGTCGACACCGGTGAAGGCTACTGCCGCGACTGAGGCGGCAAACCTGACATAACTTTCATCTGGCGCCCCTGCCGACACGGCCTGACAGCAGCGATACTAGGCAGCTCTCGTTGCTTGTCAGACAGCCGGGCTGGCGCCATGCCCCTGCACCAACAACACTGCTCTTAAAATAAAGAGCGCAGGCTTAACGAGAGGACTGCACCCATGCTATGGAAAAAAGGCCGACGCAGCGACAACGTGGTGGACGCCCGCGATGACAGTGGTGGCGGCGGCGGTGGCGGCATGCGCTTTGGCGGCGGCAAAGGCCTGAGCCTCACGGCGATTGTGCTGATCGTCGGCATCGGCTGGCTGACCGGCCAGGACCCGATGCAGATCCTCGGCCAGCTAAGCGGCCAAATGGAGCAAGCGCCCCCGGCGAGTACGCAGGCGCGCCAGGCGCCGCCGGCCAATGATCAACAGGCCGATTTCGTGCGCGCCGTGCTGGGCGACACGGAAGACACCTGGGGCCAGGTGTTCAAGGAAAACGGGTTGGCCTACAAGAACCCGAAACTGATTCTGTTCCGTGGCCGGGTCAACTCCGCCTGCGGTGGCGCCACCTCGGCCAGCGGCCCGTTCTATTGCCCGGCTGACCAGCAAGTGTATCTGGACCTGGATTTCTTCCGGGAGATGTCGCAACGCTTCAAGGCTTCGGGCGAGTTCGCCCAGGCGTATGTGATCGCCCACGAAGTCGGGCACCACGTGCAAACGCTGCTGGGCATCTCGGCCAAGATCCAGGCCGCACGCCAGCAAGGCCGGCAGATGCAAGGTGACGGCGGTTTACTGGTACGCCAGGAACTGCAAGCCGACTGTTTCGCCGGCGTGTGGGCCAACCGCGCGCAAAAACGCCTGAACTGGCTGGAGCCCGGCGATATTGAAGCCGCACTGAATGCGGCCAACGCCATCGGCGATGACCGTTTGCAGCAACAGGGTCAAGGGCGCGTAGTGCCGGACTCGTTTACCCACGGCACCTCGGCACAGCGGGTTCGCTGGTTCAAGACCGGCTTCGCAGAGGGCCAGATCTCTCAATGCGACACCTTTACAGCCAAGAGTCTTTAAATGAATAAACGATTGGGATTGCTGCTTAGCGCATTAGCGATGTGTTCCACCACCACCTGGGCCGCCGAGAAAGAACATGGCGTCAAGGTGGTCAGCCCCGATCGTTTCCAACTGGAGGCCGGCGCCTTGAGCCTGGGCTTGAGCCAGGACTGGCGCCAGCCGCTGCCCAACGTCACTCGCGCATTGATCATCGTGCACGGTCGCCTGCGCAATGCGCAGACCTACCTGCAAAGCGGCGAAGATGCCGCCCAACACGCAGGCCTTGCCGCCAATACCCTGGTGATCGCGCCGCAGTTTTTGAATGAGTTGGATACCCAGCGCAACCACCTCGACAATCAGGTGCTGCGCTGGAACCACAACGGCTGGATGGCCGGCGACCCGTCGACCGGCCCAGGCCAGGTCAGCTCCTACGGCGCCCTCGACCAGATCATCAAGCACCTGGGCAACCGCAAGCTGTTCCCGGCCTTGAAAGAAATCGTGGTAGCCGGCCATTCCGGCGGCGGCCAGGTGGTACAGCGTTTCGCCCTCACCGGCCACGACCACCCGATGTTGCAAACCGAAGGCATCAGCCTGCGTTATGTGGTGGCTAACCCGTCGTCCTACGCCTACTTCAGCCCGCAACGCCCGGTGAAGTTTGATGTGGCCAGTTGCCCAGGCTTCAACGACTGGAAGTACGGCATGCAAAATCTGCCGGATTACGCCAAGGGCCAGAGCGCGCAGCAGTTGGAGCAGGTTTACGTGTCACGCAACATCACCTACCTGCTGGGCCAGCAAGACACCGACCCCAACCACCCGGCGCTGGATAAAAGCTGCGAAGCCGAGACCCAGGGCGCGTATCGCCTGATTCGCGGGCACAACTATTTCGACTACCTCAAGCAGCGCCATCCGCAACTGACGCAGAAGCTGGTGGAAGTGCCTGGGGTTGGGCACGACGGCGATAAGATGTTTACGTCGCCTGAGGGTGAGCAGGTGCTGTTCGGTAAGTAACTGACAAAACCGGATCAAACATGTGGGAGCTGGCTTGCCTGCGATGCAGACACCTCGGTCTAACAGGCATAGCGAGGTGATGCTATCGCAGGCAAGCCAGCTCCCACACAAGCTCAACTGCCACACAAGCCCGACCAAGGTGCCTGGGTTAGAGCATTCGGCGCAACGCCGCGCAATCCTCAGCATGCCAATCCGCCAGTTCCGGCCACGGGTTCTCGGGCAGATTAACCAATACCGTCCTGGTCCCCGCCGCCCGGCCACAAACCAGATCAAAGCGGTAATCCCCAACCATCACCATCGCGCTCGGCGCTACCTTCCAGGCAGTCGCCAGTTTCAGCAACCCACCCGGATCCGGCTTGGGCGGCGCATCATCACGCCCCAGCACATCCTCGACGGCAAAGCAGTCCGCCAGGCCAATCGCTTCAAGGGTGATATGCGCCAACTCGCGCGCATTGCGCGTCAGGATGCCCAGGCGATAGCCCCGCCCGGCCAGCTCGCGCACCAGCTGCACCGCGCCAACAGCAGCAACCGACCCCACGGCCAGCTCGCGCTCGTGCTCAAGCAACCAGGCATGCTTGGCCGCCGCCACATCCGCAGGCAATGCCGCCAGGTGCGTGAGAATGTCGTCTTCAGGTGGAATATCGAGCGCCACGCGAATCGCCACAAAATCATGCACGGCCACCGTGAGGGTGCCGTCCATGTCAAAAACCCAGTGCTTAACGTCCGACAGGCTCATGCCCAATCCTTGCGATGGCGAATCAGCCCTTCCTGGGTCACCGAAGCCACCAGTTGCCCGGCGCGGTTGTACACGCTGCCACGGGAGAAACCCCGTGAGTTACCGGCCCACGGGCTGTCCATCGCATACAAAAGCCAGTCATCGGCGCGCAGGTCGGCGTGGAACCACAGCGCATGGTCAAGGCTGGCGACCTGCATGTCTTTCTGCCAAACCGTCTTGCCGTGGGGCAGCAGCGAGGTCGTCAGCAAGCCGAAATCCGAAGCATAGGCCAGCAGGTATTTATGCAGCGCCGGCGAATCGGCCAATGCGCCGTCAGCACGAAACCACACGTACTTGACCGGGTCGGACGGCTGCGGGTTGAACGGGTCTTTTTCGGTGACCGGGCGCACTTCGATCGGCTTGGGGCACAGCAGCTTGTCGCGCATGTGCTCGGGAATCAGGTGCGCGCGTTGCTTGGTCAGTTCCAGCTCCGATGGCAGGTTTTCCGGGCCGACGACCACGGGCATGGTGGTCTGGTGCTCGAAGCCTTGTTCGTCATACTGGAACGAGGTGGTGCAGGTGAAAATCGGGTTGCCCTTCTGGATCGCCGTGACGCGGCGCGTGCTGAAACTGCCGCCATCGCGCACGCGGTCCACCGAATACACCACGGGCAGTGCAGCATCGCCAGGGCGCAGGAAATAGCCATGCAGGGAATGCACGTGCCGCGCTTCCTCTACGGTCTGGCTGGCGGCCGACAGCGACTGGCCCAGCACTTGGCCGCCGAACAGTTGGCGAAAGCCCAGGTCCTGGCTGCGGCCGCGAAAGAGGTTTTCCTCGATCGGTTCCAGGGTCAGCAAGTCCACCAGATCTTCCAATACTTGGCTCATAGAGCAACTCCTACAATCAATAGGGCATTCCGGGCTGCTTATCCGTGCAGCGTGTCCAACCATTGGGCGCGGGTGATGCGGTACAACACATGATGGCGCAGCGGGTCATCGGCTGCGACCTTGGGGTGTTCAAAATCTGCCTGCGGATCGTAATGCATACCGATGGCCTGCATGACTTTTTGTGATGGCAGATTGGATTCGGTGGTAAAGGCAAGGATTTCGTCCAGCTGCAGCCGGTCGAAACCACAGCGCAGCGCGGTCCACGCCGCTTCACTGGCATAACCCAGGCCCCAATGCTCGTGGGCCAGGCGCCAGCCAATTTCTACCGCTGGGGTAAAGTTGGCCTCGAAGTTGACGTTTAGCAGCCCGGTCAGGCCGATAAATTCGCCGGTATCCTTACGCTGCAAGGCCCAAAGGCCAAAGCCATATTCGGCAAAATGCCCGCGAATACGGCCGATCAGCGCGGCGCTTTCCAGGTGGCTCAGCTTGGCCGGGAAATAGCGCATCACCTGCGGGTCGGCGCACATGCGTGCGAATTCCGTCAGGTCGCTGTCACGCCATTGGCGCAGCACCAGCCGTGCGCTTTCCAATTCCAGTATCGGCTCCATGGGTCCCCCTCCCTTGCCATGTGCGTGAGTGTACAGCGCTGGTAAGATCCGTCGCAGGTTCCCGTCAGAAAATCCCATGCCTTTGCCATTGATCTACCACGATGACTACAGCCCTGAGTTCCCGGCGGACCACCGGTTCCCCATGGACAAGTTCCGCCTGTTGCGTGACCACCTGGTGAGCAGCGGCCTGACCCAGGACAGCCACTTGCTGCGACCCGAGGTCTGCCCCGCCGAGATTCTGGCCCTGGCCCATGAACCTGGGTATATCGAGCGCTACATGAGCGGTGAGCTGTCCCGCGAAGACCAACGCCGCCTCGGCCTGCCCTGGAACGAAGCCCTGGCGCGGCGCACCGTGCGTGCAGTTGGCGGCTCAATTCTCGCAGCAGAAAAAGCCCTGGAACACGGCCTGGCCTGCCACCTGGCGGGCGGCACGCACCACGCCCATTACGACTACCCGGCGGGCTTTTGCATCTTCAATGACCTGGCGGTGATCAGCCATTACCTGCTGGCCAGCGGGCGGGTCAACCGCGTGCTGATCTTCGACTGCGACGTGCATCAGGGCGACGGCACTGCGCGCATCCTCCATGACACACCGGACGCCATCACCGTGTCGCTGCACTGCGAAAAGAACTTCCCGGCGCGCAAGGCCCAGAGCGACTGGGACATCCCGCTGCCCATGGGCATGGGCGATGCCGACTACCTCAAGGTGGTCGACGACGCGCTCAACTACCTGTTGCCGCTGTACCAGCCCGACCTGGTGCTGTACGACGCCGGGGTGGATGTACACAAGGACGACGCCCTCGGTTACCTCAAACTGACAGACGCAGGCGTGGCCGCACGCGATGAAAGCGTGATGCGCCACTGCCTGGGCCGCGACATTCCAGTGATGGGCGTGATCGGCGGCGGCTACAGCAAAGACCGCCCGGCCCTGGCCCGCCGCCACGGCATCCTGCACCACAGCGCACAACGGGTGTGGGCGTCATCAGGTTGTCATTGAGTTGTGGGCGTTACCCACAATGCCTGTGGAACGGCCTGTGGATAACTTGAGCGTAAGGGTCTGAAAGCCAGCAGCCGTATGGCGTGTAGGAAAGTGTACGTTTTTTGATCAGGCAGCTACGCCGTCGTCGGGTAGAATGCTCGGCCTATTCAAGCGACCGTAGCCCTGCCCATGCCCCAGACCCCTTCCCAACACGTCACTATTATCGGCGGCGGCCCTGCCGGGTTGATGGCCGCGGAAGTCTTGAGCCAGGCGGGCGTGCGGGTAGACGTGTACGACGGCATGCCTTCAGTGGGGCGCAAGTTCCTGCTGGCCGGCGTGGGCGGCATGAACATCACCCACTCCGAGGCGTACCCGGCGTTCCTGTCGCGTTACGCCGAACGCGCGCCGCACATGGCGCCGTTGTTGCGCGCGTTTGGCGCAGAGGCTTTGTGCGAGTGGATTCATGGCCTGGGTATCGAGACCTTTGTCGGCACCTCCGGCCGTGTATTCCCCACCGACATGAAAGCCGCCCCACTGCTGCGCGCCTGGCTCAAGCGCCTGCGCGACCAGGGCGTGGTTATCCACACCCGGCATCGCTGGCTGGGCTGGACCGACGACGGCGGTTTACTTATCCACAGCCCGGACGGCGATAAAACTGTCCACAGCGACGCGGTGTTGCTGGCCTTGGGTGGCGGCAGCTGGTCGCGTTTGGGCTCCGACGGTGCCTGGCTCAAGTTGCTGGAAGATAAAGGCGTGCCCTACGCCGCGCTACAACCGAGCAATTGCGGCTTCGAAGTGTCGGGCTGGAGCGAGTTGATGGTCAGCAAATTCGCGGGCGCGCCGCTGAAGAACGTCGCCATCGGCCTTGGGGAGGACAAGCCTCGACTGGGCGAATGCGTCGTCACCGCCATGGGCATCGAGGGCAGTTTGATCTACGCGCTGTCGGCGCCGATTCGCGAAGCGATCAACCGTGACGGCTCAGCCACTGTGCATATTGATCTGTTGCCGAGCAAGCCGCTGGACAAGGTGCAAGCCGCCTTGGCCAAGCCCCGTGGCTCGCGGTCGATGAGCAAGCATTTGCACAGTCAGTTGGGTTTGGATGGGGTCAAAGCGGCGCTGTTGCGTGAACTGGCACCAGTTGAGCACTTCCATGATCCGGCGCAATTGGCGGTGGATATCAAGGCGTTGCCACTGACACTGGTAAAGACACGGCCGATGGATGAGGCGATCAGCACGGCGGGCGGCGTGCCGTTTGAAGCGCTGGATGAGCGGCTGATGCTCAAGCAATTGCCAGGCGTGTTCTGTGCGGGGGAGATGCTGGATTGGGAAGCGCCGACCGGCGGGTATTTGCTGACGGGGTGTTTTGCCAGTGGGCGAGCGGCTGGGCGTGGTGTGCTGGAGTGGCTTAAGCGCTGAGTTCAAGTCCGCTATCGCAGGCAAGCCAGCTCCCACATTTTGAGCGGTGAACACCGTCAAATGTGGGAGCTGGCTTGCCTGCGATGAGGCCCTGACAGGCTTACTTCTTCTTACGCGGCCCCGTATTAAACACCGGCACCTTACGCACCGGCTTGATCGAAGGCTCAGCCGGCGCCACATCACCACTGTCCACCCACTTACCCAAATTGCGCTTGCCGCCACCGCCGCCCGAAGTCTTAGGTTTCTTCGGCTTTTTCGGCTTCTTCACCACCTGCCCGCTGGCATCGGTGTCCGGCACACGGTGCTCCGGTTCGAAATCCGGCTCCATCTTGCGGGTCAGGGTCTGACGCGTGAGCATCTCGATGGCCGACAGCATGTTCACTTCATCGGCACACACCAGCGAAATCGCCTCACCGGTGTTGCCCGCCCGGCCAGTACGGCCGATACGGTGGATGTAGTCTTCAGCCACGATCGGCAGGTCAAAGTTGACCACCAGCGGCAGGTCTTCAATGTCCAGACCACGGGCCGCTACGTCGGTGGCTACCAGAATTTGCACATCGCTGGACTTGAACCGGTCCAGCGCGCGTTGGCGGGTGGCTTGGGGTTTGTCGCCATGGATACCGTCGGCATTGATGCCCAGGCCCTGCAACTTGTCCACCAGCGCATCCACGCCGTTACGAGTCTTGGCAAACACCAGCACCTGCTTCCAACGGCCTTTGCGCATCAGGTGCACAAACAGCTCCGGCTTGCGCTTCTTGTCCACCGGCACCACCCACTGCTTCACGGTGCTGGCGGCGACGTTGCGCGGGCTCACTTCGATGCTCAGCGGGTCGTTGAGCATCTGCCCGGCCAGTTGGCGGATTTCATCGGAGAAGGTCGCGGAGAACAGCAAGGTCTGGCGCTTTTTTGGCAACATGCGGTAGATGTTCGCCAGCTCTTCGGAAAAGCCCAGGTCGAGCATGCGGTCGGCTTCATCCAATACCAGGGTTTGCAGCTGGTTGAGCTTCAGCGCGTTCTGGCGGAACAGGTCGATCAGGCGGCCAGGCGTGGCGACCAGGATGTCGACGCCCTTGCGCAGTTTCATCATCTGCGGGTTGATGCTCACGCCGCCGTACACCGCGTAAGTGGTCAGCGGCAGGTGCTGCGCGTACTCGGCGACGCTGGCGTGAACCTGCTCGGCCAGCTCACGGGTCGGGCACAGGATCAGCGCACGCGCCGAGTTGGCGGCGACTTTCGGCCCTTCCATGGTCAGCAATTGCAGGAGCGGCAGGGCGAAACCTGCGGTCTTGCCGGTGCCGGTCTGGGCCGCGGCCATCAGGTCGCGACCGGCCAACACCGCCGGAATGGCTTGCGCCTGCACCGGCGTCGGGGTCTGGTAGCCAAGCGTCTCAAGGGCGCGCAGCAAGGGTTCGATCAGGCCAAGTGTGGCGAAAGTCATGTGTTTACCGTAGGGAAAGTTCAGCGCCATAAGCGGGTAAAAAAAGCCGTAATGCGCCGCAGTTTACCTTATTTCCGGCTTGGGCTTGCGCCACTGGGGCAGGCTGATCAATAGCACCGCGCTGATGATCACCAGCATCGCCAGGGCTTCTTCCATGCCGATGGTCTCACCGACGAACACAATGCCCAACAACACCGCGACTGCCGGGTTCACATAGGCATAGCTGGTCGCCGCCGCCGGGCGCACGTGCTTGAGCAGGTACATATAGGCATTGAAGGCGATGATCGAGCCGAACACGGCCAAGTACGCCAACGCCAGCCAGCCTTCAATCGGCGGCACAGCCTGCAGCCGTTCGCCGCAGAGCGCACTGCCCACCAACAGCAAGGCACCGGCGACGATCATTTCCGCCGCACTGGCCATCGCGCCGGCAGGTAACGGCAAGTGCCTGCTCCACACCGAGCCAAAAGCCCAGGAGGCAGCGGCGAACAGCAACAACATCGCCCCGGTCGGGCTCGACTGCAGGTTGGAACCCATATTGAGCATGGCAATGCCGATAATCCCCAGCACCACCCCGGCCCATTCCAGGCGGGTATTACGCGCGCCCCAGAAATAGCCGCACAGCAACGTGAACAATGGCACCGTCGCCACCGCCAATGCAGCCACACCTGAAGTAACCCCCGTGTGCTCAGCCACCGACACCGCGCCATTGCCGAAGGTCAGCAGCAAAATGCCGATCTTGGCCGCAGCCTTCCACTGCACCCACGTCGGCGCAGGTGCCCCGCGCCAGCGCAAAAAACCATACATCACCAAACCCGCCACCAAAAAGCGAATCCCGCCGAGCATCAGCGGCGGCCAGTATTCAACGCCGATTCGAATCACCAGGTAGGTGGAACCCCAAATCACATACAGCGCAAAAAAAGCGGCGATCAGCGGTAACGGAAAGCGACGTGGGCCAGGCATTGGGCGGCTCTATGGCAGGAGAGGGGAGGCTTATTCTAAAAAGGCAGCACGCTAAACATAAGTTACAAAACCTGTTTAAAGCGCCGATACACTTTTCAAAGCATGGTTATGAGGGCTATAAACCGTGCTTTCGAAAGCTACGCGTTACTGGAGCCTTATCATGGACAAATACGACCGCATGCTCCTCAGCGCCCTGCTCGAAGACGGCCGCGCGTCTTACGCGCAATTGGCCCGCACAGTTAACCTCTCCGCGCCCGCCGTGGCCGAGCGCGTGGCCAAACTTGAGGCCAGCGGCGTGATCACCGGGTATCAGGCCAAGGTGGATCTATCCAAAATCGGCCTGCCGATCCAATGCACGATCGAATTGCGCTTGACCAACAACGGCAGCCAGAAGGTGTACGACGCGCTGGCTGAAATTCCCGAGCTAACTGAATGCCACCGGGTAACGGGCGACCCGTGCGTGATCATGCAGGCGGCGGTGGGGTCGATGCCGGAGTTGGAGAATTTGATTAACCGAGTGGCGAAGTTCGGGTTCAGCAAGACCTCGATTATTTTGTCGAGTGCGATAGAACGGCGGGTGCCGTTGGGGCAGCTGGAGGGAAAAACCACCTGACACCGATCGTTCCCACGCTCTGCGTGGGAATGCAGCCCAGGACGCTCTGCGTCCGCTCTTGAAGTCGTGACGCAGAGCGTCACCGGAGGCATTCCCACGCGGAGCGTGGGAACGAGCAAAAAGTGGTGGCTGATATACCGCCATCGCAGGCAAGCCAGCTCCCACATTTGACCGAGTCGCCAGGGCTGGATGCGATCTACTGTGGGAGCTGGCTTGCCTGCGATGGCGTCAGTTGCTTCACCGAAGGCTTGAGCGCTGAACAATCAAATCGACAATCTGCTTAATGGTCGTGATGTGATCCCAGTCTTCCTGAGTCGCTTGCAGGTTGAACTGCCACTTAATCTGCATAACGAAGCAGGTCAGGTCGTCATCAATGATCTTGAAGTCATGGATGAAATCCGTTTGCTCGGTCACCTGGCTTCGGTCGATAAAGCCGATGATATCGACGAACAGCTGAATCACTTTTTCGCTGATCTCGGTTCGGGTCAGACTACCTTCCATTTCTCGCCTCATAGGCACACTTACCAATACTGATCAGGTCAAAATTAGCCAACCCTGCAGCAACGAAGGGAATGCCCCGCCCAATAATGCCAAATACTCGAACGGTGCCGAACGTTGCTTTTGCCATCTTGGCCGCTGTCGGTTGCCGGATCAATGTTCGAGGGAAAAAGCGCATTCCAATGAGGCTAGCCAAATTTGTCGTTTTGCTTGAGCCGACGTGGACCCAAGTCCCCACGGCGATTTTGCTGATCGGTATGCCTGCCGCGCCAGTGAGAACCGTTGCCGCCGTCAGGCCGTAGTGTTGCTGCGTGCATTTCCACAGGTCGTCAACAGTGGTGTCAGGCGCCGTTGATTCCGCCTGAATGGGCCGGAGCAACGTGTAACTGGCACCATGAGTCCATCCTGGCGAGTTAGGTAAAACCATGACTGCCGGGCAGCTTGTCATCATGTTTCCCAAATGAAACGTCATGCTGGACGTCGAGCCGAAATCGACGCCATTGCACTGGAGTTCAGACTGGCTTCGCATGATTGCTGTGTAGAGGTCGCTTTCCTGCATGACGTAGTCCCTTTACGTAAATAGCAGGCGAGATGTTAAGTCGCAAACCGGAGCGATTGGCGGGCGAAGGGAAAAACCAGAAAGGTCCGACGACGCAATAGGGCTTCCCCTACTTACCATTCAGAAAGAATGAAGAAAGCCCTAAAAACAGCTGATGTTTTGGTGGCCAGCAGGACCGATCCCTTTCATTTGCGGGACGTTTCCTAGAGAATTCCACGGCCTTGTTTCCGTCGGTTCAGGTAGCTAGTCTCGCTCTGTCATCGAATGTTCGGTGACTGGACGTGCAAGTCCGACGACGGTAATACGCATCAGCCTTAACTCTCAACGTCTGTATTTCAGGCATTGATTCGTTATGGCAGTTGTACGCGGGAGATCTTCGGATCTACCGGACTCCGTCACGGTCTTGCACACCCGCGTACTGCTGCCACCCTAATTCGTGTGCGAGCGAACGGTTGCAGCTTCTTAACTGACGGAGAAGCTACATCATGGTCAAAGTAACCCCCGATCCACCCAGCTCCAAGCCAGACTTCCTCAGCGAAGACGCCCTCCTCAACCGCCGAGCCATCGACTACTACCTCAAAGCATCCGCCCCGGACGCGCCCAACTTTGTACTCAATGACAACCTGAGCTTCGAAGACGCCCTCGCCCATGCGGCCGACTTGCTGCATTGCGCGGTGGAAACGGTGAATGTGTCGGGTGAAACGCTCAGCACCCAGCAGCGGGCGGTGATGCATTTGGTGGGGATGGCCAAAGGTGTGGTGGATCGGGCGTTGGAGTGTGTGCAGCCTCGATGAGCACCGCATAACCCCTGTGGGAGCTGGCTTGCCTGCGATAGCGGTGGGTCAGTCACTGAATACCTGGCTGATATACCGCTATCGCAGGCAAGCCAGCTCCCACATTTTGATCTGCGCTTGAGTTAGAACCCGCGGTGTTTCTTCAGGTGTTCGTTGATCTTCGCCGCAGGCACTTTCTGCAAGGTGCACAGCAAATCGTGGGACAGTTCGCGCAAGCCGTGGGTGCCGCGCAGTTCCTGGGCCAGGTGCGCGGTGAGGTTGGCGGCCATCTCCGCATCCGCCATCGCTCGGTGAGCCTTGCCGGTGTGGGGCAGTTGGGCGAGCGCGTTCAGCGTGCCGAGCTTGTGATTGGGTGCCGACGGCATCAGGCGGCGGGCCAGTAGCAGCGAGCAGGCGAATTTTTGCAGGCGGGTGCGGCGGATCAGGCCCAGTTCAAAGTCCCAGAACCTCTGGTCGAACGCGGCGTTGTGCGCCAGCAGTGGCGTGGTACCGACAAATTCATTCACTTCATTCATCACCCGCTCAGCCGGTGGCGCGCTGCGCAGCATGGCGTTGCTGATGCCGGTGAGTTGCTCGATAAAACCCGGCACGCGTACGCCGGCATTCATCAGGCTCTGGTAGCGATCCACGATTTGGCCGCGCTCGAGGATAACCACCGCGATTTCCGTGGCCCGGCAGTGGCTGCTCGGGGTGATGCCGGTGGTTTCAAAGTCGATGACCGCTATACGTTCCAAACCTGTTCCAACTCCGTCTAACTATTGATTAAGCCTGAGCGCTTACTTAAGCAGCAGCGCGCCTTCGATGGGCACGTAGCGGCTGGCGGCGCGTATCAGCGAGTTGGCCGTCAGCCCCGGCACGCCGTAGGCCACGGCTTCAACGCCGTGCTTTTGGATGATGCGTTCGAGCAGCATGTCGAAATCACCGTCGCCGGAAGCCAGTACCACTTCGTCAACGTGGTCGGCGGCGTCCATGATATCGAGGGTGATACCCACGTCCCAGTCGCCCTTGGCCGAGCCGTCGGCGCGCTGGATGTAGGGTTTGAGTTTTACCGTAAAGCCCAGGTTGCGCAGGATCTGCTGGAATTGCTGCTGCTTGCTGTCGCCACGGTCGATGGCATAGGCATACGCCTCGACGATCTGCCCGCGTGAACTGATATCAGCCCACAGCGCCGCATAGTTGAAGTGGCAGCCATACGCCTGGCGCACGGTGTAGTAGAGGTTTTGTACATCGGCGAACACTGCAATTTTTTTCACCGCACTTCCTCATGACAGCCAGGCGCCAAGGCCCGGAAAGGCTGCCAGTATGCCAGCCATGGGAAAGTTTCAGCGAAAAATCAGCCCGGGGCGACGAAGCGCCCCGGTTGAAGGTGGGTCAGACGAAGGAGTCGTCGTCGCCGAAGGAGGAGGAATCGTCGGAGTAGTCGCTGTCTGCGAAGCTGTCGGATGAGTTGTCATTGCCCCAGTTGCCGTTGTCGCTGGCCGGTGCCGGTTCTTCGCGGATGATTTCTTCCACCACCTGCGGCTGCTGCGAGTTGTGGCTGAACAGGCTGCTGATGCCTTCGGCCAACATCACACCACCGGCCACACCGGCGGCGGTTTTCAACGCGCCACCGAGGAAACCACTGCCGATAGGCGCGGCGGGTGCTTGCTGTGGCTGTTGATAGTTTTGCTGCGGGGCACCGTAGTTCTGTTGCGGTGCAGGCTGGCCGAACGATGGCCGCGCCGGTTCACGCCAGCCGCCGCCGGAAGAAGGCGGTGCGCTCTGTGCAGGCTGCGTGTCACGGGAGGCGCCACCGCCGAAGATACTCGACAGGAAGCCACCACTGCTCGGTGCCGGTTGCGCCGACTGCGCGCGGGCCTGTTGCAGCTCATCCTGCAATTGCTGGATCTGCTGCGCCTGTTGCTTGTTCTGCGCGTCGAGACTCTTGATCGCGTGCTCTTGCACCAGGATCGACTGGGTCATGTAGTACCCGGCGGCCGGTTGGCGAGTCATGTGCTCCTTGATCCGCGCTTCGGCCAGGGCGTCGCGGGGGGCTGAGTCCGTTTCGGCTTGTTGCAACCGTGAAAACAGTCCATCGATCAGGGTTTGCTCTTCGCTGTTCATGGCGACCTCGTTAGATTGCCGGTAGAAATCATGGGCCCGCCTGTGATCAGGTGAGCTACAGCGTAGTTATGGGGGTGTTACCAGACGTTTCAATGGTCTTTACGCAAGGTTTACGTTTGCTTACCTCTCGTC
The DNA here is from genome assembly GCF_021605825.1 of Pseudomonas sp. PA-6-3C. Taxonomy (NCBI): domain Bacteria; kingdom Pseudomonadati; phylum Pseudomonadota; class Gammaproteobacteria; order Pseudomonadales; family Pseudomonadaceae; genus Pseudomonas; species Pseudomonas sp. PA-6-3C. Next base: position 34,704 of record NZ_WKDV01000003.1, read on the forward strand.
ATGATCGGTTAAAGTGTTGGCCTTGCTTTTAGGGCTGTGATGAACCTGATGAATCCGTTAGACGTATTGCGCGACTCCCTCCGTTTCACCCAACGCAACCTGGGCGCCATCGTCCAGCTGTGCCTGCCGTTGGTGATCCTCGAAGCCCTGCTGCAACAGGTGCTCGACCACACACTGGGCCCGGATGCGTTCCCCGGTTACAGCGTGGTCGTCGGGTTGTTGGTGTACCCGCTGTACACCGGCGCCTTGATCCTGTTTCTGGATGCGCGCACCCGTGGTGAGTCGCCCAGCACTAAAGATGTGTGGGCCATGGCCCTGGCCATGTGGCCGCGTTTCGCCCTGCTGACGGCGGTCAGTACCTTGTTGATTCTGCTGGGGCTGTCGCTGTACTTCCTGCCGGGCCTGTGGCTGATGGTGGTGCTGGCGTTTGCCGAGTACCTGCTGGTGTTGCGCGGCATGTCGGCGCTGGAGGCGATGAAGGAAAGTTTCCGCCTGACCCGTGGGCATTTCTGGCGAATCCTGGTGTGCCTGCTGTGCGTAATGACGCCGTTGTGGCTGCTAAAGGGCGCGAGCGTGGCGGTGTACCCCAACCCCGCGCCGCTGCTGGGCTTGTTGATCGACAGCGCCCACAGCTTCCTGCAACTGTTTACCAGCGTGGTACTTTTCCGTTTGTTTATGCTGATCGGTGGCGATGCCGACGCGCGGTGATATGCTCCGTGCCACCTCTGATAACGCTATAAGCCGAGCCAATGACCCGTTTATTGCGCATCACCCTGTTGAGCCTGTTGATCATCGCGGGCCTGCTCGCGGCCCTGATCTATAGCCTGACCTGGCGCCCCGTCGACAAGCAGACCCTGCCCGTCAGCTGCGTGGCGCCACGTGCGCCGACCCTGCTGCCGGGGCAGGCGCTCAAGGTCATGACCTGGAACGTGCAATACCTGGCCGGCAAGAACTATGTGTTCTGGTACGACAGCCCCGACGGCAAAGGCCCGGACGATCGACCCACTGTGGAAGACATGGCCTTCAGCCTGGACGAAGTGGCTCGCGTGATTCGCGACGAACAGCCCGACATCCTGTTGCTGCAGGAACTCGATGAAGGCGCCAAGTCCTCTCACTATCAGGACCAGGTGGCGTTGCTCCAGGAGCGCCTGGTCGACCTTTACCCCTGCAGCGCCCAGGCGTTCGACTGGAAAGCCGACTTTGTGCCCAACCTGCACATCTTCGGCAGCGTCGGCCGCAAGCTCGTCACGCTGAGCCGCTACCAGATCGAACACGCCGAACGCCTGCAATTGCCGGTGTCCCCGGCCAACTTCATCAGCCGCCAGTTCCAGCCTAAACCGGCGTTGCTGCTCACCTACCTGCCGCTGAGCGATGGTGGCCAACTGGCCGTGCTGAATACGCGCTTGGATGGCGATAAGCCTGGGCGTTCCGCCGTGCAGGAGCAGGTAAAAGCCACGGTAAAACTGCTGGACAAGTTCGAAGGCCGTGGCACGCCATGGTTGATTGGCGGGGATTTCAACCTGCTGCCGCTGGGGCAATTCCTGCGCCTGGATGCGGGCAAGCGCGGGCAGTATTCGCCGGACAGTGAGCTGCATTTGTTGTGGGATAAGTACCCGATGATCCCGAGTAACAGCGAATCCAGTGGGATTGACCGGGCGAAGTGGCTGACGCACTTCCCCAATGACCCGAGTGTGGATGGGCCGGATAGGACCTTGGATTATTTGTTCTACAGCCCAAGGATCAAGCGGGTGGAGGCCAAGGTGCGCCAAGACGACACACTGCGCATCTCCAACCACCTGCCAGTGATCGCCCGGTTCCTGCTGCCGGCCGCGCAATAACCCACAATTCCCCTGCGGGAGCTGGTTTTTGTGGGAGCTGGCTTGCCTGCGATAGCATCGCCTCGGTGAAAAGGGACAGACCGAGTCGTCTGTATCGCAGGCAAGCCAGCTCCCACATTGGATCTTCACATCACCTACTTTCGGGGTTTGATCCGGGCAGTGGGTTCGGCCACCAAGGGATCATCCGGCCAATAGTGCTTGGGGTATCTTCCCTTCAAATCCTTCTTCACCTCCGCATACGTACTGCGCCAGAAGTTCGCCAGGTCCTGCGTCACCTGCACCGGCCGGCGTGCCGGGGACAGCAGGTGCAGCTTGACCACCTGGCGCCCACCGGCAATGCGCGGTGTGTCCGCTAGCCCGAACAATTCCTGCAGGCGCACCGCCAGAATCGGCGGCTGTTCGCTGTAGTCCAAGCGCACCGACGAACCCGATGGCACTTTCACATGCTGTGGCGCCAGCTCGTCCAGGCGTTGGGGCAGCGGCCAGGGCAGCAGGTTGTGCAGGAAGCTGGAAATATCCAAATTAGAAAAATGGCTCAGGCGCGAGACTTTGCCCAGGTAAGGCATCAGCCAATGTTCCAAATCGGCCAGCAAGGCTTTGTCGCTGATATCCGGCCATTCGCTGGTTTTACCCGCATCCAGCTGGCGCAGCAGCATGACGCGCGCCTGCCACTGGCGCAGTTCGGGCGTCCACGGCAGCAGCTCCAGGCCTTTGCGGCGCACCAGGTTGACCAGTGCCTGGCTGCGCGCGGACTCATCCAGGCCGGTCAGCGGTTCACGGCTTAGTACCAGCTCACCGACTTTGCGCTGGCGTTCGGCCCGCAATACGCCTTCGCGTTCATCCCAGTCCAGTTGGTCGACGTTGCGCACTTGCTCGGCCAGCACGCTGTCGAACAGCGCCGGGTCAAAATCCGCCGCGAGGTAGATGCGCTCTTCGCGCTGGCCCTGGCGGCTGCCAAGGTCGGCGATCACCAGCCAAGGTTGTTTCATCAGGCTGTCGGCCTCGGCGAACAGCGCGGCGCGGCCATTGGCCAGGCGATATTCGGCGCCACCGGGGCGGCGTTGCTGAGCGACGCGGTCCGGATAAGCCAACGCCAACAAGGCGCCGAGCCAACGCGGGTGGTCAGGGTCGGCCACAGCTTGAGTCGGCTGGCCGCGCAAATAGCCCCGGTACTGACGGGCCAGTTGCTTGGCCCGCTGCACGCCGCCCTGGGTGCCACGCGCGCGTTCTTCGCCCGACATCAATGCCAGGCGGCTGTGCAAATCCGCGCCGCCGCCGCGCAAGATATCGCGCTCCCCCAATAAGGCCGCCACATCACAAGCGGTCGCGGCCAGCCCCAGGTCCTGGCCGCGCAGCAACAAGTGGGCGATACGCGGGTGCGCGGGCAACTCCGCCATTTTCTGGCCATGGGCAGTGAGTGTGTCGTCGTTTAACGCGCCGAGGCGCACCAGCAAATCCTGGGCCTGGGCATATGCGGCGGTCGGCGGCACATCCAGCCACACCAGTTGCGTGGGCGTCACGCCCCAGCGCGCCAGTTGCAAGGCGAGGCCCGCCAGGTCGGCGGCGAGAATTTCCGCGCTGCCATAGGCGGCCAAACCTTCGTGCTGGTCTTCGGACCACAGGCGATAACACACGCCCGGCTCCAGGCGCCCTGCCCGGCCGGCACGCTGGGTGGCACTGGCGCGGGAGATGCGTTGGGTGTCGAGGCGGGTCATGCCGCTGCCGGGGTCGAAACGCGGCACCCGCGCCAGCCCGGCGTCGATCACCACGCGCACGCCATTGATGGTCAGGCTGGTCTCGGCAATGTTGGTGGCCAGCACCACTTTGCGCTTGCCGACCGGCGCCGGGTCGATGGCGGCGCGCTGGGCGTTGAGGTCGAGTTCGCCATGCAGCGGGCACAGCAGCACATCAGGGCGATCACCCAAGGCGTCGGCCAGCTGTTGATTGACCCGGCGAATCTCGGCCTGCCCCGGCAGAAACACCAGAATGCTGCCCGTTTGGTCCTGCACCGCGTCGAGGACGGTCTGCACCACGCGCGGCTCGATAAATTCACCGGCCTGGTACGGCCGCCCCCAGCGCATCTGCACCGGGAACATGCGCCCTTCGCTGCGCAGGATCGGCGCATCGTTCAGCAAGCCGGCCAGGCGCTCGCCTTCGAGGGTGGCGGACATCAGCAGGATTTTCAGCGGTTGCTCGTCGCGAAACAGCTCGCGGCCGTTGAGGCTCAGGGCCAGTGCCAGGTCGGCGTCGAGGCTGCGTTCGTGGAACTCGTCAAAAATCAGCAAACCCACGCCGTCCAGTGCCGGGTCGTCCTGCAGCCGGCGCGTGAGAATGCCTTCGGTGACCACTTCGATGCGGGTGTTGGGGCCGACTTTGCTGTCCAGGCGGATGCGGTAGCCGACGGTTTCACCGACTTTTTCACCCAGCTCACTGGCCAGGCGTTCGGCTGCCGCACGCGCAGCAAGCCGCCGAGGTTCGAGCATCAGGATGGTTTGCCCGGCCAGCCAAGGCTCATTCAATAAAGCCAACGGCACGCGGGTGGTTTTACCGGCACCGGGCGGCGCTTCCAGCACGGCCTCATGGCGATTCGCCAAGGCGTCACGCAGGGCGGGTAAAACATCATCAATCGGCAACGAATTCATACTGGCTCCAAAGCAGAGCGGCGAGTATAACGGCGAACGTTCGTCCTTAATTGGAATGCAGGCAAATGTGGGAGCTGGCTTGCCTGCGATAGCGGTGGGTCAGCCCGCCAATGTGGCACTGATACACCGCTATCGCAGGCAAGCCAGCTCCCACATTAGAGCGGCGTGGCTCGACAGAATTGTCATATAGTTTCGTATCAACCGTGTTCAGGAGCATTTTATGCGTATCGCTTCCCGTGTTATCGGCGGTGTCCTCGCCGTCACCCTGCTGAGCCAACTGACGGCCTGCGGCTCGATTTTCTACCCGGACCGGCGTGGCCAGATCGACGGCAAGATCGACCCGGCCATTGCCGTGCTCGACGCCGTAGGCCTGCTGTTTTATGTAATCCCAGGCCTGATCGCCTTTGGCGTGGACTTCGCCACCGGCGCCATCTACTTCGAACCGGGCAAGACCGCCCAAGTCGCACCCGAGAAGCTGCATGAAGCCATTGGCGCCGACGGCAAAGTCGACAACGCCAAGCTGCAATCCATCATCGAGAAAGAAACCGGCCGCAAGCTGCCGCTGGACGATCCGCGCATGATCCAGTTCAAGGGCAGCGTGCAACAGCTCGCGTCCCTGGGCCTGCAACCCGCCGCTTAAGGATTCGTATGACCAGCAGCCCCGAACACGCCAGGCTCCTGCGCCTGGCCACCCGCGCCTCGGTGGGCGTGGCCTGTGCGCTGATTATCACCAAGGCCATCGCCTGGTGGTTCAGCGGCTCGGTGAGCATGCTCGCCGGGTTGACCGACTCGCTGCTCGATGGCATTACGTCGCTGCTGAACTTGCTGGCGGTGCATTACGCACTGCGCCCGGCCGATGACGATCACCGTTATGGGCATGGCAAGGCCGAATCGCTGTCGGGCATGGCCCAGGCGTTGTTTATCGCCGGCAGTGCAGTGTTGATTGCATTCCAGGCGTACCAGCGCTTGCTGCACCCGGAGCCGGTCGGTGCGCCGTGGCTGAGCATTGGCGTCATCGTTTTTTCGCTGCTGATGACCGTGGCGCTGCTGATGCTGCAACACCGGGTGATCCGCGAAACCGGCTCCAATGCCGTGCGCGCCGACTCACTGCACTATCGCTCCGACTTGATGCTCAACGGCAGCATTCTGGTGGCACTGGTGTTGGCAGGGTTCGGCTTTCATCAGGTGGATGCGTGGTTCGGCCTCGGCATTGCCGCGTATATCCTGTGGAGCGCGATCCAGATCGCCCGCGAGAGCTTTGCCGTGTTGATGGATGAAGAACTGCCGCCGGATGTCAGCCAGCACATGCTGGAATTGGCGCGCAGTGTGCCGGGCGTGCTGGGCGCGCATGATTTGCGCACGCGCATTTCCGGCAGCCACTGGTTTGTGCAGTTGCACCTGGAGTTGCCGGGGGAATTGACCCTGTCAGTGGCCCACGGCATCAGCGACCAGGCCGCCGATGCCATTCACAAGGCTTACCCGCGTGCTGAAGTGCTGGTGCACGCCGACCCGCGGGAAGTGGTGACGGGTAACAAGGCCTAGTACTGCACCTGATAGCCGCGACTGGTCAGGCAGTTGCCCTGGGCCTGGCGGTAGGTTTGCACCACCGTCGGGTCCGGGGCATAAGTGACGGTGCGTGGGTCGAAACCGCTTTGCTGAACTGCCCAGCGATAACAGTCGTAGCCGTCCTGCTGTACCTGGGCCGGTGACTGGCCGTTGGCCGGGTAGGCCACTACGTCATAACCGTTGCCCTGCGGCGCGGGTTGCGGCGCCGGTACTTCGGTAGGCGGCTGCACCACGACGTATTGCTGGGTAGCGTTTTCATAGGTGTAGTAGGAACCCGCCGCGAGGAAGAACAGCGCGCTGCCCACCCACACTTCACGGGCGTAGTCCGGCAGGTATTGCACACGGATCCCGTAGGGCGGCGTCACCACCACATAGCGCGGGCCTTGCGGGCGATACCAGTAGCCGCCGGAGAAGAAGTAATCCTGGCCACGGTAAGGCACACGGTAATTGCGGTCCGGGAAGCGGTCGACGGTGTAACCGGGACGATATTGCGGGCCTGGCCCCCAGCCGTTGCCATGCCCATTGGGGCGACCCGGCCAGCGGTTGTCGTTCGGGTGACCATTATTGAAGCCGCCGCCCGGACGCGGGCCTGGGCCATTGCCGGTCTGCCAGTGCTGGTTGCCATCGTTACGGCGCGGGATGTCCTGATAGTAGCCCTGGCGGGGTTCCTGGGTTTGGCGCACGGTGTCCGGGCGGCCCTGGATCGGCAGGTTGTTCGCAGGCTGCGGTGCCGGCCGCGGTTGCTCGGCATTTTGCGGGCGGCCTTGCCACTGCCCACCGCCGTGCTGCTGTTGCTCGGCGCGATCAACATGCGGGTTCTGTGGGCGCGGCTGGTTGTTTTCCGGACGCGGTTGAGTGTTCTGTGGGCGCGGTTGATTATTTTGCGGTCGCGCCTGTTCATTGCCGCGCCCGCCTTCCGGGCCTCTTTCATGCTGACCACCGCCTTCATAGCGCGGGTCATCGGCCATTACTTGTGTGCCGACGCTCACCATCAGCAAACCTACACCTGCCATACGCCAGATGCGCTTCATGCTATTCCTCACTGCGGATTAGGGCCTGGAATGTCCGGCCTTACTGCATGAGACTGGAAAAGCCTCACCCGGTTCTGAGACAGGTTATCAGTCACGAGAAGTATTTTTTGAGCTAAAAGCGCAGACAAAGAAAAAGGGGCGACCCGTCGGCCGCCCCTTGAGAATTTCGTCCTGGCTCAACGTTTTTGACGTTGGCTCACCTCACGCCGTCTTGTGGACAGTGTGCAGCCTGGAGGCCGGCTCAACCCTGCTGGGGCGGCGGCCGCAGCAGGCCTGATTGGGCCAACTGCAGTGGACTGTTGTCCAGGCGGTGATTCTGTTGATAAAGATACAGGCCAACGTCCGACAGATGATTGCGAAGATTGCGTCAATAAACAGTGCTTGCGCAATTTTTAACCCTTCATAGATAATTCACCGCAATAGTTACGACAAAGGCCAACCCAATGAGCAAGCTTGACCGATACGACCTGAGTATTTTGGCTGAATTGCAGCGCGACGCGAGGATCTCCAACCAGGAGTTGGCCGAACGCATCGGCCTGTCGCCGTCGCCGTGCTCACGCCGGGTCAAGCAGTTGGAAGACGACGGCTACATCTCACGCCAGGTTGCACTGCTCGACCGCAAGATGCTGGGCCTGAGCCTTACAGCCTATGTGCTGATCGGCATGGACCGTCACACGCCGGAGCGTTTCGAGAATTTCGAAGCAGCGATCCGCACCCTGCCGCAAGTGCTGGAATGCAGTTTAGTCACCGGGATGGATGCGGACTATCAGTTGAAAGTGGTGGTGCCGGACATGGACCACTACCAGAAATTGCTGCTGGGGCATTTGACCCGGATTGAAGGCGTAACCAGCGTAAGGTCGAGCTTTGTGCTCAACCAGGTGCTCAACAGCACCGAGCTGCCGTTGACGCACCTGCGTACCTGACCTCAAGCACACTGGTGATCCCCTGTGGGAGCTGGCTTGCCTGCGATAGCGGTGGATCAGTGGCATATCCTTAGCTGACACACCGCTATCGCAGGCAAGCCAGCTCCCACATTGACCGCGTTACGACGCAGGTCAATGTTGTGCCTGAAGCCCTGCTTTATACTTCCCGCCTGCCCTGTCGGAAAAAATCCCCATGAACAACATCGACCCCGCCCTCTTTGAAGAATGGATGATGACCGGCCTGGTCACCATCCTGATCATCTTCATGGGCTTTATCGTCTGGGACCTGGCGAAAAAATCCAAGGCCGGACGCTTTGGGTCGTTCATCCTGTTTTTTGTGCTGGGCCTGGGCGTGGCCGCGTTCATCATCAAGAGCGTGGTGATCGGCCTGATCGAGTCCGGCGCTTTATAAACGCGCCGGCACTGCCTTCCATTGGCCCTGGTCCAGGCCATCAATCGACCAGTCACCAATACGCACGCGCACCAGGCGCAAGGTGGGCAAGCCCACCGCAGCGGTCATGCGCCGCACCTGGCGGTTACGCCCCTCACGAATGACCAGCTCCAGCCAGTGCGTCGGCACGCTTTTGCGAAAGCGCACCGGCGGATTGCGCGGCCACAGTTCGGGCTCGTCCAACTGCCGCGCTTCGGCGGGCAAGGTCATGCCGTCATTAAGCTCTACACCGTCACGCAGGCGTTGCAACTGCTCTTCGGTGGGCTCGCCTTCAACTTGCACCCAGTAGGTTTTCGCCAGCTTGTGCTTGGGGTCGGCAATGCGCGCCTGTAACTGGCCATCGTTGGTCAGCAGCAACAGCCCCTCACTGTCACGGTCCAGGCGACCGGCCGGGTAGATGCCGGGGATATCGATAAAATCCTTGAGGGTCGCGCGCCCGCCTTCGTCGCTGAACTGGGTCAGCACATCGAAGGGCTTGTTGAACAGGATCAACTTCGGCTCGGCCGGTGGCGCCTTGGCGACACGCCGCGTTGCGGAGTACGGGGGTTTCACGCCAGGGCGGCGCGAATCGGGGCGGGCAGGACGGGACATGGCAAAGGAACATCTAACGGTCAGGACCGACAATGCTAGTGGCCTGACCGCTAAATGACCATCCCAACCGCTTAGCGGAACGGCGGCTCGTCGAAACTGCGCAGTTTGCGCGAGTGCAGCGAGTTGAGTTCGGTGCGCAACAAATCCACCGCCTCGATGCCGATTTTCAAGTGCTGGCTGACCGCACGCTCATAAAACGCGTTGGCCGAGCCCGGCAGCTTGATCTCGCTGTGCAGCGGTTTGTCCGACACGCACAGCAAAGTGCCGTACGGAACCCGCAAACGGTAGCCTTGGGCCGCGATGGTGCCGCTTTCCATGTCCACCGCCACAGCGCGGGACAGGTTGATCAGTGGCCGCTCTTGCGCCCAGCGCAGTTCCCAGTTGCGGTCGTCGTAGGTCAGCACGGTGCCGGTGCGCAGGCGTTTTTTCAGCTCTTCGCCTTTTTCGCCGGTGACGTTGGCAGCGGCTTGCTGCAAGGCCATCTGCACTTCGGCCAGGGCCGGGATCGGGATGTTTGGCGGGACTACGCGGTCGAGAATCCCGTCGCGGCGCATATAGGCGTGAGCCAATACGTAGTCGCCGATGGTCTGGGATTGGCGCAGGCCGCCGCAGTGGCCGATCATCAGCCAGCAATGCGGGCGCAGCACGGCCAGGTGGTCGGTGATGTTTTTGGCGTTGGACGGGCCAACGCCGATGTTCACCAGCGTCACACCGTGGCCGTCGGCGGCCTGCAAGTGATAGGCCGGCATCTGGTAGCGATGCCAGACCACGCCTGCGGCAATGGCCGACGCTTCACCGTGGTCCATGCTCTTGTCGATGATCACGTTACCCGGCAGCACCATGCGAATAAACCGCGGGTCGCTGCGCAGTTGCTCCAGGCCATGCAGGATGAACTGGTCAACATAGCGGTGGTAGTTGGTCAGCAGGATCCACGGCTGCACATGGCGCCAGTCGCTGCCGGTGTAGTGCACCAGCCGGCGCAGGGAAAAGTCCACGCGCGCCGCATCGAACAGCGCCAGCGGCAGCGGGTCGGTGTTTTCCCAGTCGTAGAGGCCATCGGCAATGCCGTCGGTGGCGGCAGACAAGTCAGTGCTGGGGAACACACGGGCGAGGGTCGCGGCGGTGACACCGGAGCCAGCCAGTTCATCACCCTGCTCCACCACATACGGGTAGGGAATATTCTGCTGGCTGACGCCGACTTCCACCGTCACGGTGAAGTCGTGCATCAACGGCACCAGTTGCTCCAGCAGGTACTTACGGAACGCCGCCGGATGGGTGACGGTGACGCTGTAGGTTCCCGGCAATTGCACCTTGGCGTATGCGCGGGTGGTCTGTGGGACTTCGCCGTGGCAGTGGTAGGTCAGACGCAGTTCCGGGTAGCGGAACTGCGCACGTTGTTCGGCGTCAGGCTCGACGCGGTCCTTGAGGTATTGCTTGAGGGCTTGGTTAAGCGCGCCAGTGGCACGCTCATGCAGAGCCGCCAGCCGGTCCACGGCTTCTTCAGCGGTTTGAACGACAACAAAAGCTTCGGTCACGGTAAGCATCCTGTGTTCTGACTTGCAGGCCTTTATCTTGCCTGTATCCCGGCCTCACTGAAACACCGGGTTTGGAATGCTTTGAAAGGTGGGAGCTGGCTTGCCTGCGATGGCGGTGTGTCAGTCACTGAATACTTGGCTGGGACACCGCCATCGCAGGCAAGCCAGCTCCCACATTTTGACCGTGTTCAATCAGAGGGATTGTGGAGTTGAACGGGTAACGATCGCCGCCACATCCATCCCGCGCGGCAAAGTGCCATACACGCGGCCGGACGATGCCCCCAGGCGGCTGGCGATAAACCCGTCACTGACCAGCGCATTCCCGGCCTCCAGCAACAGCTTGGCCTGCAACGCCACGGCAATGTCCTCGGTCAACTGCCGCGCGCGGTACTGGATGTCCTGAGTGTCCATAAACGCCGACTTCAATTGCTCGATATGCCGCGCCAGCTGCTTGTCACCATGCCCATCGCCCAGTTCGACAAACAATGCCTCCAGCACGCCCGGTTCTTTGGACAATGCCCGCAGCACGTCCAAGCACTGCACATTGCCGGAACCTTCCCACGTCGAATTCACCGGCGCCTCACGGTAAAGACGCGGCAGGATGCTGTCCTCCACGTACCCGGCGCCGCCCATGCATTCGGCGGCCTCATTGATCATGGCCGGTGCGCGCTTGCAGATCCAATACTTGCCCACCGCCGTCACCAGCCGGGCAAATTTGGCTTCCTGTTCGTTATCCAGATGGTCCAGCGCCCGCCCCATGCGCATGCTCAAGGCCAGGGAGGCTTCGCTCTCCAGCGCCAGGTCGGCCAGCACGTTTTGCATCAACGGTTGTTCACTGAGCACGCGGCCGCCGACTGAGCGATGGGCGCAATGGTGGCTGGCCTGGGTCAACGCCTGGCGCATCAAGGCGCTGGAGCCGACCATGCAGTCGAAACGGGTCATGGCGACCATTTCGATTATGGTCGGCACGCCCCGGCCTTCTTCGCCAACCATCCAGGCCAGGGCGCCACGAAACTCCACTTCGCTGGAGGCGTTGGAGCAATTGCCGAGTTTGTTTTTCAGGCGCTGGATGTAGAACTGGTTGCGTGTGTCATCCGGGCGATGCCTTGGCAGCAGGAAACACGTCAGGCCTTTGTCAGTCTGCGCCAGGGTGAGGAACGCATCGCACATCGGTGCCGAGCAGAACCACTTGTGCCCTACCAGCTCATAGGCTTGGCCGGGGCCGCCGGCGCCCACGGGATAGGCACGGGTGGTGTTGGCGCGCACGTCGGTGCCGCCTTGCTTTTCGGTCATGGCCATGCCGATGGTGGCGCCGGCTTTGTGGGCGATGCCGACGTTGCGTGGGTCGTATTCGGTGTTGAGGATTTTCGGCAACCAGGTCTTCGCCAGGTCCGGTTGCAGGCGCAGGGCCGGGACGCAGGCGAAGGTCATGGTCAACGGGCAACCGCTGCCGGCTTCGGCCTGGCTGTGCAGGTAGGTCATGGCGGCGCGGGCCACATGGGCACCGGGCTGCGGATGCGCCCACGGCAGCGATGGCAGGCCATGCTCGACGGCGGTGCGCATCAGTTCATGATAGGCCGGATGAAATTCCACCAGGTCGATGCGATGGCCGTAGCGGTCATGGCTGTTGAACACCGGCTTGTTCTGATTCGCCAGGAACCCGGCCGCCATCAACGGCCCACCGGCCAGCGCGCCGTACGCATCAATACGCGCCTGCGCCCAGCCGGCGCCAAAGCGGCGCGACCATTCTTGCAGGGGCAGGTCGATACGATAAAGGTTGGTGCCGTCCAGGGACGGCGGCTGGTTGGTGACGTCGTGGGTTTCGGCAAATTGATGCAGGTTCATGACGGGCCTCCTGGAAAATAGGCCACGTGCAGTTGAGGCCTGAATTTCAGTTAAGCACCGTCATCGGGCTTAAAAAAGTGGCATACCCGCCTATTGTTCGGCGCTTTCGCCCTCTAACGGGCACAACAGGTGCCGCTCCAGCACCGTTTGCAACGCCTCGAAACGTACGGGTTTGCTGAGGCGTTCGGTGATGCCGACCCCATGGCAACGCTCTCGATCCGGGGCGTGCAGCGAGGTGCTCAGGGCAATTACCGGCAGCTCGCCGCAGCCGGGTAGCGCACGAATCTGACAGCACAACGAGAAGCCGCCCTCGGGTATATCCAGCAGCACCGCATCAAAGGTTTGGTCCTGAAAAAGCGCCAAGGCGGCCGGGCCGTTATCCACGGTTTTCACCCGATAACCCAGCTTGAGCAACATGCCGCGTACCGCCAATTGGCCGACACTGTTGTCGTCCACCAACAGCACCGTACATTCCTGGGGCGCTCGTTGCGCGTGGGGTTTGTGCGTTGCCGGCTTTGGCTCGGGCGGCACCGGGTTGACGCTCATGTCCAACTGGAAGCGGCTGCCCTTGCGGGGCTCGGAATGATGGGTCAGGCGCCCGCCGAGCAGTTCGATCAACTGCCGACAAATCGCCAGGCCGATGCCCAGGCCGCCGTATTCGCGCGTCATCGAACCGTCGACCTGGAAGAAGCGCTGATACAGCGTGGCCTCATCGAGGAAAGCGAAGCCGATGCCGCTGTCGATCACGATGAAGCTCAGGCGCAGTTCGCCGTCACTGTGCGGCACACCCACCACGCGCAAGCGCACCGCACCTTCGTGGGTGAACTTGAAGGCATTGTCGAGCAGGCAATCCAGGCATTGGGTGAGTTTGCCGGCATCGCCAATCACCCGGTCCGGCAGTTCATCGGCCACGTCGATAGAAAACTCCAGGCCTTTGCTGTGCGCGCTGGCGGTGAATTGCTGGCGCAAGGTGTCGAGCGTGCCGCGCAGGCTGAAGACCTGGGGATGGGCGGTGAGGCGCCCGGCCTGCAATTCGGTAAGGGTGAGAATGCCGTTGACCATGCGCATCATGTCCCGCGCAGAACCGGCGGCGGTTTGCTGGTACTGGGCAAGGTCGTCATCCAGCGGCACGGTCTGCATCAGCTCCAACGAGCCGATCACGCCATTCATTGGGGTACGCAGTTCGTGGGTGAGCGTGGCGAGGAACTCATCTTTGAGGCGGTTACTGCGCGCCAATTGCTGGTTGAGCACTTCAAGCTTCTGGCTGGCGTCGAACAGGATCTGCGCCTGCTGCTCACGCATGCCGTTGATGCGGTCCGCCAGGGCCAGGGACAACAGCGCCACTTCGATGGCCGAGCCGAGCTGGCTGGCGTACATGGTGAGGAACATATTGGGCAGGTAGCCCAGCACCATCAGGGTGTTGACCACCCCGCCCAGCAGGAACGCCGACCAAGCGATGATGAAGTAACGCGCCATGCGCTGGCCGCAATACCAGGCCTTGATGGCGGCCACAAAGATGGTCACGGTAAACACCAGCGCCAAACCTGTGGCCAAACGCAGGGCCACGGCGTAGCTGGTCAGCAGCGCCAGCACCATGACCAACGCGCCAGCCGCTGCCAATGCCAGCAAAACCCGGTCAAGCCAGCGGCTGTGCTGCGCGGTGTGCAGGAAACTGCGCGCGAACAAGCTACCGAACAACGCCGCCGAACCGATCAGGAAAGGTACCGCCGCATTCGCCCACCACGGATTGTTCGGCCAGAAATATTCCACCGCCACGCCGTTGACCGAGAGCTGGTAGAGGCCGAACGAAGCGATATAGAGGATGTAAAAGAGGTAGCTGGTGTCGCGCACGCTCAAGTAGATGAACAGGTTGTAGACCAGCATCCCCAGTAACACGCCGTAGATCGCCCCCAATACATACAGGCGCAGCGGCTGTTGCTCCAGGTAGGCGGTGGCAGACCATAGCGTCAGCGGTGCCTGGATCGAGCCTTGGCTTTGCAGGCGCAGGTACACGGTTTGCTGCTGGTCAGGCACGAAATTGAGCTTGAACAAGTAGTTGGCCTGGCGCACTTCACGGCTGGAAAACGCCAGGGTGCTGCCCGTGCGGGTAGTCAGGCGGTAATTGCCGGTGCTGTCGCGCTGGTACAGGTCCAGTTGGTTAAGCGGCGGGTACGCCAACTCCAGAAACCAGGTGCGCGGGGCGCGAGGGTCAGTGGCGGTGTAATGCAGGTCGACCTTGAGCCAGAACACCGAGCGTGAATAGCCGGCGTTGAGGGTGGCTTTGTCATGGGGTTTGAACTGGGCGGCGAAGGCGGGAGTGCTGACATCGGCGATGGTGAGGGCGTCGGTTGGGTCTTCGAACACTTGCATGACGCGGCCCAGCGGCAGGCTTCGAGTATCCGGGTTGAACTCGATGGCGCTGGCGAGCATCGGCAGCCCGCACAATAAAAAGATCAGCAAATAGCGCATAGAGCCCCAGCGTGGCCTGTCCGGTTATGTCAAAAGTCCCCCATTCCTTTTGAGTAGACGTATACCGGCGATACATTAAGTTGTTTGGATCCACTCTAGCATAGCCGCTAGAGGCCATTGGACACCATTGAAATAATTTTTTGAAAGGCTCTAGAACGGGCATCTCAAGCGCTTTCCGAATAAAAAACCAGCCAAGCCAAACCATAAACATAAGCGGGGAATTCGCCTCTCGCCCAACAGCCACGCCAAAAGCGTTTGGTGGTAAGCTCGCGCACCATGAATATCTACAGCTCTCGCCCCGTTGTCCTCTGTCTCTCCGGCCACGACCCCAGTGGTGGCGCCGGCTTGCAGGCAGATATCGAAGCCCTGCTTGCACAAGGCTGTCATGCGGCCCCGGCCGTCACCGCCTTGACCGTGCAGAACACTGTCAATGTCAGCGATTTTCGCGTGCTCGACCGCGAGTGGGTACTGGCCCAGGCCAATGCCGTGCTGAGCGACTCCGAAGTGGCGGCGGTGAAGCTCGGTATGCTCGGTTCCACCGCGATGGTCGACACCGTGGTCGAACTGCTGCAGGCGCACCCGCACCTGCCGGTGGTCTGCGACCCGGTGCTGCGCGCCGGTGGCGGCGGCAGCCTGGGCAAGGACGAAGTCGGTTATGCCATGCGTGAGCGGCTGTTGCCACTGTCGCTGATCGCTACGCCGAACTTGCCGGAAGCGCGCATCCTCGCCGAATTGCCCGAGGGCACGGCGGACGAATGCGCCGAGAAGCTGCTGCCGTTTGTAAAGCATCTGCTGATCACCGGCGGCCACGGCGACGAGCATGAAGTGCACAACCGCCTGTACAGCCGCGACGGCACGCGCCAGACCTTTACCTGCCAGCGCCTGCCCGGCAGCTATCACGGCTCGGGTTGCACGCTTGCCAGCGCCTTGGCCGGCCGGATCGCCCAGGGCGAAGGCTTGGCCAGCGCGGTGCAATCGGCGCTCAACTACACTTGGCGCACCCTGCGTGACGCCGAACAACTCGGCCAGGGCCAGTTCGTGCCGCGCCGTCTGCCGCTGGATTTCTGCTCTTAACCGCACAAGAGGCCTGCTCGATGAAACTACGTGGCCTTTACGCCATTACCGACAGCCAACTGTTGGCCGGCAAATTCCTCGCCTACGTCGAAGCAGCACTGGACGGTGGCGTAACCCTGTTGCAGTACCGCGACAAAAGCAGCGACGAAGCCCGGCGCCTGCGTGAGGCCGAGAAACTGCGCGAGCTGTGCTCACGCTACAAGACCCAGTTGATCATCAACGATGACGCCGAATTGGCCGCGCGCCTGGGCGTCGGTGTACACCTGGGCCAAACCGACGGCCCACTGACCCCGGCCCGTGCACTGCTCGGCTCCAAAGCCATCATCGGCGCCACCTGCCACAGCCAGATCGAACTGGCCGAGCAGGCCGCCAAGGAAGGCGCGAGCTACGTCGCCTTCGGCCGCTTTTTCAATTCCAACACCAAGCCCGGCGCGCCGGCCGCAACGCTCGACATGCTGGCCCAGGCCCGCACGCGTCTGCAGTTGCCGATCTGCGTGATCGGTGGCGTCACCTTGGAGAACGCCGCCCCCCTGGTGGCCCACGGTGCCGACCTGCTCGCCGTGGTACACGGCCTGTTCGGTGCCGACAGCACCCAGGAAGTCACGCGCCGCGCCCGCGCCTTCAACGACCTTCTTAAAGTTTAAGTGTAGAGAGCCCGATCATGTCCCGTTCCGAAACCCTGTTTGCCAATGCCCAGAAACACATCCCCGGCGGTGTGAACTCCCCCGTGCGTGCGTTCAAGAGCGTCGGCGGCACACCGTTGTTCTTCAAGCATGCCGAAGGCGCCTACGTCACCGACGAAGATGACAAGCGCTACGTTGACTACGTAGGTTCCTGGGGGCCGATGATCCTCGGCCACAGCCACCCGGACGTGCTCGACGCGGTGCGTCAGCAGTTGCAACACGGCCTGTCCTATGGCGCGCCGACCGCCATGGAAACCGAGATGGCGGACCTGGTGTGCTCAATCGTGCCATCGATGGAAATGGTGCGCATGGTCAGCTCCGGCACCGAAGCCACCATGAGCGCAATCCGCCTGGCCCGTGGTTTCACCGGCCGCGACAGCATCATCAAGTTCGAAGGCTGCTACCACGGCCACTCCGACAGCCTGCTGGTAAAAGCCGGCTCCGGCCTGCTGACCCAAGGCGTGCCAAGCTCGGCGGGTGTGCCGGCCGCGTTTGCCAAACACACCCTGACCCTGCCGTTCAACGACATCGCTGCCGTTGAGCAGATGCTCAGCGAAGTCGGCCAGGACGTGGCGTGCATCATCGTCGAGCCGGTAGCCGGCAACATGAACTGCGTGCCACCGGCACCGGGTTTTCTGGAAGGTTTGCGCGAGCAGTGCGACAAGCACGGCGTGGTGCTGATTTTCGACGAAGTGATGACCGGCTTCCGCGTAGCCCTCGGCGGCGCCCAGGCTTACTACGGCGTCACGCCGGACCTGAGCACCTTCGGCAAGATCATCGGTGGCGGCATGCCCGTGGGCTGCTTCGGCGGCAAGCGCGAAATCATGCAGCACATCGCGCCGCTTGGCCCGGTGTATCAGGCGGGCACCTTGTCAGGTAACCCATTGGCCATGGCGGCCGGCCTGACCACCCTGCGCCTGATCAGCCGCCCGGGTTTCCACGCCGAGCTGACCGACTACACCACACGCCTGCTCGATGGCCTGCAACAGCGCGCCGATGCGGCGGGTATCCCGTTCGTGACCACACAAGCAGGTGGCATGTTCGGCCTGTATTTCAGCGGCGCCGACGATATCGTTACCTTTGATGACGTGATGGGCAGCGATGCCGACCTGTTCAAGCGCTTCTTCCACTTGATGCTCGAAGGCGGCGTTTACCTGGCACCGAGCGCTTTCGAAGCCGGGTTCACCTCGATCGCCCATGGCGAAGCGGAGTTGAAACTGACCCTGGATGCTGCCGAGCGCGCTTTCGCAGCCCTGAAGTAAGCCCTGATTAAGGGACACACACATCTGACGTTGCCCCTCGCAGCGTCAGATTTGCTACTTTGCTTACAGAGATTTCCTGCATTTTTCGAGAAATCACCTGCAATCCGGCAGATAACTTGCCTACGCAGCAGAAAAACGAGTAAAGACTTTGTAAGCAGGGGCCTGCTTATTTCATAATGCGCGCTTATTGGACCCCCGAGGGTCCGCGTGCCCCGTCAGAGGTAAGTCGATTCCCATGAAACGCACCGGCCGCACCCTGGTTCTGGGCTGCCTGTTGCTCCTTCAGCCGCTGCTGGCACATGCCCAGGCAGGCGGCAACTCGTTGTTAATCCCAGCGATGGGTCGTTGCACCCTCAATACCCAGCCAGACAGCCAGGCCGAAGCCCTGAGCGCGTGCCAGAAACAGGCCGACGGTGGGGATGCGCAGGCGCAATACGAGTTGGGCGAGTACTTCCACGACGACAAAAACCCGGCCCGCGACCTCAACAAAGCCCTGAGCTACTTCGAAAAGGCTTCGTTGCAGGGCCACGCCCAGGCGCAATTCCAACTGGGTAACATGTTCTTCAAAGGCGAAGGTGTGCCGGCCAATAACGTCCAGGCCTACATCGTGCTGAAAATGGCAGCGGTCAACGGTGCCGAAGACGCGCTGGACACGGCCGACGAAGTCGCCGAGCACATGCAGCGTGATGAACTGGAAGTGGCCACCCAGGTGCTGGGCCAGATCTTCCGCAATTACTTGCAGGAATTGCAGAGTGCCGACGGGCGTTCGCCCTTTTCGCCCCTGCCCTGATTTCAGCTAAGCCCCCCTACCGCTATCGCAGGCAAGCCAGCTCCCACAAGGAAATGCATTCCAAATGTGGGAGCTGGCTTGCCTGCGATAGCTTGACTCGGTCTAACGCCTTACTTCTCAGGCATCGGCATCGGAAACGGCATCACATTGCTGGTGCCACGCGCTTCGCTGATCTTCGGCGTGCCCAGGCGCTCGACTTCATCGATGCGCACAATCGAATGCATCGGCACAAAGCTGCGCACCACGCCTTCAAACTGCGCCTTGAGTTTTTCTTCGCCCGGGTCGACGACCAATTGGGTGCGCTCGCCAAAGACGAACTCTTCCACTTCCAGGAAGCCCCACAGATCACTTTGATAGATCTGCTTGGCGTACATTTCGAACACCTGGCCCTGGTTGAGGAAAATCACCTTGTAGATTGGAGCTTCACGTTTGGTCATGGTGGGCGAACAACACATCGGGGATATAAAAGAGGGCGCGAACTATAGCATGGCACCCGATGCACAGCGCTAGGAACCAATGGGCATGCCCCCTATAATGCGCGGTTCTTTACCACCAGTTGACGATTCCCATGGCCAAGAAGCTTTACATCGAAACCCACGGTTGCCAGATGAACGAGTACGACAGCTCGCGCATGGTCGATCTGCTGGGCGAACACCAGGCCCTGGAAGTCACCGCCCGCGCCGAAGATGCCGACGTCATCCTGCTCAATACCTGCTCGATCCGCGAGCGTGCCCAGGACCGTGTGTACTCCCAGCTGGGCCGCTGGCGTGAATTGAAACTGGCCAACCCGGAGATGGTGATCGCCGTCGGCGGCTGCGTGGCCAGCCAGGAAGGCGCCGCGATCCGCGACCGCGCCCCCTATGTCGACGTGGTTTTCGGCCCGCAAACCCTGCACCGCCTGCCGGAAATGATCGACGCCGCACGCATCACCAAGCTGCCGCAGGTGGACGTGTCGTTCCCCGAAATCGAAAAATTCGACCATTTGCCCGAACCGCGCATCGACGGGCCGAGTGCCTATGTGTCGGTCATGGAAGGCTGCAGCAAGTACTGCACCTTCTGCGTGGTGCCCTACACCCGTGGCGAAGAAGTCAGCCGGCCGTTTGACGACGTGCTGTCGGAAATTATCCACTTGGCCGAAAACGGCGTGCGCGAAGTGACCTTGCTGGGCCAGAACGTCAACGGCTATCGCGGCCAGACCCACGACGGGCGCCTGGCCGACCTCGCGGAGTTGATCCGCGTGGTGGCAGCGGTGGACGGCATCGAGCGTATTCGCTACACCACCTCGCACCCGCTGGAGTTCTCCGACAGCCTGATCCAGGCACACGCCGAGGTGCCGGAGCTGGTCAAGCACCTGCATTTGCCGGTGCAGTCGGGTTCGGACCGCATTCTGGCGGCCATGAAGCGCAACCACACCGCCCTGGAGTACAAATCCAAGCTGCGTAAATTGCGCGCCGCCGTGCCGGGCATCTGCATCAGTTCGGACTTCATCGTCGGCTTCCCTGGCGAGACCGAGAAAGATTTCGAGCAGACCATGAAGCTGATCGAAGACGTCGGCTTCGACTTCTCGTATTCGTTCGTCTACAGCCAGCGTCCAGGCACGCCGGCAGCGGACTTGGCGGATGACACGCCGGAATCGCTGAAAAAAGAGCGCTTGAACGCGCTACAACATCGCCTGAACCAGCAAGGTTTCGAGATCAGCCGACAAATGGTCGGTTCGATCCAGCGCATTCTGGTCACCGACTACTCGAAAAAAGACCCGGGCGAATTGCAAGGGCGTACCGAGAACAACCGGATCGTCAACTTCCGCTGCGACAACCCGACTCTGATCGGCCAGTTTGCCGATGTGCACATCGATGCGGCGCAACCGCACTCGCTGCGTGGGTCGCTGATCAACTGATTGCTCTGACCTGATGAAGATCAAAATGTGGGAGCTGGCTTGCCTGCGATAGCGGTGGGCCAGTTAACACAATTGGCACTGATACACCGCAATCGCAGGCAAGCCAGCTCCCACAGTGGATCTTCATGGTTCTTGAGATTGAGCCAGCCTATATAAGTGCTTTCGCACGCCGAGCGCTGGCGTTATCCTCTCTTTCACCTAAACAGCCAAAGGGCGGCTAAAAGCAACCTTGAACGCACCCATAGCAGAACCCCATCGTTTTCTCCTCGAGCCGTTTGAGGCTCGCCGTTTCGCCAACCTGTGCGGACAGTTCGACGAGCACCTGCGCCTGATCGAACAACGCCTGAGCATCGAGATCCGCAACCGCGGCAATCAGTTCGAGCTTATTGGTGAACCCCAGCACACCACGTCTGCAGAAAACCTGCTGCGCCGCCTCTACCGTGAAACCAAGGGTAGCGAGCTGTCGCCGGAGACCGTGCACCTGTACCTGCAGGAATCCGCCGTGGAAGACTTGGCCAACAACCCGGTGGCCGAAGCCAGCGTGGCCCTGCGCACCAAAAAAGGCATGATTCGCCCTCGCGGCTTGAATCAGCAGCGCTACGTCAAGGAAATCCTCGGTAACGATATCAACTTCGGCATCGGCCCCGCCGGTACCGGCAAGACCTACCTGGCCGTGGCCTGCGCGGTCGACGCCCTGGAGCGCGAGCAGGTGCGACGCATCCTGCTGGTACGCCCGGCGGTCGAGGCCGGCGAGAAGCTTGGCTTCCTGCCCGGCGACCTGGCCCAGAAGATCGACCCGTACCTGCGCCCGCTCTACGACGCGCTGTACGAGATGCTCGGCTTTGAATACGTGGCCAAGTTGATCGAGCGCCAAGTGATCGAGATCGCCCCGCTGGCCTACATGCGTGGTCGCACCTTGAACAACAGCTTCATCATCCTCGACGAGAGCCAGAACACCACCGTCGAGCAGATGAAAATGTTCCTCACCCGTATCGGTTTCGGCTCCACCGCCGTGATCACCGGCGACGTCACCCAGGTCGACCTGCCCAAGGGCACCAAGTCCGGCCTGGCCCAGGTGATCGACGTGCTCAAGGACGTGCCAGGCATCAGCTTCACGCATTTCATGCCCAAAGACGTGGTTCGCCACCCGTTGGTGCAGCGCATTGTCGAAGCCTACGAGCGCTTTGAGCACCGCGATGACGCGCCCGCCAAAGACGTGCGCCGCGATGCTTGAGCTAGACCTGCAACTGGCCACCGAAGCGCCCGCCCCCAGCGAAGCGCAGTTCCGTCAATGGTGCGCCCTGGCCCTGCGCCAGCGCACCGCCGACTCGGAACTGACCATCCGCCTGGTGGACGAGCCCGAAGGCCGTGAACTGAATCACACCTGGCGCCAAAAGGATTACGCGACCAACGTGCTGTCCTTTCCCGCCGACGTGCCGGATGAGTTACTGGATATCCCGTTACTGGGCGACCTGGTGATCTGCGTCGAAGTGGTGGAGCGCGAGGCGAAGGAACAAGGCAAGGAACTTGAGGCCCACTGGGCCCATCTAGTCATCCACGGCTGCTTGCATCTCTTGGGTTACGACCATATAGACGATGACGAAGCCTGCGAAATGGAAACACTGGAACAAACGTTGCTTGCTGAACTGGGTCACCCTGATCCGTATGCAGACGACGAAAACTGAAACTACACATAACTGACACAACAAAGGATTTAGAGTAATCGCTATGAGCGAAGACCGATCGAGCAACGGGCAGAAGTCATGGCTGGGTAAACTGACCCAGGCTTTTGCCCACGAGCCGAAAAACCGCCAGGAGCTGCTGGAGCTGCTGCGCGAGGCCCATCAGAACAAGTTGCTGGACAGCGAAGCGCTGGCCATCGTCGAAGGCGCCATCCAGGTGGCTGACCTGCAGGTTCGGGACATCATGGTCCCGCGTTCGCAGATGATCAGCATCAAGGCGACCCAGACCCCACGGGAATTCCTCCCGGCCGTGATCGACTCGGCGCACTCGCGCTACCCGGTGATCGGTGAAAGCCATGACGACGTCATGGGCGTCCTGCTGGCCAAGGACCTGCTGCCGCTGATCCTCAAGGAGAACGGCGACAGCTTCAACATCAAGGACCTGCTGCGCCCGGCCACCTTCGTGCCTGAATCCAAGCGCCTGAATGTGCTGCTGCGCGAGTTCCGCGCCAACCACAATCACATGGCCATTGTGATCGACGAATACGGCGGCGTGGCTGGTCTTGTGACCATCGAAGACGTGCTCGAGCAAATCGTCGGCGACATCGAAGACGAGCACGACGTCGAAGAAGACAGCTACATCAAGCCGCTGCCCAGCGGTGATTTCCTGATCAAGGCGCTCACGCCGATCGAGAACTTCAACGAGTTCTTCGACAGCGAATTTTCCGACGATGAGTTCGACACCGTGGGTGGTTTGGTGATGAGTGCGTTCGGGCACCTCCCAAAACGTAACGAAACCACTGAGATTGGCGCTTATCGCTTTCGCATTCTGAATGCGGATAGCCGTCGTATCCACTTGATCCGCCTGACTCCGATTGCCCGCTAAGGAAGGGGTGGGGCATCAGCTATTTCCTGTGTCGCGTTGCCCCTGAGAGCGGGCCAGGCAAGGCGCAGGCCGCAGGGAATGGCGTTCCCTTTTCAAGGCCTGCAACGCAGCATGGCCCGCTCTCAGGGGCAACCCGAAGGGCCGGGCCTGCTGCGGCACAGGGCTGCGTTACTCGTCGTTCATTTGGAAAAACCAAACCACACTCCTCGCGCCTTGCCCTGTGCCGCAGCAGGCCCGGCGCGACACAGGAAATAGCTGATGACCCACCCCTACATGCGCCGTCTGATTGCACCCGGCTGGCCCGGTAACCTGCTGGCCGTGGTGGCCGGCGCCATCACTACTCTGGCGCTGGCGCCCTTCGATCTGTGGCCATTTGCGCTACTGGCCGTCGGGCTGTTCTATGTGGGACTGCGCGAGCTGACGCCACGTCAGGCCCTGGGCCGTGGCTGGTTTTTCGGTTTTGGCCTGTTTGGCGCCGGCACCAGTTGGATCTACTACAGCATCCACCACTTCGGCGGCGCTTCGGTGTTGCTGGCTGGCTTTTTGATGCTGCTGTTTACCGCCGCGATTGCCTGGTTCTTCGCCCTGCCCGCTTGGCTGTGGGCACGCTGGCTGCGTCGCAATGAGGCGCCGCTGGCCGATGCGCTGACCTTTGCGGCGCTGTGGGTTGGCCAGGAAGCGTTTCGTGGTTGGTTCCTGACCGGTTTCCCTTGGTTGTACTCCGGTTACAGCCAACTCGATGGCCCGCTCACCGGCCTTGCGCCACTGGGCGGCATGTGGCTGATCTCCTTTGCCCTGGCGCTGACGGCGGCCGTGCTGTGCAACCTGCCGCGCCTGCTGGCAAGCAAGCGCAACGGCTTCATCGGCGCAGGCTTGGTGTTGTTGGTTGCACCCTGGGCCATCGGCCTGGCGCTCAAGCATCATGCCTGGACCTCGCCCTCGGGCGCCCCACTGACGGTGGCGGCGATCCAGGGTAATGTCGAACAGAGCATGAAATGGGACCCCGCGCAGATCGACGCGCAGTTGGCGCTGTACCGCGACATGAGTTTCAGCTCCAAGCCGGTAGACCTGCTGGTATGGCCGGAAACCGCGGTGCCGGTGCTCAAAGAGTCAGTCGAAGGCTACCTGGGCATGATGGGCAAGTTTGCCGCCGACCGGCACTCCGCTCTGATCACCGGCGTACCGATTCGCCAGGAAGTGCACCACCAGAAGCGCTACTTCAACGGCATCACGGTGGTGGGTGAAGGCGAAGGCACTTACCTCAAGCAAAAACTGGTGCCTTTTGGTGAATACGTGCCGTTGCAAGACATGCTGCGCGGGCTGATCGCCTTCTTCGATTTGCCAATGTCGGACTTCGCCCGCGGCCCGTCCGATCAGGCGATGCTGCAGGCCAAGGGCTATCAGATTGCGCCGTTCATTTGCTATGAAGTGGTGTACCCGGAATTCGCCGCAGGCCTGTCGGCCCAGAGCGATTTGCTGCTGACCATCAGCAACGACACCTGGTTCGGCCGTTCCATCGGCCCGCTGCAACACCTGCAAATGGCGCAGATGCGTGCATTGGAGGCTGGCCGTTGGATGATCCGCGCCACTAACAATGGGGTGACAGGTTTGATCAACCCATTTGGGCAGATTACCGCGCAGATCCCGCAGTTCGAGCGTGGGATTCTCTACGGCGAAGTGGTGCCGATGCACAACCTGACGCCATACCTGCAATGGCGCTCGTGGCCGTTGATCATTGTGTGCCTGGGCTTGTTCGGCTGGGCGCTGCTGGCGGCCCGGATGTCTAAAACCGTCTAACGAACGGCATAAAACCAATGTGGGAGCTGGCTTGTGTGGGAGCGGGCTTGCTCGCGAAAGCGGTGTGTCAGTCAACATATCGTCAACTGACACACCGCTTTCGCGAGCAAGCCCGCTCCCACATGAACCGCTTTCCACATTTGAAATTGCGGCGTTATCGGTAAAACACCCGATACCCCACCTGCCCCACCGCCTCATTGATCAACTGCCCGCTGCGCCACACTGACACAAACTCGGGCATCCAGCCGCCCAGCGGTCGCGCATTGTCTACGCCCAAAAAGCCCACCGGCCCTGGCACTACCGTAAAACCGGCCTTCTCGAAGCTCCATACCGCACGCGGCATATGCCAGGCCTGGGTGACCACCACCACGCGCTTGATGCCTTGCGGCAACAGGATTTCGGCGCTCATCTGCGCGTTTTCCCAGGTGGTGCGGCTGCGCTCTTCTTTCCAACGCACGGTGACGCCAAAGTCATCCTGCATCGACACCGCCATCAGCTCAGCCTCACTGGGTGGCGTGCCGTAGTGCAAGCCGCCGCTGGTCAGCACCGGCAAGCCGGAGGCCTTGGCCAGACGCGCAGCATAACGCTGGCGCTCAAGCCCAGTACCGGTGGGTTGATCGGAGCCCCACGCGGGGTCACCGCGCTCACGCCCCGACCCCAGCACCACAATCGCGTCAGCGCGCTGGGCCAGCGTCGCCCATTCTTCACGGGCCAACGGCGGCTCGGTCTCCAGGGCATGCGCGCCCCATTGCACCATCACCGGCAGGCTGATCAACCACAGCCCCCCGAACCCCACGGCAAAGCAGCATCCGGCCAGGCGCGGGCGACTTTTACGCAACCACCAGGCAAGCGCCAGCAGCAGCAAAAAGAGGCCGGGCGGCAAGAGCAATTGTTTAATGAAATAACGAAAAGGCATCGGGCATCTCCAAAGATGCCCGAAGCCTAGATGCAACGGGGTTTAGCGACAATCTTTACCAACCTGTTTCGAGAACGACTCAAAGGATAACGCGGTGCTCCACGTTTACCGTGCGACCCGACGCTTATCGGGACCGCGACCAGCAGACACATCTTTCAGCCAGATCACCTTGGCCGAACGCAAAGGCTCTTGGGCGGGCGGGGCAGCCCGTTCCTGAGAGGCACGGTGGTGATTCAATTCCAGGTAGCACTTGATCAATTCAAGTTCTGCCTGGCTCAAGCCTCGCAACTCCAGCTCCAGAGGCCGCTCATCACGCAATCGGCCTGCGGTTCTTGCGGCATCCAATGCCCGACCCAAACGGTCGATCAGTCCTTCATACAATTGCGGTTTCATTAAAGTTCGCTGCGATTCAACCATCCCCTCACCTCATTGAAGATAAGACTCACTCCCCAATAAACAGCGTAGTCCCCATGGCTGCGCCTGCCTCGCGCCGCGACAGACGGCCCTCGCCGCGCAATCAGGGTTTCCCTCGATAGAGTGGGGTCATGTATGCTACGGCGCTTCCTGTAACTCCACTTCCCGCAGGGTTTGGGCACGGACGCGCCGCTTTTTGGTGTCGATCAACCTGAATGTTGTACCGAAGAGGATTAGGCCACCCCTATTCAGTTCAAAAGTAGCCATGCACGAACAATATCAGCCCCGTGAAATAGAAAATGCCGCCCAAACCTTCTGGGACGAGCAAAAGTCCTTTGAAGTCAGTGAACAGCCAGGCAAGGAGACTTACTACTGCCTATCGATGTTCCCTTACCCCAGCGGCAAGCTACACATGGGGCACGTGCGTAACTACACCATCGGCGACGTAATTTCCCGCTACCAGCGCATGCTCGGCAAAAACGTCCTGCAACCTATGGGTTGGGACGCCTTCGGCATGCCGGCGGAAAACGCCGCGATGAAAAACAACGTGGCGCCCGCCAAGTGGACCTACGAAAACATCGCCTACATGAAAACCCAGCTGCGCAGCCTGGGCCTGGCGGTGGACTGGTCCCGCGAAGTGACCACCTGCAAGCCCGATTACTACCGCTGGGAACAGTGGCTGTTCACGCGCCTGTTCGAAAAAGGCGTGATCTACCGTAAAAACGGCACCGTGAACTGGGACCCGATCGACCAGACCGTACTGGCCAACGAGCAGGTCATCGACGGTCGCGGCTGGCGTTCCGGCGCGGTGATCGAAAAGCGCCAGATCCCGATGTACTACTTCAAGATCACGGCCTACGCCGATGAACTCTTGTCGAGCCTCGATGACATGCCGGGCTGGCCTGAGCAGGTCAAAACCATGCAGCGTAACTGGATCGGCAAATCCAAAGGCATGGAAGTGCAGTTCCCGTACAACGTCGACTCGATCGGCGAAACCGGCGCACTCAAAGTCTTCACCACCCGCCCCGATACCCTGATGGGTGCGACTTACGTCGCCGTGGCCGCCGAGCACCCGCTGGCCACCCAGGCTGCACAGAACAACCCAGAGCTTTCGGCGTTCATCGCTGAATGCAAAGGCGGCAGCGTGGCCGAAGCCGACGTTGCCACCCAAGAGAAAAAAGGCCTGCCAACCGGCCTGTTCGTCGAGCACCCACTGACGGGCGAAAAACTGCCGGTGTGGGTCGCCAACTACGTGCTGATGCACTACGGCGATGGCGCAGTCATGGCTGTGCCGGCCCACGACGAGCGCGATTTCGAGTTCGCCACCAAGTACAGCCTGCCGATCAAGTCGGTCGTGCGTACCAGCTCGGGTGATACCAACCCGGCTCCGTGGCAAGACGCCTACGGCGAACACGGTACGCTGATCAACTCCGGAGAGTTCGATGGCCTGGACTTCCAGGGTGCCTTCGACGCCATCGAAGTTGCCTTGATCAAAAAGAACCTCGGTGCCTCGCGCACCCAGTTCCGCCTGCGCGACTGGGGCATCAGCCGCCAGCGCTACTGGGGCTGCCCGATCCCGATCATCCACTGCGAAACCTGCGGTGACGTGCCGGTGCCGGAAGACCAGTTGCCGGTGGTACTGCCCGAAGACGTGGTGCCGGATGGCGCCGGTTCGCCATTGGCGCGCATGCCTGAGTTCTACGAGTGCACGTGCCCTAAATGCGGCGCACCTGCCAAGCGTGAAACCGACACCATGGACACCTTCGTCGAGTCCTCGTGGTACTACGCCCGCTACGCCTCGCCACACTATGAAGGCGGCCTGGTAGAAAAATCCGCAGCCGACCACTGGTTGCCGGTGGATCAATACATCGGCGGCATCGAACACGCGATTCTTCACCTGCTCTACGCGCGCTTCTTCCACAAGCTGATGCGCGACGAAGGCCTGGTGAGCTCCGATGAGCCGTTCAAGAACCTGCTGACCCAAGGCATGGTGATCGCCGAGACTTACTATCGCCGCGAAGCCAATGGCGCCTACACCTGGTTCAACCCGGCGGACGTCGAGCTTGAGCGTGACAGCAAAGCCAAGGTCATCAGCGCCACGCTGAAATCCGACGGCCTGCCGGTGGAAATCGGTGGCACCGAGAAGATGGCCAAGTCCAAGAACAACGGCGTCGACCCACAGTCGATGATCGATCAGTTCGGCGCCGATACCTGCCGCCTGTTCATGATGTTCGCCTCGCCGCCCGACATGAGCGCCGAATGGTCCGACTCCGGCGTTGAAGGCTCGCACCGCTTCCTCAAGCGCGTCTGGCGCCTGGCGCACGCCCATGTCAGCCAGGGTTTACCGGGCAAACTGGACGTGGCGTCGTTGAGCGATGAGCAAAAAGCCATTCGCCGCAGCACCCACCTGGCCATCCGCCAGGCCAGCCAGGACGTGGGCCAGAACCACAAGTTCAACACCGCCATCGCTCAGGTGATGACACTGATGAACGTGCTGGAAAAAGCCCCGCAAGCCACCGAACAGGACCGCGCGCTGGTACAGGAAGGCCTGGAAGCTGTGGTGCTGCTGCTGGCGCCAATCACGCCGCACATCAGCCATGAACTGTGGAGCCGCCTGGGCCACAGCGACGCGGTCATCGATGCGCGCTGGCCGGTGCAGGATGACAGCGCGCTGGTACAGGACACATTGCAACTGGTTATTCAGGTTAACGGTAAACTGCGCGGCCAGATCGACATGCCTGCCAGCGCCAGCCGTGAAGACGTGGAAGCCGCAGCGCGCATCAACGAAAACGTGCTGCGCTTTACCGAAGGCCTGACGATCCGCAAAGTGATCGTAGTGCCGGGCAAACTGGTCAACATCGTCGCCAGCTAATCGGATCGGGCGCAGGGCTTGAGCCCTGCGCCGAACTAAACCTTTAAGGCCTCGATAAGGCCCACATGGTTTCAAGGGGAGCAACAAAATGATCAAACGCAATTTGCTGGTGATGGGCCTCGCTGTGCTGCTGAGCGCTTGCGGCTTCCAGCTGCGTGGCACCGCCACCAATGAACTGAGCATCAAGGAACTGGACGTCAGCGCACGCAACGCCTACGGCGAGACCGTGACCCAGCTGCGCCAGGCCCTGGAAAGCAGCGGTGTACGCGTCGGTTCCGGCGCGACTTACAAACTGAATCTGGTGGACGAGAAAGAAACCCAGCGTAACCTCAGCTACGCCAGTGCCGGCCGTGCGTCGGACATTGAGCTGAACACCCTGGTCGTCTATGAACTGCAAGGCCGCGACCACCTGCCATTGATGGGTGACAAGGTTGAAGTGCAGAAAGTCGTGAGCCACGACGGTAACAACCTGGTGGGCTCGGATTCGGAGATCATCCAGGTTCGCAAGGAAATGCGTCGTGAGGTGATCCAGCGTCTGATGATTCGTCTGCAACAGCTGACGCCAGAGAAACTGGCCGCCTTGCAACTGACCGCCGACAACAAGGCCAAGGCTGACGCCGATGCCCTGAAAGCTGCGCAAGAATACGAAGACAACACGCCGAAACAATCGCCTGCCGAAGTCCCTGTCGAGTAAGCCAGACGGGGCGCCCCTGGCGCCCCGTTTGCCCCGCCTATGAAACTTGCCCCCGCCCAACTCGCCAAGCACCTGCAAGGTGGCCTTGCGCCTGTCTATATCGTCAGCGGTGATGACCCGCTGCTGTGCCAGGAAGCGGCCGACGCGATTCGCACCGCCGCACGC
Source organism: Pseudomonas sp. PA-6-3C (assembly GCF_021605825.1). Taxonomy (NCBI): domain Bacteria; kingdom Pseudomonadati; phylum Pseudomonadota; class Gammaproteobacteria; order Pseudomonadales; family Pseudomonadaceae; genus Pseudomonas; species Pseudomonas sp. PA-6-3C. The sequence goes on from NZ_WKDV01000003.1 coordinate 64,727, forward strand.
CAGCAAGGCTTCGATGAACGCCAGGTGTTCAGCGCCGACGCCAGTTTCGACTGGGGCACGCTGCTGCAAGCCGGTGCGAGCATGTCGTTGTTCGCCGAGAAACGCCTGCTGGAACTGCGCCTGCCTTCAGGCAAGCCGGGTGACAAGGGCGCGGCGGCGTTGATGGAATACTGCTCACGCCCCGCTGAGGACACGGTGCTGCTCATCAGCTTGCCCAAGCTTGATGGCAGTGCGCAGAAAACCAAGTGGGGCAAGGCGCTGGTAGAAGGTCCGCAAACCCAGTTCATCCAGATCTGGCCAGTGGACAGCAACCAGTTGCCGCAATGGATACGTCAGCGCCTGTCGCAATCAGGGCTGTCGGCAACGCAAGATGCCGTCGAGCTCATCGCCGCCAGGGTCGAGGGCAACCTGCTTGCCGCCGCCCAGGAGATCGAAAAGCTCAAGCTGATGGCCGAAGACGGGCAGATCACCGTCGAAACCGTCCAGGGCGCAGTCGCTGATAGCGCGCGCTTTGATGTGTTCGGGTTGGTGGACGCGATTCTCAATGGCGAACCCGCCCACGCCCTGCGCATGCTTGAAGGCTTGCGCGGTGAAGGTGTGGAACCGCCGGTGATTCTGTGGGCGCTGGCTCGAGAGTTGCGAGTGCTGGCCAATATTGCCCTGCAATACAGCCAAGGCACGCCGCTGGACAAATGCTTCAGCCAGGCCAGGCCGCCGGTGTGGGACAAGCGCAAACCCCTGATGAGCAAAGCCCTGCAACGCCACTCGGCGCAACGCTGGGCGCAGCTGTTGTTGGAAGCGCAACGCATCGACGCGCAGATCAAAGGCCAGGCGGCAGGTTCGCCGTGGATGAGCCTGAGCCGTTTGTCACTGTTGATGTCTGGCCAACGCCTGACACTCCCCGCCGAATAACCCCACTGTCCCCTGTGGGAGCTGGCTTGCCTGCGATAGCGGTGTGTCAGCCACTACATTTTTGCTGATGGACCGCTATCGCAGGCAAGCCAGCTCCCACATTGACCGTGCCCACTTGAATAGGTGAAACCGCCTACACGTCGCCGGGCTTTACAGCCGCGCCACTTCGGCAGATGATTTGCACCGCTTCACCCCACCTCAAGACCCCACCTCAAGAGAGTAACGACCATGAGCAAAAAGCCATCCAAGCATGGCCCCAACAAAGCCAAATCCATCATCGCCCAGCCACTGTTCCGCAGCCGTCAGGAACGCGCCGGCAAGGGCAAAGGCAGCTACCGCCGCGAAGCCTTCCAGTCTAATAGCTGGGAGGCTTCTTACTTTCTGGCTGCCTGAAGGCAAGTGCCCCTCCGGCATGATAAGGTCTGTACTTGATTTGTAATCCCTGGACCTGTGCATGCCCTCTAGCCTTTCCCGTCGTTGGCACCTTCGCCAATTGATCGCTGCCTCCAGCCTCATTCTGCTTGTCGCCTGCGCCGAGAAACCCACCGCCGCGGACGCGCAACCCCTGCCAAAGCTCCAGACCGTGCCTGCCGTCGCGCCTGCCGTGGTCCCCCCTTTGGCCGTGGACAATCTTGATATCCAGCCGACCCAGACCTTTGCCGAATGGCAGGCTGGCTTTCGTGCGCAAGCCCTGAGCGCGGGGATCACACCCGCCGTCTTCGATAACGCCTTTGCTGGCGTGACGCCCGACATGGCGGTGATTCGCGCCGATCGCAGCCAACCGGAATTTTCCCGCCCGGTGTGGGAATACCTCGACGGTGCCCTGTCGCCAGTACGCGTGCGTAATGGCCAAGCGTTGCTGATCAAATACGCCGATATCCTGCAACGCATCGAAGAGCGTTATGGCGTTGATCGCCAGGCGCTGGTTTCGGTGTGGGGCATGGAAAGCAACTTTGGCCAGTTCCAGGGCAATAACTCGGTGATCCGATCGCTCGCGACCCTGGCCTATGAAGGCCGCCGCCCGGCGTTCGCCCAGGCGCAACTGCTGGCGGCGCTGCAGATCATCCAGCATGGCGATATCTCTGCCGACCAGATGAAAGGTTCGTGGGCCGGGGCCATGGGCCAGACCCAGTTCATCCCGACCACCTACAACACCCATGCCGTGGATTTCGATGGCGACGGTCGCCGCGATATCTGGAACAGCCCGGGCGACGCCCTGGCCTCCACTGCGCACTACCTGCAAAGCTCCGGCTGGCAACGCGGCCAGCCGTGGGGCTTTGAGGTGAAACAACTGCCGACGAACTTCGATTACGCCCTGGCCGACGGCGGCATACGCAAGACCGTTGGCGAGTGGATGAGACTCGGTATCCAGCTGCCACCTGGCGCGAGCATGCCACCGAACGTCGAGCACCTGTCAGCTGCCCTGCTGCTGCCGGCCGGCTACCGTGGCCCAGCGTTCCTGGTGCTGGATAACTTCCGCGCGATCCTCAAGTACAACAACTCGTCGTCCTACGCGCTGGCCGTAGGCCTGTTGTCGGAGCGGTTTGCTGGCGGCGGAGTGATTCGTGGCGATTGGCCCAAGGATGAGCTGCCGCTGAGTCGCTCCCAGCGTATCGACCTGCAGACGGTGCTGAGTGCCAAGGGCTATGACGCGGGCAACCCGGACGGGATTATCGGCGCCAACACGCGCAAGGCGATCCGGGCGGCGCAGCAGTCGTTGGGTTGGCCGGCGGATGGGTTTGCGACAGTGAAGCTGCTGGAGTCGTTGCAGAGCCGTTAAATCGGCCTAACGATCATTCCCACGCTCCGCGTGGGAATGCCGCCTTGGACGCTCTGCGTCTGCTCTTGAGGGGGTGACGCGGAGCGTCACGGGATGCATTCCCACGCAGAGCGTGGGAACGATCGACGCTCAGGGCTTGAACACTACATCCTGCTCCAACACCAACTGCTGCTCCCCCGCATCCAGACGCACCAGCGCGCCCAGCGGCAGCGTCAGGTTCGGATCGCAGTGCCCGCTGCGCCAGCCGGACAATACAGGAATGCACAGCGGCTCGAAGGTCTGCTTGAGCAGCCGCTCCAACGCCGCCTTATCCACCCCCGATACATCCCCGACCAACACACCGGCGACCTGGCACAGCTTGCCCACCAGGCGTAAATGGGTCAGCAGCCGGTCAATTCGGTAGAGTGGCTCGTTGACGTCTTCGATAAACAGAATGATGCCTTCGGAGTCGATCTCAAACGCCGTGCCCATTACCGCGGCAATCATCGACAGGTTGCCGCCGAGCAAACGCCCGCAGGCGACACCCGGCTCAATCGTGGTCAGTGGGTAAGCAACCGGGTGTGCCAGCACGCTGCACTCGCTCAGTTGCCCACGCAACATGCTGAACAACGACGACTCGGTGGGCTGCTGCTTGCCACCGAGCAGATCGGCATTGAGCATCGGCCCGTGAAAGGTCACAAAACCCGCGTAGCGGTTGATGGCCAGGTGCAACGCGGTGATGTCGCTGTACCCCACAAATGGCTTGGGGTTGGCCCTAATCAGGTCAAAATCGAGCCGATCCAATAATCGCGGGCTGCCATAGCCGCCACGCAGGCAGAAGATGGCATCGATTTCGGGATCGGCAAACGCCGCATGCAAATCGCGCAGACGCACCTCGTCGCTGCCGGCCAGGTAGCCATCGCGCTCATACACACCGGGGAATATGCGCAGCTCATGGCCACGGGCGCGCATCCACTGGCCGGCTTTTTCAACATCCAGTGCGGCAGGGCCGGCGGGGGCAATCAGGCCAATTACGCCTTCGGTGCGCAGGGCGGGCACGGCAGCCGCGAGTTGAGTCGTCATCCATGGTTCTCCGTGGTTGGATACCCAGGCACTCTAGCCAGTGATGGTTGCAAACAGAAGGGAGAAAAGGAGGGAAACTCTGTAGGAGCAGTTCGGCTGCTCCTACAGAGGGGAAACGCTTACGAAACCAGGCTCGCCTTGACCAGCTTGGCTTGCTCATCGGCGTGGTACGAGGAACGTACCAGCGGGCCCGAAGCCACGTTCTTGAAGCCCATCTTGTAACCTTCCTCGGCGAACCAGGCGAAGGTGTCCGGGTGCACAAAACGCTGCACCGGCAAGTGGCTGCGCGACGGCTGCAGGTACTGGCCCAGGGTCAGCATGTCGATGTCGTGTTCGCGCATGCGCTTCATGACTTCGATGACTTCTTCGTCGGTCTCGCCCAAGCCCAGCATCAGCCCGGATTTGGTCGGGATGTGCGGCATCATCTGCTTGAATTTTTGCAGCAGGGTCAGCGACCACTGGTAGTCCGAACCTGGGCGCGCAGCTTTGTACAGACGTGGCACGGTTTCCAGGTTGTGGTTGAACACATCCGGTGGCTCGGCCGCGGTGATTTCCAGCGCGACGTCCATGCGGCCACGGTAGTCCGGCACCAGGGTTTCGAGCATCACGTTCGGCGACAGCTTGCGGATCTCGCGGATGCAGTCGGCAAAGTGCTGGGCACCGCCGTCACGCAGGTCGTCGCGGTCTACGGAGGTGATGACCACGTATTTGAGTTTCAGGTCGGCAATGGCGATGGCCAGGCTTTCCGGCTCGTTGACGTCCAATGGCTTCGGCCGGCCGTGGCCAACGTCGCAGAACGGGCAACGACGGGTGCAGATGTCACCCATGATCATGAAGGTGGCGGTGCCGCCGGAGAAGCATTCGCCCAGGTTCGGGCAGGAAGCTTCTTCGCACACGCTGTGCAGTTTGTGTTTGCGCAGCAGGGCCTTGATACGGTCGACTTCCGGCGAAACCGGGATGCGCACGCGGATCCAGTCAGGCTTCTTCGGCAGTTCGGTGGTCGGGATGATTTTCACCGGGATGCGTGCAACCTTCTCGGCGCCGCGCAGCTTGACGCCGGCTTCGACCTTGGCACGCGGGGCCGGGGCCGGACGCTCGGTGATGTCCAGCGTCGGGATCATGGTTTGCACTGCATCAGTAGTCATAATCAGTCGATTCCGCCCGTAAGGGTCGTCTGCTCAGCATAGTCGAGGTGTTTGACGAGCTGCGCACGCAGCCGGGCACTTACCTCGGCAAATTTAATCGGTGTGGCGTGGTCGCTCAGTTGAGTCATCGCCAGCCCGGCGTAACCGCACGGGTTGATGCGCCGAAACGGCGCCAGGTCCATGTCCACATTCAGGGCCAGGCCATGAAAGGAGCAACCATGGCGAATGCGCAAACCGAGGGAGGCGATTTTCGCGCCGTCCACGTATACACCGGGTGCATCGGGCTTGGCCGCGGCAGTGACGCCGTAACTGGCCAACAGCTCGATCAGGCAAGCCTCCATGCGGCTTACCAAGTCACGTACGCCATAGCCCAGCTTGCGTACGTCCAGCAATAGATAAGCGACAAGCTGACCAGGGCCATGGTAAGTCACTTGGCCACCTCGGTCGACCTGCACCACCGGAATATCACCCGGCAGCAGCAGATGCTCAGCCTTGCCGGCCTGGCCCTGGGTGAAGACCGGCGGGTGTTCCACCAGCCAGATTTCATCCGGGGCCGAGGTGCCGCGCTCGTTGGTGAAGCGCTGCATGGCATGCCAGACCGGCTCATAGGCCATCTGGCCGAGCTCGCGAAAGCCCAAAACCTGTGACATCACAACACCATGTGCACGAAGCCGGTGGCCCGCAGTTCACTGTTGATGTCGTAGAGCTGGTCTTGACCGGTTGCCACGATGTGCAACTGGATCGTGGTGTACTTACCGTTGGAACTCAAACGCTCGTCCACCCGGTTGTCGTTGATCGTCGCGTGTTTACGCACGATCTCGAGAATCTTGTCTTTGTTGCCCACACCGGTATCGCTGATCACCTTGACGGGATAGTCCACGTTGGGGAATTCGATCTTTGGCGCCTTTACTTCTACTTCTTTATCGGTCATGGCAGAACAGCCTCGTAAGCGCTAAGCCGTGGCGACGGGCAAAGCCCCGCGCTGGATCAACGCGGGGCTTTGCAGGTGCGCACAATCAGTTGAACAAGCCGTAGAAGAATAGACGGATGCTATCCCACACGCGGCGGAAGATACCACCTTCGTCAACGGCGTCCAGTGCGATCAGGTCGGCGCTATGCACCACCTTGTCATCGAGCTTCACTTCGACTTTACCGATCACGTCGCCCTTGGCGATTGGAGCGACCAATTGCGGGTTCATGGTCATGCTGGCCGCGAGCTTTTTCAGCTGGCCTTTAGGCATGGTCAGGGTCAGGTCATCGGCCAGGCCGGCCTTGACTTGGTGGGTCGCGCCTTTCCATACCGGGGCTTGGGCCAGCTCGGCACCCTTCTGGTAGAAGGTCTGGGTTTCGAAGAAGCGGAAGCCGTAAGTCAGCAGTTTTTGCGTCTCGGCCGCACGGGCCTGCTCGCTGTTGGTGCCGAATACCACGGCGATCAGGCGCTGGCCATCACGTACGGCGGACGACACCATGCAGTAGCCGGCTTCGTCGGTGTGGCCGGTTTTCAGACCGTCGACGGTCTTGTCACGCCACAGCAGCAGGTTACGGTTAGGCTGCTTGATGTTGTTCCAGAAGAATTCCTTCTGGGAGTAGATCGCGTAGTGCACCGGGTCGACACGGATGATCGCGCGAGCCAGCACGGCCATGTCGTGAGCCGACGAGTAGTGCTCCGGGTTCGGCAGGCCGGTCGGGTTCATGAAGTGGCTGTTGGTCATGCCCAGGTCGCCGGCGGTCTTGTTCATCAAATCGGCGAACGCGTCTTCGCTGCCGGCGATGTGCTCGGACAGGGCCACGCTGGCGTCGTTACCGGACTGGATGATGATGCCGTGCAGCAGGTCGCTGACGGTAACCTGCGAACCGACCTTGATGAACATCCGCGAACCGCCGGTGCGCCATGCGTTTTCGCTGACGGTAACCGGGTCATTCTCGCCGATCTGGCCGCGACGGATTTCCAGGGTCGCGATGTAGGCTGTCATCAGCTTGGTCAGGCTGGCCGGGGGCAGGCGCTGGTCACCGTTGTTCTCGACCAGCACGTTGCCGCTGGCGGCATCCATGAGGACCCAGGCCTTGGCGGCCAATTGCGGGGAAGCTGGCACCATTTCAACCGCCCAGGCGGCCGGGGTAATGATCAGCGAAAGTAGCAGGCACGTGCGTTTGGCTAAGGTGGTGATGTTCATCCGTCTCTCGAAATTGCTTATGGAAACTTGCCCTCGCGGGCAAAACTATTCAGACAGCCCGCTGCCAGACTGTCGCGTGTTCGGTTGCCCGCTCACCCCTTGCCCCTGGGTTTTTATTGTTCAACGAGCCAACAACCTCGGTTCAGGCGAACCTGAACCATCAATCCTTTTACTTATTCAGCCGTGACGACGCTGGGTTGCCCCAGGTTGGCCAGGCGCACACTGTTCTGCACGTGCGCCACTTCACTTGGCGAACCAATCGGGCCCATGCGCACACGGTGCAGGGTTTGCTGGTTACGCACGATGGAGCTGATAAACACTGGCGCGCTGACCATGCCGCTGAGCTTGGACCTTAACAGTTCTGCCGCATCCGGGTTGGCGAAAGCGCCGACCTGCAGGTACTGGCCGCCGACTGTAGATGCGCCTGGCGCTGCATGGGGCACCACGACCGTATCGGGTGCGTGCTGCGCCGGTGGCGGTGTCCACTGCTCGATCTTGCCCGCCGAGGCGGTCACTTGCGGTTGCGGGGTTTGCGGCTCGTTGAGCATCAATGGCGCCGGTTTGCCACGCTGAGCCCAATACTGCGCCGGGTCGATACCTTCGACTTTCACACGCGCGGTGCCAGTTTCGGCATAACCGAGTTTCTTCGCGGCGGCGTAGGACAAGTCGATGATCCGGTCCGAATAGAACGGCCCACGGTCGTTGACCCGCAGGATCACCGTGCGGTGGTTGTCCAGGTTGGTCACGCGTACATAGCTGGGCAGCGGCAAAGTCTTGTGGGCCGCGCTCATGCCGTACAGGTCATACACTTCGCCGTTGGCGGTGTTCTGGCCATGGAATTTGGTGCCGTACCAGGACGCCGTGCCCGTTTGCGAGTAGGTCTTGGATTCCTGCAACGGGAAGTAATTCTTGCCCAGCACGGTATACGGGTTGGCTTTGTAAGGCCCGGTGTGCAGGGTCGGCGTGGCATCCGGGATCTTCGATACGTCGACATCCCACCACGGCGCGCCGTCTTTGTGCGCGCGGTTGATGTCCAGGCCCGGCTGGGCGCGAACGACAGCGCCGCCCTTCGGCGCCGGAGCACGGCTGGTGGTGGAGGAGCAACTGACAACCAGCAAGGACAACGCGGCGAACGCCACCAGCTTGAGCGGTTTTTGGAACGGCGATACCCGCATTACTTGTTGCCCCGTGCTTGGACCAGCATGTCTGACAGTTGATGCACGGCCATGGCGTACATCACACTGCGGTTATAACGCGTGATTGCGTAAAAATTCTTCAGGCCCATCCAGTATTCCGGGCCGTTTGCGCCTTCGAGGCGGAACGCCGTCACCGGCATATCATCGCGTGGCGCATTCTGACTCGACCAGCCCAGCGCTCGCAACTCCCCGACGGTCTTGACCGGCTCAATACCTTGGGTCAAACCTTCGTCGACGCGCTCGCCGGTGACATCGGCGCGGATCACCACCGGTTCGCCGGCCACCCAGCCATGGCGCTTGAAGTAGCTGGCCACGCTGCCGATGGCATCGTCCGGGTTGCTCCAGATATTGATGTGGCCGTCGCCGTCGAAATCCACCGCATACGCCCGGAAACTGCTCGGCATGAACTGCGGCAGGCCCATCGCACCAGCGTAGGAGCCCTTGAGGGTCAACGGGTCGACCTGCTCTTCACGGGCCAACAGCAGGAACTCACGCAGCTCCTTGCGGAAAAACTCGGCACGTGGCGGGTAATCGAAGCCCAGGGTCGACAAGGCGTCGATCACCCGGTAACTGCCGGTGTTGCGCCCGTAGAAGGTTTCGATGCCGATGATGGCGACGATCACCTGGGCCGGCACGCCGTATTCCTGCTCGGCGCGGGCCAGCACCGCTTCGTGCTGGCGCCAGAAGTCCACGCCCCGCGCCACACGGGCGTCGGTGAGGAACATCGGGCGGTAGTCTTTCCACTGTTTAACGCGCTCGGCGGGACGCGAGATCGCGTCGAGGATCGCCTGCTTGCGCTGGGCTTCACGGAACACGCCCATCAGTTGTTCACCGGCAAAACCGTAGTCGCGGGTCATTTCACCGACAAATTCGGCGACCTGGGGTGAACCATCGTAGTCACCGGCCTGCACCTCTTGCGTCGCGCCCAGCAGCCCAATCAGGCCCATCCAGGACGCGTGCCGAGTCGCCCAGCCGCGCATTACTTGCATTGACATCTTCACCTTATTCAAACCTGCGCGATCCACTTGCGATGCGTGTGAATCGACATCAAAACCCCAAACGCTGACATCAATGTCACCAGCGAAGTTCCGCCGTAGCTAATGAACGGCAACGGCACCCCAACCACCGGCAACAGGCCACTGACCATACCGATGTTGACGAAAACGTAAACAAAAAAAGTCATGGTCAGGCTGCCGGCGAGCAATTTGCCAAACAGCGTCTGCGCCTGGGCGGTAATCACCAGGCCGCGACCAATCAGCAGCAAATAGATCAGCAACAGCGCGCAAATGCCTACCAGGCCGAACTCTTCGCCCATTACCGCAATAATGAAGTCGGTGTGGCTTTCGGGCAAAAAGTCCAGGTGTGACTGGGTGCCCAGCAACCAGCCTTTGCCAAATACGCCGCCGGAACCAATCGCCGCCTTGGACTGGATGATGTTCCAGCCAGTGCCCAGCGGGTCACTTTCCGGATCCAGGAAGGTCAGGATCCGCTGCTTCTGGTAGTCATGCATAAAGAAGAACCACATGGCCACCGCCACCGGGATCGCCGCCGCCAGCACGCTGAGGATCCAGCGCCAGCGCAGGCCGCCCATGAACAACACGAACGCCCCGCCCGCCAGGATCAGCAGCGAGGTGCCGAGGTCGGGCTGGCGCACAATCAAAATGAACGGCACGCCGATCAATATCAGGCTGATGCCCACGTGCTTGAGCTGCGGCGGCAAGGTGCGCTTGGACAAATACCAGGCGATGGTCGCCGGCATCAGGATCTTCATGAATTCCGACGGTTGGAAGCGAATTACCCCGGGAATGTTGATCCAGCGGGTCGCGCCCATGGCGTTGTGGCCCATTACGTCCACCACCACCAGCAGCAAAACACCGGCGACATACCCCAGCGGCACCCAGCGCGCCATGAAACGTGGCTCCAGCTGGGCGATAACCACCATCGACAACAGACCCAGGCCGAACGACGACGCCTGTTTGATCAGTAAGTCCCAGTTCTTGCCGCTGGCCGAATACAGCACGAACAGGCTGCCGGCCGCCAAGGTCAACAGCAGGATCAGCAACGGGCCATCAATGTGCAGGCGCTGCAGCAACGTCGCACGCCGACGCATCACATCCTCACTGGAGAGGATGCGGTCAAAATTACTCTTCACGGGCCGTAACCTCGGTGCTTGAAGGGGGGCCACCATATTCGGATTTGAGTCTGCCGTCGTCGGCCAACAGCCAAGCGTCCATGATCTGACGCACCACAGGCGCCGCGACGCCAGAGCCGGACTCGCCGTTCTCGACCATCACCGCCACCACGATTTTCGGGTCGTCGGCCGGCGCAAAGCCGACAAACAAGGCGTGGTCGCGGTGACGTTCCTGAACCTTGGAGCGGTCGTATTTCTCACCCTGCTTGATCGCGACCACCTGGGCCGTACCGCTTTTGCCGGCAATGCGGTATTGCGCGCCCGCCGCGGCCTTGCGCGCCGTGCCACGAGCACCGTGCATCACTTGCTGCATGCCGTGGTTGACCTTGGCCCAGTCGGACGGGTCGCGCAGCACGATGTCCGGAATCGGGTTTTCATCCACAGGCTTCTGGCCTTCGATGGTCTTGGCCAAGTGCGGGCGGTTCCACACGCCTTTGTTGGCCACCAGCGCGGTGGCCTGGGCCAGTTGCAGCGGTGTGGCCTGCATGTAGCCCTGACCGATGCCGAGGATCAGGGTTTCGCCCGGGAACCATGCCTGACGACGGGTCGCGCGTTTCCATTCCCGCGACGGCATCAAGCCAGGGGATTCTTCGAACATATCCAGGGAGACTTTCTGACCGAGGCCGAACTTGCCCATATAGGCAGACAGCCGATCAATCCCCAGCTTGTGGGCCAGGTCATAAAAATAGGTGTCGTTGGAGCGCATGATTGCGGTGTCCAGGTCGACATAGCCGTCACCGGTGCGGTTCCAGTTACGGTATTTGTGATCGTAGTTGGGCAGCATGTAGTAGCCAGGGTCGTACACGCGGCTCGATGCCGTGACCACACCCGAATCCAGACCGGCAATCGCCACCGCCGGCTTGATGGTCGAACCCGGCGGGTACAGCCCGCGCAGCACACGGTTGAACAACGGCCGGTCGATGGAATCACGCAACTCGGCATAGGCCTTGAAGCTGATACCGGTCACAAACAGGTTCGGGTCGAAACTCGGCTGGCTGACCATCGCCAGCACTTCGCCGGTGGCCGGGTTGAGCGCGACGACGGCGCCACGACGACCGCCCAGGGCCATCTCCGCCGCTTCCTGCAATTTGATGTCCAGGCTCAGCACAATGTCTTTGCCAGGGATCGGGTCGGTGCGCTTGAGCACACGCAGCACGCGGCCACGGGCGTTGGTCTCAACTTCTTCGTAACCCACCTGGCCGTGCAGCTCCGGCTCGTAGAAGCGCTCGATGCCGGTTTTGCCAATATGGTGGGTGCCGCTGTAATTCACCGGATCGAGGCTTTTCAGCTCTTTCTCGTTGATGCGCCCCATGTAGCCGACGGAGTGCGCAAAGTGTGCCCCTTGCGGGTAATGCCGCACCAACTGCGCCACCACTTCCACACCTGGCAAACGGAACTGGTTCACCGCAATGCGCGCGATCTGCTCTTCGTTGAGCTCGAACAGAATCGGCACCGGCTCGAACGGCCGACGCCCCTGCTTCATGCGTTTTTCGAAGATCACGCGGTCTTCCGGCGTCAGTTGCAGTACCTCGACGATTACGTCGAGGACCTGCTGCCAGTCGCCGGAACGCTCGCGGGTCATGCTCAGGCTGAAGCTGGGCCGGTTGTCTGCCACCACCACGCCATTGCGGTCGAAAATCAGCCCGCGGGTCGGCGGGATCGGCTGCACATGCACCCGGTTGTTTTCCGACAACGTGGAGTGATAGTCGTACTGGATCACCTGCAGGTAATACAGGCGCGCAATCAGCACCGCAATCAAGCCCACCACCAAAAAAGCGCCAAACACCACGCGCGAACGTACCAGACGTGCGTCTTTCTCGTGGTCCTTGATGCGGATCGGCTGGGTCATCGGCAATGGCGCAGATTATTTGTGGTAAGGGTGCCCGGACAGAACTGTCCAGGCGCGATACAGCTGTTCACCGATCAGAATCCTTACCAACGGGTGCGGCAACGTGAGTGCCGACAGCGACCAGCGCTGGTCCGCCCGCGCGCAGACTTCCGGCGCCAGCCCTTCCGGGCCGCCGACCATGAAGTTGACGGTACGCGAGTCCAGGCGCCAGCGGTCCAGTTCCACCGCCAACTGCTCGGTGCTCCAGGGCTTGCCGTGCACCTCGAGGGTGACGATGCGCTCGTTGGGGCCGACCTTGGCCAGCATGGCTTCGCCTTCCTGACGGATAAAGCGCGCCACGTCGGCATTCTTGCCCCGGGTGTTGAGCGGTATTTCCACCAGCTCCAGCGACAGCTCAGCGGGCAGACGCTTGGCATACTCGTGCCAGCCTTCTTCCACCCACTTGGGCATGCGTGAACCGACAGCGATCAGACGCAGGCGCACAGCCGTTCCTTATTCCTGGTCTTTGTTGAGCTTGTCGAAGTGTGCATGGCCCACTTCCGGGCTGTGGTGCTTGCCATCAGCCGCACGGCTCTGCTCGGCGCCTTTCCACAGACGCTCCAGGTCGTAGAACTGGCGGGCGTTGCTGGTCATCATGTGAACGATCACGTCGTCCATGTCCAGCAGTACCCAGTCGCTGTCGCCCTTGCCTTCTTCACCCAGTGGCTTGACGCCTTGGGCTTTGACGGCTTCGCGAACCTTGTCGAGCATCGCGCCGATCTGGCGGTTGGAAGTACCGGTAGCAATGATCATGAAGTCGGTGATGCTTTGCTTGTCGCGCACGTCCAGCACCTGGATGTCCTGGGCTTTAACGTCTTCCAGGGCAGCCACGGCGACTTTTACCAGCTCTTCGCCAGCCAGCTCAGGGCCGGTGTGCGCTTCTACTGGCAGCGGGGCGCTTTTGAAAGTGCCTTTGCGCTTAACTTTGCTTACGTCTTTGTTCGTCATATAAAACTCGTTTTGCTCGTATGTTCGGGCGCCCGCTGCACGAATGTTCGTGCGATCAAGCGCGCCTTTTAGTTCGACGCACGGTAAAGCCCGTGCGCATCGATGTAGGCCAGGACCGCGTCAGGCACCAGGAAACGTACCGACTTCCCGCTGGCCAGCAGTTGACGGATCTGGGTGGCGGACACCGCAAGCGGGGTCTGCCAGACGAATGCAATATTCCCGTTCGGCCCGGTCAGGGCCAAGGGGTCACTTACCGACCGCGCGGCCAGCAGGTTGCGCAAGGCATCCGGCGGTTCGCTGTCGGCATCCGGGCGTTGCAAAACCAGGATGTGGCAATGCTGGAGGAGTTCCTCCCAGCGATGCCAAGAGGGCAGGCCGCAAAATGCGTCCCAGCCCAAAAGCAGAAACAACTGGTCATCTGCGGCCAACTCGGCGCGCATCAGTTCCAGGGTGTCGACAGTGTAGGACGGTTTATCGCGTTTGAGTTCGCGGTCGTCCACCACCAGCGGCGGTATACCTTCTACAGCCAGGCGCACCATCTCCAGGCGTTGCTGCGCAGACACCTGCGGCATATCGCGATGGGGTGGCCGCGCGTTAGGCATCACGCGTAACTCATCCAGCGCGAGGGCATCCGCGACTTCCAGGGCACTGCGCAAATGGCCGATGTGCACGGGGTCGAAGGTGCCGCCGAGCAGCCCGATGCGTTTACCCATCAAGTGCGCACATGACCGTCGCCGAACACCACGTACTTCTCGCTGGTCAGGCCTTCCAGGCCAACCGGGCCGCGTGCGTGGAGCTTGTCGGTGGAAATGCCGATCTCCGCCCCCAGGCCATACTCGAAGCCGTCGGCAAAACGCGTCGAGGCGTTGATCATCACCGAGGCGGAATCCACTTCGGTGAGGAAACGCCGGGCATCGCTGAAATGCTCGGAAACAATAGCGTCGGTGTGCTTGGAGCCGTATTTATTGATGTGTTCGATGGCCTGGTCCAGGTCATCAACGATGCGGATCGACAGGATCGGCGCCGTGTACTCGGTGTACCAGTCGTCTTCAGTCGCTTCGATCACGTCCGCGCCCAGCAGTGCACGGGTGCGTTCGCAGCCACGCAGTTCCACGCCCTTGTCACGGTAGATGGCAGCCAGCGGCGGCAGCACGCGCTCGGCAATGCCAGCGTGTACCAGCAGGGTTTCCATGGTATTGCATGGCGCGTAGCGGTGGGTCTTGGCGTTGTCGGCGATGCGGATCGCCTTGTCGAGGTCGGCCGCGATGTCGATGTACACATGGCACACGCCGTCCAGGTGCTTGATTACCGGCACCTTGGCATCACGGCTGACGCGTTCGATCAGGCTCTTGCCACCACGCGGCACGATCACGTCGACGAATTCCGGCATGGTGATCAACGCGCCTACGGCGGCGCGGTCGGTGGTTTCCACCACCTGCACCACTTCAGCCGGCAGCTCGGCCACGGCCAGGCCTTGCTGGATGCACACAGCAATGGCGCGGTTGGAATGAATGGCCTCGGAACCGCCACGCAGGATGGTGGCGTTGCCCGACTTGAGGCACAGGCTCGCGGCGTCGATGGTCACGTTCGGGCGCGACTCATAGATGATGCCGATCACGCCCAGCGGCACGCGCATCTTGCCGACCTGAATGCCGGAGGGCAGGTAGCGCATATCGCGGATTTCACCGATGGGGTCAGGCAGCTTGGCCACCTGACGCAGGCCTTCGATCATGTCGTCGATACGTGCCGGGGTCAGCGCCAGACGGTCCAGCAGGGCCGGTTCCAGGCCATTGGCGCGGCCGTTGGCCAGGTCCAGTTCGTTGGCGGCGGCCAGCTCGGAGCGCGAAGCATCCAGAGCATCGGCGGCAGCCAGCAAGGCACGGTTCTTCTGCGCAGTGCTCGCACGGGCGATCAACCGCGAGGCCTGCCGGGCAGCGCGACCCAGGCGGGTCATGTAGTCAAGAACGGACTCAGTCATGGTCAGGGAGTCTTGGCAAAGAGGAAAGCGGCAGATTATAGCTGTGACGCCGCCCGACTGACAGCGGTGAGGGGCGGATGGTCGAAATGAACTGTAAAAACTTGGGGTTCAGCGGTAATTAAGGTGGGAGTTGTTATTATTCGGTCACATTTAGCCGTATTAACCTTTGCCGCCATGTCCAGTTTTGCCCCCCAGCCCCCCGCCAGCGCCCTGCCCGATAGCTTCTTCGACCGTGACGCGCAAATACTTGCGCGCGAATTGCTCGGCAAAGTCATCCGCCACCGCGTCGGTGAAACCTGGCTTTCGGCGCGAATTATCGAAACCGAAGCCTATTACGTGGCCGAAAAAGGCAGCCATGCCTCACTCGGTTACACAGAAAAGCGTAAGGCTTTGTTTCTGGATGGTGGGCACATCTACATGTACTACGCCCGTGGCGGCGATTCACTGAACTTCAGCGCTCACGGCCCCGGCAATGCGGTGCTGATCAAATCGGCTTATCCGTGGGTCGATGAGCTGTCCGGCCCGGCGAGCCTGGCGCAGATGCTGCTCAACAACCCGGACGCCAATGGCCACCCACGCCCCTCGCAAAAACTTTGCGCCGGCCAAACGCTGCTGTGCAAAGCCCTGGGCCTGAAAGTGCCGATGTGGGACGCCAAGCGCTTCGATCAGGAACTGCTGTTTGTTGAAGACGTGGGCCAAACCCCGACGCAAATCATCCAGACCACCCGCCTGGGCATCCCCAGCGGGCGCGATGAACACCTGATGTACCGCTTCGTGGATGCGGGTTATGCACCGTATTGCACCCGGAACCCGCTGCGCCGGGGCCAGGTCGAAGGCCGTGATTATTTTTTGATTTGAACAGACAGAAGCAGCCCAGCAGATCGAATGTGGGAGCTGGCTTGCCTGCGATAGCGGTTGAACATTCACTCTCGAGGTGACTGACACACCGCCATCGCAGGCAAGCCAGCTCCCACAGTTGATCGCCACTGCCGACATAAATGGAGTGAAGTTTTATGGGCCAATGGCTCGATAGCATTACCGGCTGGCTCACACTGAACCCCGAATGGCTGGCGGTGGCGGTATTTATCGTCGCGTGCGTTGAATGCCTGGCCATCGCCGGTCTGATCGTGCCAGGCACCGTCTTGCTGTTTGCCATTGCGGCCCTGGCCGGCAGCGGTGCGCTGTCGTTGAGTGAAACCTTGCTGCTGGGCTTTCTCGGCGGCTTGCTGGGCGACGGCGTTTCCTACTACCTGGGCCGACACTTCCATCAGAACATCCGCCGCCTACCCGGTTTACGCCACCATCCGGAATGGATGAACGGCGCCGAAACCTACTTCCACAAGTACGGCATCGCCAGCCTGCTGGTCGGGCGCTTCATCGGCCCGCTGCGCCCCATGCTGCCGATGGTGGCGGGCATGTGCGACATGCCGTTCCCGCGTTTTGCCGCCGTAAGCATTGTGGCCGCCGCCGGCTGGTCGGTGGCCTACCTGCTGCCAGGCTGGGCCACTGGCGCCGCCTTCCGCCTGCCGCTGCCGGAAGGTTTCTGGCTGGAAGCCGGGATTGTCGCCGGGTGTATCGCGGTGTTGCTGGGGCTGAGCTTGAACAGCAGCCTGCGCGGCCATCGTCGTGCCACCTTGTGGGTCGGTTGCGCCAGCCTGACTTTGTTGATCGCCCTGTTTATCGGCTATCCCCACCTCAATCACTTCGATCAGGGCCTCAGTGCTTTGGTCCAGGAGCATCGCAGCCCGTGGCTGGACGAGGTGATGGTGCGGATTACCCAACTGGGTGAATTCAGGAAGATGTTTATCGCCAGCGCGATTTTCACTGGCCTGCTACTGGTGGCGCGGCAATGGCGGCATGCCGTGTTCGTCGGTGCTACGTTGGCGGGGGCGGCGGTGATCAACACGGGCACCAAGCTGTTTTTCGCCCGTGGCCGCCCGGAAATCCTCACAGAACCACTGACCAGTTTCAGCATGCCCAGCGGCCACGCCTCCGGCGCCTTTGCGTTCTTTCTCGCATTGGCGGTGCTGGCCGGGCGCGGGCAACCCACGCGCCTGCGCCTGACCTGGATGTTGCTGGGCTGTATTCCCGCCGCTTTTATTGCGCTGTCACGGGTTTACCTGGGCGCGCATTGGCCCACGGACATACTGGCCGGCACGCTGCTGGCGATGACGGTGTGCGCCTTCAGCCTGGCCGTCATCCAGTATCGAAGCCCGCTGCCGGCCATGCCGCAGAAAACCTGGTGGCTGCTGCTCCCGGTGCTGGTGGCGGTGCTGAGCTTTATCGCCCTCACCGGCACACCCCACGCCCTGTTGCGCTACGCCTACTGAGTGAACAGTTCGCCCTGCAACTCGTCGAGCAGCATCTGGATCGCATCCAGGCGCTGCTGCGGGTCATCGAGTTGCAGCAGGTCGATCTTGTCGGCCTCGGTGAACGGCAGCAGATACGCCAGTTGATTGCCCAAGGCTTGCTGACCCTCGGCATGCGCGTCCATGTCCAGCGACGCCACCATCGGGTGCTCGGCCAGGGCCTGGAGCAACGCCAGCAGGTCGGCGTCCTCTTCTTCCAAAGGCTGGTCGGGCAGCTCTTCGAGCCATTGCACCTCGGCCACCAGCAACTGATCCTTCTGCACGCCGGCGTCGCGCACGCGGAAGCGGCGGCCACCTTCGACGCGAATCCCCAGCAGGCCGTTGTCCTGCTGCTTGAAATCGCGGATCAGCGCTTCACAACCGATCAGCGCGTAGCCGTCCGGGGCCATGCCGACTTCCTTGCCGTCGAGGATGCACACCACACCAAAGCTTTCGCCCTTTTTCATGCAGCGGCTGATCATGTCCAGGTAGCGCGCCTCGAACAGTTGCAAGTCGAGGGTGCAGCCAGGGAACAGCACGGTATTGAGCGGGAACAGCGCCAGACTCATAAAGGTTTCCTTAAACCTGGTTTAAACGATCACCGACACGGCCAACGGCAGGAAAACCGCCGTGCCCACGCCCATCAGACTCATGGCCAACGCCGCGAAGGCGCCGCACTCTTCACTTTCCTGCAAGGCCACCGAGGTGCCGACGGCGTGGGCGGTCATGCCCAGCGCCATGCCACGCGCCTCGGGGCTGTGCACACCGAGGCGCGACAGGTACGCCGGGCCGATCATCGCGCCGATCACCCCGGTGATCAGCACAAACACCGCCGCCAGCGCAGCCACACCACCGATCTGCTCAGCCACCAGCATGGCAATCGGCGAGGTCACCGACTTGGGCGCCATGGTCATCAGCATCATATGTTCGGCGCCGAACCACCAGCCCAGCAGCACACACAAGCCGGTGGCCACCACGCCGCCTATCACCAGCGTAGTAAAAATCGGCCAGAACAATTGACGAATCCGTCGCAGGTTCAAGAACAGCGGCACCGCCAAAGCCACCGTCGCCGGGCCGAGCAGGATGCCCATGATCTCGGTGCTCTTGCGGTACTCGACGTAGGTCAGGCCGCAACTGAGCAGCACGCCGATCACCAGCAGCATCGACACCAGCACCGGCTGCAGGAAGACCCAGCGGGTTTTCTCGAATGCCGCCAGCACCAGTTGATAGGCGCCGAGGGTGATGCCGATGCCGAACAACGGATGATGAATAACCGCAGCCCACGCGCCCTGCCAGTCGCCGATCATTGATCGCGCTCCTTGCGCTTGACCATGCGCTGCATCAGCACGCCGACAAAACCCATGGCGATCACCAGCGACAAAACGAGCGCGCCGATGATGGCCCAGAAATCGGCGGCAATGTCCTTGGCGTAGACCATCACGCCCACCGCCGGCGGCACCAGCAGCAACGGCAAGTAACGCAACAGGCTGCTGGCGGCCAGGCTCAGGGGCTCGCCGACTTCACCGCGCCAGATCAAAAAACCCAGCATCAGCAGCAAGCCAATAATCGGCCCCGGCAGCACCGGCAACAGCAAATGGTTGATCGCGGTGCCGATCAATTGAAACAGCACCAGCCAGGTCAGGCCCCGTAACAGCATCGCTCTCTCCCCTCTAAAGCTGGGACGCATTATAAGCACGCCCGCCATATGCTTCGGCATTCGCCAAAAGCATGGTGGGTTGACCGAGTGGGTTGCCCATGATGATCTACATTGGTTCTCTGTAACTCATAAAAAACAGAATCGATGAACCAAGGAGAGTCGCAATGCCCTATGTACCTGTAGCGCAGCTCAAAGATTATGTCGGCAAGGAACTGGGACGTTCCGAATGGCTCACCATCGACCAGGCGCGTATCAACCTGTTCGCAGAAGCCACCGGCGATCATCAGTTCATCCACGTCGACCCGGTCAAGGCCGCCAAGACCCCGTTCGGCAGCACCATCGCCCACGGTTTCCTGTCGCTGTCGTTGATGCCCAAGCTGATGGAAGACATCCTGATCATGCCCGAAGGCCTGAAGATGGCGGTCAACTATGGGCTGGACAGCGTGCGTTTTATCCAGCCGGTAAAGGTTAATTCCAAAGTCCGCCTGAACGTCACCCTCACCGACGTGACCGAGAAAAAACCTGGCCAATGGCTATTTAAGGCCACCGCCACCCTGGAAATCGAAGGCCAGGAAAAACCTGCTTACATCGCCGAGTCGCTGTCACTCTGCTTCGTGTAAGGCCGGGCCTGTGGCGAGGCAATAAACCTTGCCACAGTGTATGTAAATTTATGTATGAATCTCGCAGCTGCGGCATACTCGGCGCTCAATTATCCGGATCCCGCTATGCGCCCACTCGCTCCCCTTGCCCTTGCCCTGTTGCTCACCGCTTGCGGAGACGGCGAATCGCTGTTGCCGCCCGATGCGCGCCTGCCCGACGGCGGCCGTTACCGGGGTGATGTGGTCAACGGTTTGCTGCAAGGCCAGGGCCGCGTGGACTACCCCAATGGCAGTTGGTACGCCGGCCAGTTCGACAAAGGCCAGTGGCACGGCCAGGGCGAATGGCATGGCAGCAATGGCGAGGTCTATAAAGGCCAGTTCCAGCAAGGCCTGTTCGATGGCCAAGGCAGCCTGACCACGGCGGGCAGCAGCTACGTCGGCGGTTTCAAGAACGGGCGACGCAACGGAGAAGGCACCCTCAAAGAGGGGCAGATGACCTATCGCGGCGAATTCAAAAACGATCAATATTCCGGCCTTGGCCGCCTGGAATTGGCCGACGGCAGCCAGTACCAGGGCCAGTTCGTGCACGGCAAACCCAATGGCGAAGGCCAGCGCAACGACGACAGTGGCAACCAGTTCAGTGGTCGTTTTGTCGATGGCCAGCTTGAAGGCAATGGCACCTTCAACAGTGCCGACGGCGATATCTATGTCGGCCAGTTCAAACAGAACCAGCTCAACGGCAAGGGCCGTTATGAAAACGCCGACGGCGACGTGTGGATCGGCCAGTTCAAGGAAGGCGCGCTCAGCGGCAAAGGCGAGTTGATCGGTGTGGACGGCAGCCACTACGTGGGCCAGTTCAGCGAATGGCGCTTCAGCGGCGAAGGCCGTCTGAACCTCACCGACGGCAGTTTCTATGTCGGCGGTTTCGACAGCGACAGCTACCAGGGCAAAGGCACCCTGGTACTCACCGACGGCACCGTGCAGGCCGGCACTTGGGTCAACGGCATGCGCGTGCGCGATGCCGACGGCAAGTTGCTGCCCGACCCACTGGAGGTCGGCATACTGGCCCAGGGCCGCTTGCTCGATGCCGCCCTTGCCGCCGTGCCACCCTCCACGCCTGCCGTCGAGCTGTACACCCTGGTATTGGCCGGCGATGGCAAACAAAGCGTGTTCCTGCGCGAAGCCGATTACGTCAGCAACATGCTCGCCACGCGCTTCGGTGCGCGCGGGCAGATTCGTCTGGTCAACCACCGCGACCACATCGCCGACCGCCCGCTGGCCACCCGCGAAAGCCTGCGCCGCGCTGTGCAAACCCTGGCCGAACGCACCGGGCCGCAAGACCTGGTGTTTATCTACATGACCAGCCACGGCACCCACGAACATGAACTGGTACTCGACCAGCCGCGCATGGAGCTGGCCGACCTGCCCGCCGACGAGCTGGCCGCCGTGCTTGCGCCGCTCAAGGACCGCGACAAGATCATCGTGATTTCCGCCTGCTACTCCGGTGGGTTTATCCCGGCCCTGAAGGACGAGCACACGCTGATCATGACCGCCTCGCGCGCGGATCGCGTGTCCTTCGGTTGCTCCGAGGAAGCGGACTTCACCTACTTCGGCGACGCCTTGTTCGCCCAGGCCTTCAACCAGACCGACGATTTGCAACAAGCCTTCAAACTGGCGCAGCTGCACGTGGCCGAGCGTGAACAGGCGGACAACTTCGAAGCCTCTGAACCGCAGATCTGGGCGCCCAAAAGCGTGATCGCCCACTGGCAATTGTTACGTAAACAGCAGGCACGAAAGGCGCTCGAAAGCGTCTCAATGAATAGCAAGGAAGCCAAAGGCAACTAAGCTGTAACGTGTAACAAGGGGGAAACACCATGTACCTGACACCTCAGCATATCCTGCTCGCCGGCGCCTCCGGCCTGACCGGCGAACACCTGCTCGACCGCCTGCTCAACGAACCCACGGTGACCCGCGTACTGGCACCTAGCCGCAAGCCGTTGGCCGAGCACCCACACCTGGAAAACCCGGTGGGTGACCCGGCGGTGTTCCTGCCGCAACTGAGCGGCCAGGTTGATATCGCCTTCTGCTGCCTGGGCACCACGATTAAAAAAGCCGGTTCAGAAGAAGCCTTCCGTGCGGTCGACCTGGACATGGTGGTGGCCTTCGCCATGCGCGCACGGGAGATGGGCGCTCGGCACCTGATCGTGATCAGCGCGATTGGCGCCGACCCGAAGTCCTCGATTTTCTACAACCGCGTCAAAGGCGAAATGGAGCAAGCGCTCAAGGCTCAGGACTGGCCGCAACTGACCATCGTACGGCCTTCGTTGCTGCTGGGGGAACGCTTGGAATCGCGCCTGGCCGAGAAAATCGCCGGGCCGTTATCGCGGTTGATTCCGGGCAAATACCACGGTATCGAAGTCTGCGAACTGGCCCGCGCCATGTGGCGCCTGGCGCTGGAAGAGCAGGATGGCGTGCGGGTGGTGGAGTCGGATGAGTTGCGCAAGCTCGGCAAATGATCTAGCAGCGCCTGTGCGGGCCCCATCGCAGGCAAGCCAGCTCCCACCTTTGGAAGGCATTCCCCTGTGGGAGCCGGGCTTGCCCGCGATGGGGCCCGCACACTCAACGCAACACTAAAGCCCGCCCGTTGCGTTAAACCCCACACCCAACACCGTCAATAACGACAGCGGCAACAGCAAGGTGTCGAGCACCGCACTGGCCGGCAGGTCGATATGCGGATAGCTCGGCGCCTCAGCGCCAAATCGATCCTTGGCGCAACAGCCGCCATTGATCGCATACACATCCAGCCGCGTGCCGGCATACACCACCGGCGCCCCGGGTTGCGCGGCATCCAGCGTGCGCGCCGTGGCGCAGCCTGTCAGTTGCAGCGCCAACATTACCAGCAGCGCCTTATTCATCGCTGCTCAAATGGTGCTCGCCCCAACGTGGCAGCATGTCCTGGGGAATGTTCAGCAGGTTGAGAATGCGCGCCACTACAAAGTCCACCAGGTCATCGATGGTTTGCGGCTGGTGATAAAACCCTGGCGAGGCCGGCAAGATGGTCACGCCCATGTTCGACAGCTTGAGCATGTGCTCCAGGTGAATACTCGAATACGGCGCCTCGCGCGGCACCAGGATCAACTGGCGGCGCTCCTTCAGGGTAACGTCAGCCGCCCGCTCGATCAGATTGTTGCAGGCGCCCGTGGCAATCGCCGACAAGGTGCCGGTGGAGCACGGCACTACCACCATCGCCGCCGGCGCACCGGAGCCGGACGCTACCGGCGACATCCAGTCTTCTTTACCGTACACCTTGATCTGCCCGGCAGCCGCGCCGGTGTACTCGGTGAGGAAGGCTTGCATCATCTGCACCTTGGCCGGCAGTTGCACATCCGTCTCGGTGGCCAGCACCAGTTGCGCGGCCTTGGAAATCAGGAAGTGCACCTCGCGGTCTTCGCGCACCAGGCAGTCCAGCAAGCGCAGGCCGTAAGGCGCACCGGACGCGCCGGTCATCGCCAGGGTAATGCGTTCCGGGCCACTCATTTGAGCGCCTCGGCCAGCTTGCCGTGCAGGCCACCGAAACCGCCGTTGCTCATGACCACCACATGGGTGCCGGGCTTGGCTTGATGTTTGACGTGTTCGATGATCGCTTCAATGGAGTCGCACACGATGGAAGGCACCGTGCACAGCGCCGCAATCGCCGGCAGGTCCCAGCCGAGGTTAGTCGGGGCGTACCAAACCACCTGGTCGGCGTCGTTGACGCTTTCCGGCAAACCATCGCGGTGCGCGCCGAGTTTCATGGAATTGGAGCGCGGCTCAATAATGGCAATGATATTGGCATCACCGACGCGCTTGCGCAGGCCATCCAGCGTGGTCGCAATGGCTGTTGGGTGGTGGGCAAAGTCGTCGTAGATGGTAATCCCGTTCACATCAGCGACTTTTTCCATACGGCGTTTCACGCTCTTGAACGCGCTCAAGGCGGCGATGCCCATGGAAGGCACCACGCCCACATGCCGTGCGGCCGCCAGGGTGACCAAGGCGTTGGCGACGTTATGTTGACCGGTCATGTCCCATTCGACGACGCCTTGGGCCTCACCCTCGAACAGCACTTCAAAGCGCGAGCCGTCTTCGCTGAGCAACTTGACCTGCCACTGCCCGCCCGCGCCGGTGGTTTGCACCGGCGTCCAGCAGCCCATGTCGATCACGCGCTGCAGGGCCGGCTCGGTGGTCGGGTGAATGACCAGGCCTTCGCTGGGGATGGTGCGCACCAAATGGTGGAACTGGCGCTCAATGGCGGCCAGATCAGGGAAAATGTCCGCGTGGTCGAACTCAAGATTGTTGAGGATCGCGGTGCGCGGGCGGTAATGGACGAACTTGGAGCGTTTGTCGAAGAAGGCGCTGTCGTATTCATCGGCCTCAATCACAAAAAACGGCGTATCGCCCAAACGCGCCGACACCGAGAAGTTCTGCGGCACACCGCCGATCAGGAAACCCGGGCTCATGCCCGCATGCTCAAGCACCCAGGCCAGCATGCTGCTGGTGGTGGTCTTGCCATGGGTGCCCGCCACAGCAAGAACCCAGCGGCCTTGCAGCACATGGTCGGCCAGCCATTGCGGGCCGGAGACATAGGGCAAGCCCTTGTTGAGTACATATTCGACCGCCGGGTTACCACGTGACATGGCGTTACCGATCACCACCAGATCCGGGACCGGGTCGAACTGTGAGGGGTCGTAACCTTGGGTCAGCTCAATACCCTGGGCCTGAAGCTGCGTGCTCATGGGCGGATAAACGTTGGCGTCGGAGCCAGTAACGTGATGGCCCAACTCTTTGGCCAGGACCGCCATCGAACCCATGAATGTGCCGCAGATACCCAGAATATGAATGTGCATAGTTGACCTCGTAAACATCGAGGCAGGTTAGCGCAGGGAGTAGGAAATCGCACCTTTTAAACGGTCAGCGGGCGAGCGAAATGCGTCTGGCATTTCGCTCGATAGTGCCATCCTCAAGCGATGGCGGGTGCTTGAGTGTTGCGCTGACTGGCTTTCAAAGCAGCGAGCAAACGCAGGTTTTCATAGGCCTCGTCCATGCGCTTGAACTTCTTGTCGATCAGGTCAAGACGCCCTTCTGCATCGGCAGGTATGGGTTCGCCGGGTTTATATGGTTTAAAAATAATTCCGTTCTGCCGGGTGATCTTCTTCAATTGTTGCTCAGAGAACCTGAGTATCTTTTCCAGGTTGCTTAAGCGTGCGTCGTTATCGGTTGGCCAACGTTCACTCTTGGTAAATACACGGTTGTTCTCGCCCAACAGAATCATGACGGTGGAGCCCATGCCCAACAGCTTTATCTCGAAATCATCCAGGCGCTGGTCAATCGTGCCTGCCGAATCGGCTGTCGAATCGGGCGTCGAATCAACGTGCTCGGCAGCGTCACCTTTTTTGGGCGGGCTGCTGGCGCCGGGCAAAAACGGTGGCGGCAATACACCAGGGGCGTAAGAAGACTTGATCCGCTCTCCGGCGGCCACGGAGCCTGCATAGGCTGCTACGTTGATCGGCGCGCTGACCATCCCGGTGATACCGGCACTGATAGCCGCATCACGAGCAACGCGCAGGGCGCTTGGCCCGGTATCAATCACACCGGCCTTGACCAGTCTGTCGGCATCAAAAACTCGCTTGGCAGCCTCCGCCACACTGATAGGCGCCTGCTTGCGCAAATTGGCCATCATCAACTCGTCATTGGCCTTGATTTTATTGATCTGCATGACAGTGCTCCCCGCGTCCTTGAACCCACCGCCCTGGGGCTTGGGTGCAGGCCCGGGCTTGCTCGGCGGCGCGGGTTTAGGATCTGGTTTCGGCTTGGGCGGCACGGGCGGACGTGGGCGCGGTGGTAGCGGCGGCGGCCCAGGAGCAGGAGCAGGTGGTGGAGATGGAGGCCTCGGCCCCCTTCCACCTCCCCACTTGAGGTTTTTGCTCTCGATGGCCCCCTTGGTTTGCGACAAAGGCCAATCAGCAGGATCGCCTTTATACGACTCGAGCTGCGCAGCAGGCTGGTCGACGGATACAGGGTGTGAAGCAATGAAAGTGGCCATTGAAGGAATAATGTTCATAGTGTTCACCCGCGTGATTGTTATTGTATGAAAACACTCTAAGCAGTTGCCCTGAATGAGTGGGCACCCCACCCAGTACAGTTCCAGCCAGAGCCTGCCAACACGCCCTGTAAGACAAAGCCGTCTCACGGATGAAGCACAGCGTTAAACTCGACACTTTAAGCGTTCCCACCTACCTTGCTGTTCGAGCTATCTTTTTAGACTTGCACAGCCGCTCAGGCCGGCGCTGCAGCGCACTTTCGTACGCGATGAACGTGTTCATCCCGGCCCAGCACTTCTCTATGCCAATCAATCAGCGCCGATAGCGCTATGCGCAAGATCAGCAGAAACCGGAAGCACTCACATAAGCACGTCATAAAAAATTACTTCACCCGCAAGAAAAGCCCGCACTCTTTAATTAGAGTGCAGGTCAATCAGAGTGCAGGCGTTCAGCGCAGCGTCGACCTCGTTCCCGCCAATCGCCTGACCCGTGACACGCGCCGGCCTACTAGTTGGCACTGCCCGATACTTTCCCCTTTAAGACACCGAACAGTGCCGTCAGGGCCGCCAGCCTGGAATCGATGACAGCTGTGCGGGTCTTAATATCGTCGCTATCACCGCCCGAGGTAGCAGGTTGAAACTTAACGCCGTACTTTTGTGCATCCTTAACCAGTTCGGGCTCGCAATAGTCAAGTATTGCATCGAGAGAATCCAAACGTTCCTCATCGGTTTGCGCTGCCCATTTGTCCGATGGCCCAACATGCCCTTCGCCCCGCAGATTGGCTAAGGTATTGGCCACTTGAAATACACTTGTCTGCTTACGATCGACGAGCTTTCCTTCATCAACGGGGGCGCCCTCAGCAACGGTGACACCCTCAGCAACGGGGGCACCCTCAGCAACGGGGGTTGCACTGAGGTGAGGCTTAATAGTTTCATTGATAGTTCCGATGGTCACAAAAGCAACTATCGTAACTGGCAAAGTAATCGATGACGTCACCAGTGCATTTTTATACGCCTTACCCAGCTCAAATTTGGACTCCGCCCCTGAGGCTTTGCTTAAATCCGCTGCATTTTCCTCAAGCGCTCGAGAAGAGAACGGTGGAACCTCTTGCCCATCGACTCGACCCGGTGTGGGCTGAGCGAACAACTTGTCACGGGCTTCAGCATCTTTTTGCGTTTGCCACTTTTTCCTGTTCGCTTCTCTATAGTCAGCCACTTGCGAAGCAGTGGCATTTGTATCAGTGGCCTGCCCCGGCTGTCGTTGGCCACTGGCGTGCCCCGGACCTTCGAGGGATGTCACTTGTTTATCAATGAACCCCTGATCAAAACCGTTATTGCTACCGTCTGCGGGTTTGGCCGCTGCCGCGCCCTCTATCTTGGGAGCATCAGGTGTTCTTACAGGGCTAGGCGGCTCGCTTCTGGTCCATCCGCCACTGAAAAAATTCGAAATCTTTGAGCATACCAATGGCCGTTCAACTGCATTTGCAAATATCATAACGTTCTGCCTAATAATTAGTTTTAATTAGAAAGCCATCCATTTCCTTCAGCCATTAGGTGACACAAATACCTCATACAGTTCCAGGCTATAAAAAAATACGCACCCGCCACTGACCTACAACAACGTCGGCAAAAACGATCCAGGCACACAGGCACAGTGCGTCAGCCGCACGGATACTAAAAATCGCAGCCCGACGACTCAACCAAACGCGAACTTATTAACAACTCAGACGGGCGCGGCGACTTTTTCGCTAAGCCGCGCCCGTTAAAACCATTATGGTTTATCCGAAGGCGTCAGTGCATTCAGCACTCCAAACTGTGCTAACTGAGGGCCAAAGGGTGTATTGGTAACAGTACTGTATGCATACCAAGCGCCCTTTTTAAATAGCGCAACTACTGGCCTGCTTACACCGTCCGACTCCACCTGATAGAAGCCCTTGACAATATCACCCTCCTTGTAACTTCCTGTCACCTCATAAAATCTGTAATTCCCTTTCAGTCGAGCAAGCACCTCATCTGAATGTTTGCGTACCGTCTTTAAATCCTTACCTAAGGCGACTATCCCCCGTTTAAAGTTTTTTGGCAGATCAACGATATCGGTAACCCCCACAGAAGCACCGACCCCTGCAAAAAAAGACCGTTTGAGCACCTTGCCTGCTGACTTACCAAGCTTCAAGGCCCTATTCGCGGCACTCGCCCCGGGGAGAAAAAACCCTAAAAAATCGAACCCGATATTAAAAGCTGCGCCGGCAACATTGCCGTCGATCGCATCTTTAATACCATCATAGAAGGGAATAAGCGAAAGGAGAAAATTGTTGACAGCTTGATTAGCTCTGGTGTTCTTTTCAATCCTCGTTTCACCGAAAAGCTTTGTTTTTAAATAATCATAATCCTTGGTAAAAAAATCACCCACCGCGGCACCCAGCGAACCGTTTCGTTGAGAAAAATACGGCGTTCTTGCTTCACCGATTACATCAGGCGAATCACGCTCATTATTGGTGGCAAATTCTGTAAACACATTGTACGTGCCAGGGACTCGTGCCTCGTAACCCGGAGAAAAATACCTGCGATCGTCAAAGTTTGGCTGCTCTGCCGGCACTCCCTTTTCCTTAACAATTTTTCCCAGGGCTGGAAAATAACTAAAGTACTCAACCGCCCCCTGCCCGCCCTCAACTTTCATAAGCAAGCCTTGCCCCCCTTCCAACTCTTTGAGTTCGTGTGGAGTGGGCTTTCGGGGTTGGCGTCCGGGGTAAAGCTGTAGGTTGTTCGTTTCCTCTGTGCCCAAAAAAGGACGAGACACTCGCATGAACGTTACAGTTGATTGACTTATACGCTCCTGTTCAGCCATAGACAGCAAAGACGCCTGATATTTGAACTGAATAGCCCACCCCGCGGCCTGAGTCTTTTTATAGCCCTCAAACTTCTCAGCAAACGTTTGGCCGATATTGTTATCAAGCTCAGAAAAGCGAGACTTCATCTGCGTCCAAGGCAACTCCTTTTCATCACGTGACTTCCACCTGTCTGGCTCAAAAGGCTTCGTCATATAGACATCAAGTGGCGATACGATATAACGGCTATCCATGACACTGCATAAGGTTGTCTTCGTCGGATCAACATCCGGGTACACCCGTTTGAACTCAGACAGCGCCTCCGACTCCCGCGTCGGTGGCGGCTTCAATAACTCAGTGCGTGCCCATTCCAGTTCCCTTTTCTGCTTCTTTAACACGCGCTGTGATTGCTCAACCTCCTCGGGCGTATATCGACCGTCGGGGCTGTATTTTATCACCTTGTTAGCGACCCCCCACGCCCTAAGCGGATTGATCGACATGCTTGCTAACGCGTCCTCATCCTCAAGGAGATTAAGTTGCACATCGGCATAGTTCACTATTTGACGAAACGTCATGTTTCCCGATGCGCCGCCGCGATCTTCCTGCTCTACCAGTGCAACCGCTATAGAAAATTCAGTCCACGTATAAGACCCAAAAACCAGTTCGGGAGGAATATTTTTTACTTTGAGTTCAGGGGCGACGGCGGACAGTAATAGCTGCGCAGCAAGAGGGGCCACATCCGCGCCCAGCTTAGTTTCAAGATAAGTCGTAAAACGTTTAACAATCTCAGAAGCGCTAGCCCCCATATTGTCGCGTTGATAGAGGTTATAACCCGCCACGTTGAAGCATGACTTATCCGGGTTAGGATCAAGGTCCTGCAAGAGCGCCGCAGTCAATGCCTCAATCGCACCGGTCGGCGACTCTGCTGAGCTGATTCTTTTTTGTATGTCCAGGCCCAACGTCTGTGCATCGGGCGTCCGAATGAGCTGGTCCAATGCCAATGAGGGATTGTCCAGAATCATCTTCTGGGCAGGCGCCCCAGGCCTGTTCATCAGGCTACGTATAAAACTGCCGGCTCCTGCGTGAGAATCAGCAGCCGGGCTTGCATGTTTCAACTTCCACGGTTCCACTACCGCCTTCATCTTGCGCAACGCGGTTTTATTCAGCAGTCCAGCAATATGCCTGACGCCCCCACCGTCGGCCCCAGGCATCCGATGGGCAAGGTCAAAGGAGAGTGCGTTCGCCAAGCCAAGCGCCTGCGCACGGTTGCCAGGTAGCTTATGCCCCTTATTTTCGAGCATCTGAGCAACACTTATCTCCCGGCGCTGCTCCTCGATAAATAAACTTGAACGTCGGTCAATCGGGACCATAACGTTATTCAGATCTATTTTCCCTTCAGCATCGTCTACCTGGGCGTTCAGCGCCGCGATAAGTGCATGACGATTAGCGTCATCACCCAGCGCCTTGCCCTGCTCCACTAACGCCTCGACAGATCGCTGGGACGCATGACCCACAGGTGCGAACTCAAACGCTGACCCGGCCCTCAGTTTCTCTCGATGCGCGGCGGCTTGCGAAGGGGAGAGATCGATAGGTTCTGCGTAAAATCGACCCACCGTGTACAGCGGCACCTTACCGTCCGGCCAAGGATAACTGAACGCCTGCCCAGGCTTTGGAGCGATCACCCTGGCAATCGACAACAGCACCCTGGAGATGTCCGACCAACCCGAATTGTCTTCTAAGGAAAAAGTGTGGATCTTGCCATTTACAATTCCCGTCAATTCCCCGGCGAACGGATCCACTTTGAGGCTTTTGCTATCAAGGCCCTGTTCTTTCGCCCACGATAAAAACCCCCGGCTTTTAAAGGCGTCGTCCAATTGGGTCCGCCAACGACCGAGTGTGGACTGCGCAGGCACTTGAACATCCATTGGCCCCATTGAGGTGTGAAAGGAGCGCGTCGCTAATGCTAACGCGTAGGGCCTCGCCAACTGAGCGTCAGCCACCGCCCGGGTTTCGGGGGTGTCAGGCACCTGAGCATCCGTGTTGCGTTCATCATGTGCTTTATCGGTGCTAACCCTGGCGCCAGCCGCAGGAGGCTCATCGGCCCCTGTACTGAATAAGATGGGTGATACTTTCACTGCTTCAATATTTGTCATTTCCACACCCAAACCCGAATAAAAACAAGTAACTATTCAGAGACTGAGTGGCTCACAACTATACAAATCACACAAAAAACATCAGGCAAGGTTTATCCAAACGTTTCAACCCACTTCTCTCATGGGCGACTAAAAGCGGGCACTATGAGGGCTGCAGTAACAACGTGCAGATCACGCGTGTGAACAACGTTCAATTCCGTGCCGACGTAACTTCCTGTAAAGCGTATTCCGGCTCACGCCTAAACTTTCTGCCGTGCGGGACATGTGCCAATGTTGCTGTTTGAGTGCATTGAGTAACGCTACACGCTCTGCATCGTCCAGTACGCCCCCCTGCTGGGGCTCTAAAGCCCTCACGGGGCGCGGTTGGCGAATGATGGGCGGCAGGTCTTCAACGCTGATTTTCCCGTCCTCGCACAACGCCGCCAAAGTACGCAACACGTTGCGCAATTGCCGAATGTTTCCCGGCCAGGCGTAGTCCAGCAAAGCGCGCCGCGCTGGCTCATCAAGCACCACCGCTTGCCCTGCGGCTTCCTCCGCCAGCAAAAACGCCAGTAATTGCGCTTTGTCGCTGCGGTCGCGCAAGGGCGGCACGGCAATCTCAAGGCCGTTGAGGCGATAGTAAAGGTCTTCGCGGAAGCTACCGTCGGCAACACGCGCTAACAGGTCGCGGTGGGTCGCGCTGATGATTCTGACGTCCACCGCCTGCGGCGCGCCCCCGATGGGCACCACCACGCGGTCTTCCAGCACCCTTAAAAGACGGGTTTGCAACGCGAAAGGCATGTCGCCTATCTCATCGAGAAACAGGGTGCCGCCATCGGCCTGCTGTAATTTACCGCGCATGCCTTCTTTCAGCGCGCCGGTAAAGCTGCCGCCGCGATAACCGAACAACTCGCTTTCAATCAGGTTTTCCGGGATGGCGGCGCAATTAAGCGCAACGAAAGCCTTGTCGGCGCGCTGGCTGGCTTGATGCACCGCCTTGGCGAAGGCTTCTTTACCACAGCCGGTTTCGCCGTTGATCAACAGGGGCACGTCGCGCTCGAATACCCTGAGGGCCTTGCGAAAATCACTCTGTAACACCGGGTCACCGAGGCAGATGCCCGGCAGGCGCGGTGCCTCGGGCGTGGCCATCGGCGCCGGCGGTGTACTCCGTGCCTGACCACGCAACGCAGCGAACAAATGCCGGCCATCGCGCGTACGCAACGGCCAACTGGCGGTGGCATTGGCACTGGCGCGGCCGAGCAACTGGTCCAGCGAGCATTCGAAAAACGCTTCCACCGGCTGCCCCAGCAAACCGCCCCGCGCCTGGCCCAGCAGGTTCAGGGCGCTCTGGTTGACCGCACAGATACGTCCGTCACCGTCGAAGGCCAGCAGCCCTTCGCTGAACAACCCCACAGATTCCGCCTGCAAGTGAAAGCGCAGCAGCCAGTGCTTTTCAAAATGGCGCAGGAAGTAACAACTTTCGATCATCTTGGCCGACAAGTTCACCAGCGCCATGGTGTGGAACTGGCTTTGGCGCGACACCGCCTCACGTGCAGAAGACACATCCAGCACGGCCAGCAGTTCTCCATGGGGATCGAACACCGGGCTCGCTGAGCAGGTCAGACCGGTGTGGCGGCCGCGAAAATGCTCATCGCGGTGAATGGTCAGCGACTGGCGCTCCACCAGGCAGGTGCCGATGCCATTGGTGCCCTCGCACGCCTCGCTCCAGTCGGCCCCCAGCCATAGCCCCGCACGCTCGAACACCTTGCGCTCGGCCGGCGCGGTAACGCAGTTGAGGATCACCCCACGCGCATCGGTGAGCAGCACCGCATGGCCGGCGCCGGAAAGTTGTTGATGCAGGCTGTTCATCTCACTGCCGGCAATGCGCAGCACTTGCTGCAAGCGCTCGCGACTTTCCAGCAGGCGCCCGTGTTCCAGCACGGTGGGCGCCATGGTCAGCGCGGGGTCGAGGTGATAGTCCTCAAGGCACCGCAACCAGGACCGGGCGATGGACGGGTCGCTGCCGGGGCCGTGGGCGAGGTCTTGCCCGCGGGTGACGGTGAGGACCTGTTGAGCATGGCGACTGAAATGATCGTTGTGCATGTTCTTATTATTCTCCCTGCGTGAGAGCAGCCAGCATCCCCCAGCCATCCGGCCATTGCAATCCCGCGCCGACCCACCGGTCACAGGGTGTATCGCTTATGGCACAAACTGTCACACCGTCTGTGCCAGCCTTGTCACCGTAACGCCTCGCAACAAAGCTCAAACCCTTGATTTAACAGGTGTGTAAAGCGATGGCCCAACCTTTGCTCTACGCTTTATCACGCGCAACACCGCTGTACTCCAATAAACATAAAAGCAGGAGATACCCACCATGCGTTACGCACATCCCGGCACCGAAGGCTCGATCGTTTCCTTCAAGGCCAAGTACGGCAACTTCATCGGCGGCGAGTTCGTTGCACCGGTGGACGGCAACTATTTCACTAACACCTCGCCGGTCAACGGCAAGCCCATCGCCGAATTCCCGCGCTCCACTGCCAAAGACATCGACAAGGCACTGGATGCCGCCCACGCCGCCGCTGACGCCTGGGGCAAGACCTCGGCCCAGGACCGCTCGCTGGTGCTGCTGAAAATCGCCGACCGCATCGAACAGAACCTCGAACTGCTGGCCATCACCGAGACCTGGGACAACGGCAAGGCCGTGCGTGAAACCCTCAACGCCGACATCCCGCTGGCCGCTGACCACTTCCGCTATTTCGCCGGTTGCATCCGCGCCCAGGAAGGCACCAGCGCCGAGATCAACGAACTTACCGCGTCCTACCACTTCCACGAGCCGCTGGGTGTGGTCGGCCAGATCATCCCGTGGAACTTCCCGCTGCTGATGGCCGCGTGGAAACTCGCACCGGCCCTGGCCGCCGGTAACTGCGTGGTGCTCAAACCCGCCGAGCAAACCCCGCTGGGCATCAACGTGCTGATGGAGCTGATCGGCGACCTGCTGCCGCCTGGCGTGCTGAACGTGGTGCACGGCTTCGGCAAAGAAGCTGGCGAAGCACTGGCCACCAGCAAGCGCATCGCCAAGATCGCCTTCACCGGCTCCACGCCGGTGGGCTCGCACATCATGCACGCGGCGGCCGAAAACATTATTCCGTCCACCGTTGAGCTGGGCGGCAAGTCGCCGAACATCTTCTTTGCCGACATCATGAAAGCCGAACCTTCGTTTATCGAAAAAGCCGCCGAAGGCCTGGTGCTGGCGTTCTTTAACCAAGGCGAAGTGTGCACCTGCCCATCCCGTGCGCTGGTGGAAGAGTCGATCTACGACGACTTCATGAAAGTGGTGATGAAGAAGGTCGAGCAGATCAAACGCGGCGACCCGCTGGACACCGACACCATGGTCGGCGCCCAGGCGTCCGAGCAGCAGTTCGACAAGATCCTGTCCTACCTGGAAATCGCCAAGGGCGAAGGCGCGCAACTGCTCACCGGCGGCAAGGTCGAGCAACTGACCGGCGACATGGCCGGTGGTTATTACATCCAGCCGACGCTGCTCAAGGGCACCAATGAGATGCGCGTGTTCCAGGAAGAAATCTTCGGCCCGGTGGTGAGCATCACCACCTTCAAGGACGAAGCCGAAGCCCTGGCGATTGCCAACGACACCGAGTTCGGCCTCGGCGCCGGCGTGTGGACCCGCGACATCAACCGCGCCTACCGCATGGGCCGCGCGATCAAGGCGGGCCGCGTGTGGACCAACTGCTACCACCTGTACCCGGCGCATGCCGCGTTTGGTGGCTACAAGAAGTCCGGCGTGGGCCGCGAGACCCACAAGATGATGTTGGATCACTACCAGCAGACCAAGAACCTGCTGGTGAGCTACGACATTAATCCGTTGGGCTTTTTCTAACTAACACCCGCTCCACCATTTGAAATGCAATCAAGTGTGGGAGCTGGCTTGCCTGCGATAGCGGTAGTTCAACCAGCAAAAGTGGTGACTGCCCTATCGTCATCGCAGGCAAGCCAGCTCCCACATTTTGATCTTCGCAAGTACTCGCAACTCACGTTCGACACAAAGAGGTCGAGCTAGAACAATAACAACGGACGGTACTTCCCCATGCCTAGCGAACCCACTGGCTCTTCCGTCGACTTCGAAAAAGTCGGCACCGACTATTTCCAACAACGCGAACTGAAAAAAGGCGCTGCCGGTTGGGTGCTGCTGGTCGGCCTTGGCGTTGCCTACGTGATCTCCGGCGACTACGCCGGTTGGAACTTCGGCCTGGCCCAGGGCGGCTGGGGCGGCATGTTCCTCGCCACCTTGCTCATGGCCACCATGTACCTGTGCATGTGTTTCTCCCTGGCCGAACTGTCTTCCATGATTCCTACCGCTGGCGGTGGCTACGGCTTTGCCCGCAGCGCGTTTGGCCCTTGGGGCGGGTTCCTCACGGGCACCGCCATCCTTATCGAGTACGCGATTGCTCCTGCCGCCATCGCGGTGTTTATCGGCGCCTATTGCGAGTCGTTGTTCGGCATCGGCGGCTGGATGATTTACCTGGCGTTCTACATCATCTTTATCGGCATCCACATCTTTGGCGTGGGTGAAGCCTTGAAGCTGATGTTTGTGATCACCGCCGTCGCTGCGATTGCCTTGGGGGTGTTCCTGGTGTCGATGGTGCCGCACTTCAACGTCGCCAACTTGCTCGACATGCCGGTGACCGAGGCCAAGGGCGCCAGCACCTTCCTGCCGTTTGGCTATGTTGGCGTGTGGGCGGCGATTCCCTACGCGATCTGGTTTTTCCTCGCCGTCGAAGGCGTGCCCCTGGCCGCCGAAGAAACCAAGAACCCCAAGCGCGACCTGCCCCGCGGATTGATCGGCGCCATTGTGGTGCTGACCAGTTTTGCCCTGTTGATTCTGGTGATTGCGCCCGGCGGCGCCGGCACCTACGCGCTGATCAAATCGGGTAACCCGCTGGTTGAAGCACTGGCGTTGTCGTACGGCGGCTCGACCTGGATGGGCAGCTTCGTCAATCTGGTTGGCCTGGCCGGGCTGATCGCGAGCTTTTTCTCGATTATCTACGCCTATTCGCGGCAGATCTTTGCCTTGTCTCGCGCCGGCTACCTGCCGCGCAAGCTGTCGCAGACCAACAAAAGTAAAGCGCCGGTGCTGGCATTGGTGATCCCCGGCATCATCGGTTTCGGCCTGTCGCTGACCGGCCAGGGTGATTTGCTGATTCTGGTGGCGGTGTTCGGCGCGACCATTTCCTACGTACTGATGATGGCCGCGCACATCACCTTGCGCATCCGCCGCCCCAAAATGGACCGCCCGTACCGCACACCGGGTGGCATTTTCACTTCCGGCATCGCCCTGGTACTGGCCTGCGTGGCCGTGGTAGCGGGCTTTCTGGTGGACCCACGGGTGGTGATTGGCGCTGCGATCATCTATGGAGTATTAATTGCTTACTTTGCTTTCTACAGCCGGCATCACTTGGTAGCAGGCACGCCCGAAGAGGAATTCGCGGCGATCCAGGCCGCAGAGGCCGCCTTGCACTAACTGCCGTAAACCTCGATGCGGGCGCCTTACTCACGGGCAGCCCGCGTCGCCAAGGAGACACTGTATGGCAAGCTTTACCCACGCGGTAGGTACACAGACCTACCGCTTCGACAGCCTCAAGGACGTGATGGCCAAAGCCAGCCCGGCGCGTTCCGGCGACTTCCTCGCGGGCGTGGCGGCGCAGAACGACGGCGAGCGCGTCGCGGCGCAAATGGCGCTGGCCAATATCCCGTTGAAACACTTCCTCGAAGAAGTGCTGATCCCCTACGAAAGCGACGAAGTCACCCGGCTGATCATCGACACCCACGATAAACAGGCGTTCAGCGCCGTCAGCCACCTGACCGTCGGTGGCCTGCGCGACTGGTTGCTCAGCGATGCGGCCGACGAACATTCCCTGCGTGCCTTGGCGCCCGGGCTGACCCCGGAGATGGCCGCCGCCGTCTCCAAAATCATGCGTGTGCAGGACCTGGTGCTGGTGGCGCAGAAGATTCGCGTGGTCACCCAGTTTCGCGGCACCATGGGCCTGCGCGGGCGGTTGTCGACCCGCCTGCAACCCAACCACCCGACGGATGAACCGGCGGGCATCGCCGCCAGCATTCTCGACGGCCTGCTCTACGGCAACGGCGACGCCATGATCGGCATCAACCCGGCCACCGACAGCATCGCCTCGATCTGCGCCATGCTGGAGATGCTCGACGCGATCATCCAGCGCTACGAAATCCCCACACAAGCCTGCGTGCTGACTCACGTGACCACCTCTATCGAAGCCATCAACCGTGGCGTGCCGCTGGACCTGGTGTTTCAGTCAATTGCCGGCACCGAGGCGGCCAACGCCAGTTTCGGAATCAGCCTGAGCGTGCTGCAGGAAGGCTACGAGGCGGGTTTGAGCCTGAATCGCGGCACCTTGGGCCAGAACCTGATGTATTTCGAAACCGGCCAGGGCAGTGCCTTGTCGGCCAACGCGCACTTTGGCGTCGACCAGCAAACCTGTGAAACCCGCGCCTACGCCGTGGCGCGGCATTTCAAGCCGTTTTTGGTCAACACGGTTGTAGGCTTTATCGGCCCGGAGTACCTGTACAACGGCAAGCAGATCATCCGCGCCGGCCTCGAAGACCACTTCTGCGGCAAGCTGCTCGGCGTGCCGATGGGCTGTGATATCTGCTACACCAACCACGCCGAGGCCGACCAGGATGATATGGACACGCTGCTGACCCTGCTGGGCGTGGCCGGGATCAACTTCATCATGGGCATCCCCGGCTCCGACGACATTATGCTCAACTACCAGACCACCTCGTTCCATGACGCCCTGTACGCTCGGCAAACATTGGGGTTAAAGCCGGCGCCGGAGTTTGAGCAGTGGCTGGCGAAAATGGGCATCTTCACCCAAGCCGACGGCAAGGTGCACTTTGGCAACAGCCTGCCACCGGCGTTTCGCCACGCCTTGAAGCAATTAGGATGAAGGAGCCGCCTGTGCAACTCGACCTGCCTGACAACCCGTGGCTGGAACTGCGCCGCCTCACGCCTGCGCGCATTGCCCTGGGCCGCACCGGCACCAGCATCCCCACCAACGCGCAACTGGATTTTCAGTTCGCCCACGCCCAGGCGCGCGATGCGGTACACCTGCCCTTCGACCATGCGGGCCTGAGCAGCCAAATGGCCGAGCGCGGGCGTGACAGCCTGTTGCTGCACAGCGCTGCGGTGGACCGGCACATGTACCTGCAACGCCCGGATTTGGGCCGACGCCTGAGTGATGAGTCAGCCCAGAGCCTGCGCGACTATGCCGCCGCCAACCCAGGTGGCGTGGATTTGGCCGTGGTGGTGGCCGATGGCCTGTCGGCGCTGGCGGTGCATAAACATACGCTGCCGTTTCTTACGCGCATGGAGGAACAGACCCAGGCTGAAGGCTGGTCTTTATCGCCAGTGATTCTGGTGGAACAGGGCCGCGTGGCAGTGGCCGATGAAGTCGGCCAATTGCTCGGGGCCAAGATGGTGGTGATTCTGATCGGCGAACGACCGGGGCTCAGCTCGCCGGACAGCCTGGGGCTGTATTTCACCTACAACCCCAAGGTCGGACTCACCGATGCCTACCGCAACTGCATCTCCAACGTGCGACTGGAGGGCCTGAGTTACGGCATGGCCGCCCATCGCCTGCTTTATTTGATGAAAGAGGCGTGTCGTCGGCAGCTGTCGGGGGTCAACCTCAAGGACGAGGCGCAGGTTCAGACCATTGAATCGGATGATCCTGACCTGATGAAAGGCAATTTCCTGCTCAGCCCACCCAATGACTGATAGCTGCACGATTGCGCTTTTTTGCGTCATTAGGCAGCATCGAGTCACGGCCGCTTGTGTGGTCATACCCCATTTGGAAGTTGAGGCCTGGCATGCGGATTACTCAAGCGACCCTGGAACACCTGGACCTGCTGACCCCGTTGTTCGTCAAGTACCGTGAGTTTTATGGCGCGCTGCCCTTCCCGGATTCGTCGCGGGCCTTTCTGGAAAAGCGCCTTCGCCGCAAGGAGTCGGTGATCTACCTGGCCCTGGCGGATGATGACGACAAAAGGTTGCTGGGATTCTGCCAGCTGTACCCGAGCTTTTCGTCGCTGTCGCTTAAACGCGTGTGGATCCTCAACGACATCTACGTGGCCGAAGATGCCCGCCGGCAGCTGGTGGCCGACAACCTGATACGCACCGCGAAGAAGATGGCCAAGGAGACCCAGGCCGTGCGGCTGCGGGTATCGACCAGCAGTGACAATGAAGTGGCGCAGAAGACCTATGAGTCGATCGGCTTTCGGGAAGATACGGAGTTCAAGAACTACGTGCTGCCGATCAGTGAGGACTGAGAAAACACCAGCGCTCCACTGTGGGAGCTGGCTTGCCTGCGATAGCGAAGTATCAGCGGATGCATCATTTGCTGGCCCACCGCTATCGCAGGCAAGCCAGCTCCCACATTTACATCTGAGCAACATTTAGGTCGGTGTGGGGCCTTGCTACCAGCGACACTCCCCGCTACAAAACCAACACGCTTTTCACCTCTTAATCCGTATAATGCGGACCTCTCAGAGTTGTAAGAATCGCGACATAACCTTGTAGCCTAACTTACCCGTAGCTTCCGCACAGGCCCGCTGAGTCGGGCCATTCACACAGGTGCCATCCATGGATTTCAACCCGCTCGACCTTATTCTGCATCTCGACGTGTACCTCGACATGCTGGTAAGAAACTACGGAGTGTGGATCTACGCCATTCTGTTCCTGGTTATCTTTTGCGAAACCGGTTTGGTGGTCATGCCCTTCCTGCCCGGTGACTCCCTGCTGTTTATCGCCGGCGCCGTCGCCGCAGGCGGCGGCATGGACCCGGTCCTGCTGGGCGGCCTGCTAATGCTGGCAGCCATCCTCGGCGACAGTACCAACTACGTGATCGGACGAACGGCCGGGGAGCGCTTGTTCAGCAACCCGAATTCGAAAATCTTCCGCCGCGACTACCTGCAAAAAACCCACGACTTCTACGACAAGCACGGCGGTAAAACCGTGACCCTGGCGCGCTTCCTGCCGATCCTGCGCACCTTTGCGCCATTCGTGGCCGGTATCGCCAAAATGCCTTACCCGCGCTTCTTTGGGTTCAGCGTGTTCGGCACCATCCTGTGGGTTGGCGGCCTGGTCACCCTGGGTTACTTCTTCGGCAACGTGCCGTTTATCAAAAAGAACCTCTCGCTGCTGGTGGTGTTCATCATCCTGCTGTCGCTGGTGCCAATGATCATCGGCGTGGTACGCAGCCGTTTTGGCCGCAGTTCCGAAGCCAAGCCGCAGTAACCCGCGATGTGGTCCCTCAGCGCCTGGCGTCGCCGGCGCCTGCTGGCCAAGCACCCGATTGCCGATGACACCTGGCAGCGGGTGCGCCACCACCTGACCTTCCTCGACGGCATCAGCGCCGAGCAGGACCAGTGGCTGCGCGAAGCCTGCGTGGTGTTCCTGAATGGAAAGCACCTCACCGCCCTGCCCGGCGTCGAGTTGCATCAGGAACAGCGCCTGCTGCTCGCCGCCCAGGCACAATTGCCGTTGATGAACCTGGGCGACCTCGACTGGTATCAGGGTTTTCACGAAATCGTGCTGTACCCCGACGACTTCCTCAGCCCCCAGCGCCATCGCGATGCCAGCGGCGTCGAGCACGAGTGGGACGGTGAGCACAGCGGCGAAGCCTGGCAGCAAGGCCCGGTGATCCTCGCCTGGCCCGGCGTACTGGCCAGCGGCCAGTGGGAAGGCTACAACCTGGTGATCCACGAGCTGGCGCACAAGCTGGACATGCTCAACGGCGACGCCAACGGCCTGCCGCCGCTGCACCACGACATGCGCGTGCAGGAATGGGCCAGCGTGATGCAAAGCGCCTTTGACGACCTCAACCGCCAGCTGGATGCCAACCCGGACGCCGAGACCGACATCGACCCCTACGCCGCCGAAAACCCGGCGGAGTTCTTTGCCGTCACCAGTGAGTATTTCTTCAGTGCCCCGGATTTACTGGTCAGCACTTATCCCCAGGTGTACGCGCAACTGAGCCGCTTCTATCGCCAGGACCCGCTGGCCCGCCTGCACCAACTGCAAACCGGCGATGCCCGCTACCAGACTGAACCGCTGGCGCCACACGACGTCTGACGCATGGCATCGGCGTCAGAATATGCCTATAATCGCCGCCACTTTTAGGCCAATCCGGCCATGTTTCATGGCCAACTACGGGGGCACCGCCCAATGAGCTACAGCAAGATTCCGGCTGGCAAAGACCTGCCGAACGACATCTACGTCGCCATCGAAATTCCGGCCAACCACGCGCCGATCAAATACGAAATCGACAAAGACAGCGACTGCCTGTTCGTTGACCGTTTCATGGCCACCCCGATGTTCTACCCGGCCAACTACGGTTTTATCCCTAACACCCTGGCTGACGACGGTGATCCCCTCGACGTGCTGGTAGTAACCCCTTACCCGGTTACCCCAGGCTCGGTGATTCGCGCGCGCCCAGTCGGCATCCTGAACATGACCGACGACGGCGGTGGCGATGCCAAAGTTATCGCGGTGCCACACGACAAGCTGTCCCAGCTGTACGTGGACGTGAAGGAATACACCGACCTGCCGCCACTGCTGCTGGAACAGATCAAGCACTTCTTCGAGAACTACAAAGACCTCGAAAAAGGCAAATGGGTGAAGATCGACGGTTGGGGCAACGCAGACGCCGCCCGCGCCGAGATCATGAAGTCGGTCGCTGCCTACAAAGGCTGATACCCGCTCCTCATTGCCCCGGCAATCAAAAAAGCCCCGACGATTCGGGGCTTTTTTTGTGGGAAAAATTAAACGCCAAGTTCAATGTTTAATTCGGAACGTTTAACAAGATTAGATAACTGACATATCAGACTACAACTAAGCAAATCCCTACACGCGAAACTCAACGCATAGTTTATTTGATGTATTTTTCCGGCCAGTAAACTCTGCGTTTATGAATACATCAGGTGATCGACTAAAAGCGTTACTGCGGGAAGTTCATCTTTCCGCCTCCGACTTCGCCAAGAACCGTGGTGTCACGCCTCAACACGTGAACAACTGGTTCAAGCGCGGCGTGCCCATGGGCCGACTCAACGAGATCGCAGAACTGCTCTGCGTCTCCAGCCGTTGGCTGCGCACCGGCGAAGGCCTCAAACACCCGCCGGCCAACTTCCTGCTGGAAGGCCCGGACCCAAGCAAGGGCATCGCCACCCGCGAAGACAGCGGCAAGTACCTCACGGGCCCCGCCCGTCTCCCAGAAAAAATCGACGTGGAGATCGCCCTCCACCCCACATTCACCTCAAGCGAACGCATCCGCGTCTCCCTGCACACCCTCGAAACCCTCAACGTACACCCCGACCGCGCGGTAGGCGCCTACATGGTCGACAACAGCATGACCGACATCATCCAACAAGGCGCCACCCTCGCCATCGACCGCGGCCGCAGCCAAATCACCGACGGCGAAATCTACGCCGTCGAACACGACGGCATGCTCCGCATCAAATACCTCTACAACCGCCCCGGCGGCGGCCTGCGCATGCGCAGCCACAACGCCAGCGAACACCCGGACGAATACCTCACCCACGAACAACGCTTTGAACAGAACTTCGGGATCGTCGGCTGGGTGTTCTGGTGGTCCACCCTCAACAACCGCAGGCCGGTGCCGCTGGACGAACACCTGCTGGGCTGGGAAGGCTCTAAATCGGACCCGGAGGTAGGCATATGAGGTGAATATGGGTATCATGCCGCCCACATTTGGCAGGGGGTGGCTTTGCGCTACCTATTCTGCCTGGCGATGCGGAGGAGTTCCCGCAGATGCCCCTACTATTCAGCCCGACGTGATGTGGGCTGAGCGATTTGAAGGCTGGTGAGGTTTGTCAAAAACAAGCTGAGGCAGTCCCCGAGAAGCCGGCCACAAGCCGGCTTTTTAATGCCTCAAACCTTATTAAGTAAAGGCTTTTCTACCTTTTGCCTTCGTTTGACCCACACCTTGACCCACACGGCGAATCTATCGCATCGCCTTTTCTGCTTGCGACCTAAGCCGCTTAAGGAAGAGAATCGGGATGGCGATGATCATGCAGCGGACGCTTGCTGGGGGGAGCTATCAGAACGGCCTACCACGCTATGGGACTGAACCGCCTGTCAAGAATTTGGAAGCTGAGGTTCACGCCAGCATGGTGGGCGGCTAAAACCGCCCATCATGCACCCCTCGAACATAAGCTCAAGCTGGTATATTACGCCCCTATTTTGAGGGCAGCTTTTGTATGAATGTTATTGACCTTTTCTCTGGGCCTGGCGGTCTATCCCTCGGCCTAAGGCAGGCGGGGTTCAGAGTCATAGCCAACGTCGAATTTAATAAAGACGCAATGGCTACGTACATTTCACATGACCTTGACTCAGAGCATTTCAACCAAGACATCCAGTCGGTGACTTTTGATCGCTACCGGGGCAAGGTAGATCTGTTAGCGGGGGGGCCTCCCTGCCAGCCGTTCTCTATTGGGGGGCTTCGTAAAGCTGCTGGCGATGTGAGGGATATGATTCCCGAGTACATTCGCTGCCTCAAAGAAGTCCAACCCGGTGCGTTCATTATGGAGAACGTACCTGGACTGACATTGAAGAGAACCCGCCCGTATTTTGATCTTATCCTCGCTGAGTTGGCGGAATGTGGTTACTACATAAATTGGGCAATTGTCAGCGCCGCTGACTATGGTGTCCCACAGAAACGGAAGCGACTGTTTATTCTAGGGTGTAGAGATAAACAGCTTATGTTCCCTACCCCAACTCACGGGCCAAACGCTGGCAAGCCGCATCTGAGCGCATTTGAAGCGTTAGGAAGTAAACCTATCGGGGAGGCTCCAGACTGCCCAGTTGTGTTTGCTAAAGCTCCGGATCTGAGACCTAGCCCGTATGCCGGTCATGTATACAACGGAGGTGGGCGGCCAATTGACCCCAACGGCCCGTGCCATACCATTCTTGCGTCATCTGGCGGGCACAAGACACATTGGATTGACACGCTAGGAATCGTGCCCGAATACCATGCACATCTGAAGGCGGGAGGAACACCTCGCACAGGACATTTTCCAGGAGCTCGCAGGCTCAGCGTGCAAGAATGCGCAATAATTCAGACATTCCCATCTAGCTTAGAGTTTTCAGGGAAGCGCACCGCTCAATACAAGCAAGTAGGCGATGCTGTACCACCCGTTTTAGCCTTTGCGATTGCAGACGCTGTATATAAGCAACTTCAAAACCGGCCAAATCAAAAGCTACTCCTCCCATATAACGACAGTATATATACACAAGGCGAATTGACTTTATGCCAAGGAATGTAAACGTTGAATTGTCTGTAGACATGATTCTAAGCAGATTAGAC
The DNA here is from genome assembly GCF_021605825.1 of Pseudomonas sp. PA-6-3C. Taxonomy (NCBI): domain Bacteria; kingdom Pseudomonadati; phylum Pseudomonadota; class Gammaproteobacteria; order Pseudomonadales; family Pseudomonadaceae; genus Pseudomonas; species Pseudomonas sp. PA-6-3C. The sequence goes on from NZ_WKDV01000003.1 coordinate 109,068, forward strand.
AAGGTTATATCAGGAGAAAGTCTTGGCGCTCCGGCATCAAGCCAAATCACGGCAGCCTATTTTTCCCAAATAGATCCCAATGGCGGAAGCGTACGTCTCGCCTCGATTTTTCTGACTGCGTATTCTTTGACGGAGCCAACCTGGAACTTCAGAGATGTACCAGTCGGAATCAGAGGTACACACGGTGACAAAAGGCTAGCGGGGGCGTTAACTGATCGCTATGTATCCCTACATAAAAATATCACCGCCTTCGGTGAGAATTTAGGCTGGAAGGGTAACGTTCGATCTTTTGACTTATCGACAGACCGACGTTTTTCTAACTACCTTTCCTATATTTCCAAGCTTTCAGCATCTCAGCGAGAAACACTGCTTAATCACGCAATTTGGCAAATGGCAGAGTCAAGAGTTGTCCCCAAAGCGCTCCCCCCTCTCCCATCGAGTTACCTATCATTCGCCAGGTGCCTCGATTTGTGTGAGCAGATACTTAAAGTACCCTCGGAAGGACACATTCAGCAGTTTCTAGTAGCTGCGTTTTTAGAGGTTCACCGAAAAAGATACGGTCATACAATTGCAACCCATCACCCCCATGCCTCAGATACGTTCGATGGCACAGTTGGAGACATTGAAGAATTCAGGGATGGAGGTCTGGTCGCCGCATATGAAGTTACAGTGCGCAACGACTGGAAGAATAGACTAGCAGATTTTGGTAAAAAGGCGAGAAAAGGAGGCTTATCAAAGTACATAATTATTGCCTCAAACGTCAGAAACGACACTCACCTTTACCCCGCAGCTAGCCTCATGAACTTCATAGGAAAACTTGAATTCGATCTTGCAGTCATAGACATCCAGGACTTTTTCTGTGTTTTCTGCGCCGAGCTTCGCCGTGATGAACTTGCTCAAGCGTTTAATCGCACATATGAATACTTGATAGATAATAAACTCTGCGGAAGGCATGAGTTCCAGGATGCCTATAAAAACATAACAGATGCCTGGCTTGAACAACCAGCCGGCTTGTAGATATCCAGCAAACCGCTTTTGCGAAAAGAGCTTCAGTTAAGCCTTGGTGAGCTGACTTCGGTCTATGGCTGTCAAGGGAGAATGCGGAAGCCGCAGCCCGCGCAGGCCCACGGGGCCGAGCAGGAACGGGTGAGCAGTTCAGCGAAGCGAGCCCTTGAAAGCTTTTTTTGTATAGCCTAGCTAGGGTGCCTGGGGATTCTTTCTCCCCAGGCACCTGCCATGACGGCGAGGCACGGGATGACAAGGGGCAGCGCCCCTTGGTGTTTGCAGTCCAGCGGAACGCTGGCCCACCATTCGAAGAATGTGTAGTGGGTTACACAAAGTGTTGCTTTGCTCTTTGCTCCATCGGCAAACTACCCCTAAAACAATAAGACGGGGTTACCGCGATGCAAAGAAATACTCTTGTATTGAGTGCTGATCAGAAAGCAATGTGGGCAGAAGCTGGAATTACGTTCCCAGGCAATCAACTGGATAAAGTTATTGAACGTGCCTTATCAGACTTATCAACAGATCAACTGGAAAACTTCTTTTATGAGATTCGCAGATTCGACGCGCCACATGCTTTTAACTCCCTTCTAAAATTACAAAATACAGGGGCGGCGCGTCGGCATATTGAGGTAGTTAAAAATGAATTTCATGAAGTTCTGCGCATAGACGCGGGGCTTTTTGATCTGATTATGCGAGCAATGGCCATGCTCCTGGATGTTTTCTTGCGCCTCCTTGGTGGAACATTGAAGAGTCGGCCAGCCGGGTCGAGAGAGCCACCAGAGGTCAAGCCTACTCCGAACAAATACGTCCCATCGTGGCAAAGGCAGTTTCGAATTGAGAGTGACCGCAATGACGGGTACACCCGGTGAGTTTCGCAATCATCCCTACAAGCAAACTGAAGTCTATGGACGCTGTAGCGCGTTCTGGAAAACACACTTTCCGGGAGCAGCTCACTCCAAATGCCGACCCTGCAATGGCTATTAAAAACAAAGTCGTCGGCGCGACAAATTCAGAAGATCTGAAAGCGCGTCTGCGGCAACGCCTGCCTGAAAAGATTAAAGCCCGGTCGGTACTTTGTATTGAATATATGATCACAGCCTCCCCTGAAGCGTTTAAGCGCCACGGAGGTAGTCTGGATGACATGGGGAACGGATATTTCAACGACGCACTGAGATGGCTTCAGCAGCGTCACGGCAAGGATAATGTTATCTCTTCGGCAGTCCATTTCGATGAAACCACCCCACACCTGGTGGCATACGTTGCGCCAATGACCGCCGATAATCGTTTGTCCTGCCGCGACTTCCTCGGAGGGCCACAAAAAATGAGAAAAATGCAAACTGATTTCTTTGAGGCGTGCGGCAAAAAAAGAGGTCTAGAGAGAGGCACTGAGGGCAGCAAAGCCAAGCACCAGGATATCAAGAGTTTTTATACGGCCCTGAACAACGCAGGGTCAGCCCCGAAGCTAAAGGCAAAAGATTACGCTGCGGCAGCCCTGGGCATCAAGACGGCGGCATGGCGCGAAGCTGAGGCCCTTACGAAAGCACAGGCTCAGAGTGCCGCATTAGCGTCAACAATGAGGAAAAACCTGATGTCCAGCAGCAAGACAATCAGCAAGAATGCTGAGACGCTCGGTGGCCGGCTGGAGGTTTACGAACATAAGCGACTTCTTTTGAAGCATGCAGAGGATGAGCTAGCACGCCGCTCACGAGCGCTCATAGAGCGCGAGCGAGAGGTCAGCGCCGTTGTGCATAAGGTCTTTGCTCTGGAAGCTGAAAGGGACACACTGGAGAGGCGGCTGGAGATGCTCCAGGGCAAACCAGCTGAGCAGCACGGTCTAGCCCCACAAAAGGAACTTGATCATTCTGCCATGCCCGGCTAGTCCGGCCCGCACACCAGTCATGACCCTGGCGCGCCGTCAGGGATAGTTGCCAGTTCGCGATAGCAAACATGGCAGTCTTATGGCAGAGGAAGTTCTTATTTACGCCTCCAAACCGGGCCTTTTTCAACGCACTCCATGGCCTCATCAAGCGTATCGAACCATCCCCAAGTGGTTGGCCTATCCCATGCGCCGCCGTCGAGACAATGGACTGTGTAGCGCGTCTCAGAAGGCCAAGCAGCGTTAGGTTCGGACTCAATGTAAGGATGCCCCTCCCACAACTCCAACTCCTTCTTACTGCGCTCCTTAATAGCCAAACTATAGAAATGTCCTGGCAACTTCGGATTGAGCAAAATTTTCTTGGTCGTGCCGCTTTGCAGCGGAACGGCATTCTCAGCCTGGAAATGCTGACCACTAAGCTTATACGTATTCATTCGCCACCCTGATGACTACTAAGTCGCCTTACTTGAATAATTAACAACAACTGCGTTCCAGTCTAATTTTCTTGACCAAGAAGTCTCCTTGCCACCTCTGCGTCAATTTCGTCACTCAAACCCAAGATCATCACCGAATCGTCATCATCCAGATGCCTGATGGCGACAGTTCGCTTCACAGGCTCACCAAAAGAGTTAAGTACAGTTTCTTTAATAAGTTGAACCTTATTAGCAGCGCCGAGTAGAAAATCCACCCTGGCATCCAATTGCATTTCATTCCGCCCGTCCACTCCATTGTCAACGTGAAGCTGGCTTGCAAGTTTCACAATATTTTCCGGACAGGCACGAATTCTCTTGACCTTAGCTAAGGCTCTCAGCTTTCCACGCGCCCCATTAATACCAAATAGCTGATATTGCCTAGCACTCATCGCTCGAATGGCGCATTGATACCTATACGCGGCTCCAGAGTTCTGGGCGGACTCCCCACCGCCAGCAAGCGCAAACGCTAGATACCCGTAGATATAGCTCGCCGCACTTGCAGCTGATTGCGCCCCTTTGGGTAGTCCCACCCGCAGGATTTTATCCTTGTTGTTTTCGAAGTATGAAGGAGGTCTATCTTGGTAAAGTCTCTTGATTGTCATTTCAATAACTTCCATCACGCCCTGAGTATGGAAAACCAGGATATGCCAATGAGGGCATCCGTCTTCATGTACCTCTGTGACGCGAAAACCGAAGTATGTCTCGCTGGGCTTGAACCCTCGTTCCTTCAATGCGTTTCCGATAGCCACCCAATCCCTTCCGATAGCTTTGTTAGCATCACTCGGCCTAAGATCAACGTTATAGACGTTCCTCCCGAGCGCAGGATTGGAGTGGTACTCCGACGAGGCTGTCAGGGTGATAAACACCCATGCCCATCCCCTGTCAGTCGCGATTTTCTCCATAGCTTTAATATCCACGTACAATTCATGTATGCGATTAGCCTGCTGAGATTGCGCAACTTCAAGGAGCGAAAAAACTCTGGGATTTCCAAGACCAACGGTCTCGGACACTACCCTGTAGGTATTACCCAAAAACTTATCGGTCTTCCTCTTACGAGCCCTCATGATCGAGAGAGTGGCATCACTACAACATTGCTCGGCTTCTCTCCGTCCGAGCTTGCGGTTGATTTGCGCCAAGTGCTCACGCCGGTTGTCCGCCAACCTGTTGATCTGTCGGCGCCACCACCTCGCGTCGCTGAGCCTACCGACCAAACCGGCCATCGTAGATTTCTTCGATATAGGGACTTTTATTTCAAACGCATGAGGTAGTTGGACATGGAGATTTTTTTCGGCGTCTGTAGCCATTGCCAGGTACTGACGATGCGAAAGGGCAATTACCCTAGCAAGCTGGGTCAGCTCATCTTCATCGTACTGCGCGATTTGATCCAGAGCGGATTCTGGATTCGGAAGGATGGTAAAAAATATGTCCTTATCCCAACCATCATAGCCGCCATAATCACTGACGGTTTCGAAGTAGAAACCATCTTGAGGCCCAGTCGGAAAAATATCGGAAAATACATCTGCGGGATTGGCTTTTCTGGCTACCACAGAACCGCTGGTGCCGTTCAAGATGCCAGATCCGCCCGCAAGCACGCGTCTACCCACTCCTGAACTTCTTCAGAACTCCATCCCACCGCACGAGCGCCAAGGGGCTTCGGCTTAGGAAACTTCCCTTGCTGCATCATTTGGTAAATAGATGAGCGCCTGTAACCAGTCGCCTGGATAACTTCCGGCAAACGCATAATATAGCGACGATTCACGGTCAAGCTCCAATGCCATAGCAGGCTAAGGTTGTTGACCGTGATCTTTATGGATTTCTCAGAAACAGAAAATCCCCCTCCGTATCGAGAATACCCATATCCGTCACGGGCGAGGTGTTTTCCTACGACCTCCCCTCCTTGCGTAGTCAGGGGCCACGGGCTTTATCCATACCTTGATGCGCTCTGCAGAGTCGGGAAGGAGATCAGCCATACCCTCATCAGCAAGCCTTCTGTAGACTTTGTCAGCCATGGTACTGCTCCGAATCTCCTGACCCAGATCGGCAGCCCACATTTCTTGAGCCAACTCCCTCGCCCTTGCCATAGCGGGCTCTTTCCGGCCATTACGGTTGGCAAGTGGAGCTATTCGGCGTACCTCTGCTCTCATACGCTCGCGGGCTACGACTATCGCAACCTTGAACATCGCAATCATGACCTTTTGAGATGCCCTAGCGACCTCGCTCTTCAGCTTGGGATTCTCTACAGCAATTCGCTCCAGCTCGGCCAAGCCCGTGCGAAACCCTCTGACAATTTGCGGCTTGGCCTCATCTTCCCCCAATATCAAGCAAATGGTTTCAGCAATTTCGTTCATCCTGGCAAATGAAATTTGCTTAGGGCCGGCCCTCGCCAACTCATCATCAATCACATGGCCGAGTTTCGTGATAGCCGCGCCCACTAGCTTGTAAGTTGGTGTGGCCTCTCGCTTCATGCCATCTTTCCTGGCAACAACCCAGCGGCAGCTGGGTGAGACTTACTTACAGCAAATTTTGCCCATGCCTTCATTAGCTGCCCGCGCTTCACAAAAAAATCTGATCGATTATAGGCGCTCTCCGTCTGGGTACGCTCGTCATGCGCCAACGCCATCTCACAAATTTCGCGAGGAAAATTCGTACTCTCCGCAGCCCAATCCCGAAATGAGCTACGGAAGCCATGCCTAGTAATATCTGCATGGCCCAGCCCATGCAGCAAATTTCGGACTCCATTTGCGTGCATCACTCCAGTTTTTCCTTGCCCTGGAAATACGTAATCTGAAGTAGATGATTGCTTCAGTTCCTTCATTAGCTCCACTACTTCGTCTGCTAATGGGATTTGAAAAGCAGCATTCGTTTTCATCCTGAGTGCTGAGAGCGACCAGACTTTGGCTTCCAAGTCGAGCTCGTCCCATCTGGCGAAGCGAACCATTTTGCTACGGGCGCCAGTGAGTATCAGGAGGCGAGCCGCGTAAGCATCGCGCGTTGAAATAGCTGCGAGCTTGGACATTAAGAATGGTACCTCCCGCCATTTCATAGCTGGAAAATGCTCGCGCTCCCTCGCCTTTTTCTTATCTGCCCTACTGAGAAGATTTTCTAGATGTCCCCGCCATCTAGCCGGGTTTTCCCCGTCTCTCCAGCCCAGTGCTTTAGCTGCGTCTAAGATTTGTTCAATTTGCCCCCGTACCTCGTCAGCGGTGCGGGTTTTAGAGCTCCATATAGGTGCGAGTATCTTGAGCACTAACGGAGTATCAATCTCGGCCACAGGTGTCATGCCAATAACAGGGAAAACATACAGTTCAAGCTTTCTCCACCAACCTCTGTACCATTTTTCCGACCATCCTGACCCCTGCCTTTCTCGGTACCCCTCTGCGGCAGCTTGGAACGTAACCTTCCTGGCCTCTTTGGCATTCGCGGCCTTTCGCTTTGATTCTTTGTGGGACTCACGCGCGTCCAGGGGATCGATGCCCAGTGCAACCGCATGCCTTGCGTCATCTGCAAGCTTTCGAGCGTCCTTAAGGCCGATGGTGGGAAATGGGCCAAGCCCCATGTACCGACTTTTCCCTTCGATTTTATAGCGGTAGATCCAGCTTACCCCCCCTGTCTTACTGATCTGAAGATATAGCCCTCTACCATCTCCAGTCATACCTGCAAGACCCGCCTTGGTCAGGCTCTGAATCCTAAGCGCGTTCAATCCCGCCATTCTGGCTTCTCCATACCCACACCTTGACCCACACTTATCGAGCGGATTTTCCCGAATCGTAATGGACGCTAATGGATGAGACAACCGTTTTTTCTTAGGTAAACAAAGGGTTGTGCGGACACTGCTGGACGGTAATAGAAGCTATAGAAGCCGGCCACAAGCCGGCTTTTTAATGCCTGTAAGAATCACAATCCAGTAGTCCAACAGTTGTCGGACTACTGGAGCCGCTTATTGCCTCACCCGCCTCTCTGGTGCGTTATCCAGGCTGCATACACTCCACAGCCCGATCCGCCACCATCTTCGCCATCTCCACCAAATGCATTACCGCCCTGTGCGGCGCACCCAGCGGTTCACCCAGTGCCTGCGATGTAGCCACCGCACACTGCAACAGCTCGGCTACGCGCACCCAGGCATCTTCAAAGCTCAGTTCTTCATTAACAGTAAATGGCTTGGTCGCAGCCGATGAGGGCAAATCCGAAACAACGTTATCCATAGCAAAACTCCAATCGATAATTTGGAGCTGCCAAGATCCGCGACTAAACGAAAGGCGGCAGCTGTACGCAGGTTAGTCGACCGGTCGATTGGGAACCCGGCGCACCCGGAGGTGCCCTGCGCACAGCCACCATAAGATGCAGGCGAAGGGGGGCCTGACTCATGAATTGCTTATGCGCCAATCGAATCCGGGCGACTAAACCCGATCACTGAAAAAACAGTGACGGAACGCAGCCTAGTCGCGGAATTTAGCTGGCGCAAGCGACTGGAATTCTCTAGGAAACGTCCTTCAAATGAAAGGGATCCGCCCTGCTGGCCCTTGAAAATCACCCCTGATTCTCGACCGTATCCCCCCCACCCATCTGTTTCCCCAGGTGACACGCTTTCACCCTCGCCCCAATCGACATCGCCCCAACGAACCTTCCTACAAACATATCTAAACAGCCCGTTTAAAAACCGCTTGCCGCCGCGTTTAATATTTGGCCCAAAACCTGCTTATTGCACACCGTACAATAAAATCCGGTCTGAGCCGGGCCACCTCACTACTGCTGTGCAATACAGCTCGGGGAATGCTGATGTCCACACCACCGCTTCACTCTTCCAACCATGGCTTGGCGCGGTCGCTCAAGGAGCGTCATGTGATGTTGATTGCTATCGGCGGCATTATTGGGGCCGGTTTGTTTCTGGGTTCGGGTAAGGCAATTGCCACGGCGGGACCGGCGTTGTTGCTGGCGTATGCGTTGTGTGGGGGGATGGTTTATTTGATTGCGCGGGCGCTGGGGGAGTTGTCGTTGTATCGGCCCGGTAGCGGGTCGTTTGCGACGTATGCGGAGGAGTTTTTGGGGCCGCGGGTGGCGTTTATCACGGGGTGGTCGTATTGGTTGATCTGGATTCTGGTGGGGGTGCTGGAGGTTACGGGGATCGGCTTGTTGATGAAATATTGGTTCCCGGAGTTGGCGCAGTGGATTCCGGCGTTGGTCACCACGGTGGTGTTGATGGTGATCAATTTGTTTGCGGTGAAGACGTTTGGCGAGGTGGAGTTCTGGCTGGCGTTGATCAAGGTGGTGACGATTGTCGGGCTGATTGCTGCAGGCTTGGCGATTCTGATATTCGGGCTCGATACGTCGTCGCAAACCACCCCTTCAATCACCAACCTGTGGCGGCACGGTGGGTTTTTCCCGAATGGCTGGAGTGGCTTTTGGTACGCGATACCGTTGGCGGCGTTTACCTTTGCCGGGGTCGAGGTGATTGGCTTGGTGGCTGCGGAAACGGCCAACCCGGAGCGCACATTGCCGCGAGCGATCAATAGCATCATCTGGCGGATGGCTATTTTTTATATCGGGTCGATCGCGGTGATCATGGCCCTTTATCCCTGGAACCAGATCGATACCTCGCAAAGCCCGTTTGTGAGGGTGTTCGACAGCATTGGCCTGGGGATTGCGGCCGGGCTGATCAACTTTGTGGTGATCAGTGCGCTGGCGTCGTCGTGCAATACCGGGTTGTTTGCCACCAGCCGGATGTTGTTTGCGCTGTCGCATATTCAGCAGGCACCCCGTCAATTGCAGGTGTTAAGCCCGCGCCAGGTGCCGGCGCGTTGCTTGATGGTGTCGACCGCGATTTTGCTGGTGGGGGTCTTGCTGAACTATTTGATGCCGGAACGTATTTTCAACCTATTGATCACCGGCATTTTGGGCCTGTTGATTTGGGTGTGGGCGGTGATCATCACCACGCATATGGCGTATCGACGCAAGGTGCAGCGCGGTGAGTTGCCGCTGATGGCGTATCGCTTGCCGTGGGCTCGGGGCAGCAGCGTGTTGGTACTGTTGTCTTTGGCTGGGTTGACGGTGCTGGTGATTCGCGACCCGGAGACGCGCACGGCGTTTTATGTGGCGGCGGCCTGGTTTGCGCTGTTGCTGCTGGTGTATCCGAAGCGCAACGCATCCAAGGAGGTGAGCGATGTTCACAGCGCCTGATAGGTCCGTGTTGCAGCGCTGCATCAACCGCTATACCCACGCCAACCCCAACAGCGCCCGGCAACTGGACGTGGCCGCGCGGGTAATGCCGGGTGGCAATACGCGCTCAGTGCTGTTTTATGAACCGTTTCCGTTGGTGATGTCGGGCGGGACGGGCTGTTTTCTGGATGACCTGGACGGGCATCGTTATGTCGACTTTCTCGCCGAATACACCGCAGCGCTGTATGGGCACTCCCACCCGGTGATCACCCAGGCACTGACGACGGCGATGGCAAACGGGCTGAACCTCAGCGCCCCTACGCAACTGGAAGCGCGGTTGGCAACGCTGATCGTGGAGCGCTTCGGTTGTATCGAACAGGTGCGCTTTACCAATTCCGGTACCGAGGCGAATCTGCTCGCGCTGGCGGCGGCACGGGCCTATACCGGGCGCGATGGCGTCATCGCGTTTAACGGCGGTTATCACGGCGGCGTGCTGAGTTTTGCCGGGCCAGGCACGCCGATGAATGTGCCCCACCGCGTGTACCTGGCGGATTACAACGATCTACGCAGTGTCGAGCGTTTGCTGTTTGAGCACCCTGGCGCGTGTGCGGCGATCCTCGTGGAGCCGATGTTGGGCGCTGGTGGCTGTATCTGCGCCGCGCCGGGCTTTCTCGAGGGTTTGCGCGCGTTGAGCCGTGCGCATGGGGTACTGCTGGTGTTCGATGAGGTGATGACTTCACGCCTTGGCCCAGGCGGTTTACAGGAAAAGCTCGGTATAACGCCTGACCTGATGACCCTGGGCAAATACCTCGGCGGTGGGATGCCCTGTGGAATGCTGGGCGGCCGACGAGACATCATGGCGCAGTTCGATCCGCGCCATGGCAGCCTCTCTCACGCAGGTACCTTTAACAACAACGTACTGACCATGGCGGCGGGTATCGCTGGATTGGAGCAGGTGTATACCCGTGAGCAAGCCATTGCGTTGAATGCAAGGGGCGACCGGTTGCGCGAGCAACTGAACGAGGTGCTCGCCTGCATGCCGATGCAGTTTACCGGGCAGGGTTCAGTGATGAACCTGCATCCCACAGGCTTGCCGATTCTTCGGCCCACGGATATCCCAACGGACCGAAACCGCCTACGGGACCTGTTCTTTTTTCACCTGCTTGAATGTGGGATCTACAGTGCACGGCGCGGGCTGTTTGCGTTGAGCCTGCCGCTGACCGAGCACGAAATGAATCGGCTGGTTAACGCTACACAGGCATTTGTAGAACGCTATGGAGGCATGTTGACCAGAGACTGACGCCGCGCCTGGAAGAGCGACAGCGAATCGACGACCGGCTATCCTTTCGCCGTCGCTCAACCGGAACAACGTCCATGACCAGCAAAACCGCAAACCCACGAGGCAGGCGTAAAAAAACCGTTGGCGAAGACCCGCAAAACCAACTGAATAAAGACACGATTATCGCCGCCGCATTGGCATTGATCGACCGCGAAGGCCTGGAAAAATGCAGCCTGCGCAACTTGGCAAATAGCCTGGGCGTGTACCCCACGGCCATTTACTGGTACGTCTCGTCACGTGAATTGCTGTTGAGCGAAGTGTTGGCCAAAGTCCTCGAACAGGTGGCACCGCAGCCTCAGGAGCGCTGGCAGGACTACCTTCGCGCCACTCTGGTTAATTGCCATAACGCTGTGCACCAGCACCCGAATGTGGCGCCGTTACTCGGTGCGCAACTGGTCTCCAACACCCGCACCGACTTCAAGTTGGTGGAAGGCGTATTGGCAGCGTTGCAGCAAGCGGGTTTCAGCGGGCATTCATTGGCTGGCGCCTACAACACATTTATCGCCGCCCTTGCCGGTTTCACCACCTTGGAGTTCGCCCCGCTGCCGGAGAACACCGAGGCGTGGCAGAAGCAAGTACAGGAAAGCCTGCAGGCCGTTGACGCCGAGCAGCACCCGACCCTTGCGCAGAACATGGACCAGCTCAGCAACCGAGGTTTCAGCCTGCGCTGGCAAAATGGTGTGCACGCGCCGCTGCATGAGAGCTTTGCGTTTTATGTCGACACCTTCCTCTGCGGCCTGGAAACCCTGGCATCGCGTCGCTGAAAAATCGCACAACATAATCAGAAAGCCCATCAATTGTACGTCGTACAATTTATCGCTACAGTCCGTCACGCATGAATACCCCATGACCCTAAAAACAAAAACGTCAGAGGTCTTTAATCGTGGCGACTGCATTCAACGAAGTGGTCCAGGGCCAACGGCTTTGGCAGCCCTCCCCTGAACATATCCAACATACCCGCCTCACGCATTACCTGGCTTGGCTCAAACGCGAGCGCGGGCTGAGTTTTGTCGACTACCACGGGCTATGGCAGTGGTCGGTCGATGATCTGGACGCTTTCTGGCAATCGATCTGGGACCACTTCAAGGTGCAGACCAGTAGCCCGTACCACGCGGTGCTGGGTGAACGTACGATGCCAGGTGCAGAGTGGTTTCCCGGCGCGCAGCTGAATTTTGCCGAACACATTTTGCGCAACGAACGGCAAGGCGATGCGCTGCTCTACCTGAGCGAATCCGCTGCGTTGCAGGGCTTGCCATGGGTCGAGTTCTGCGACCAGGTGCGCACGCTCGCCAGCTATCTGCGAGAGCTCGGCGTAGTGCCCGGTGATCGCGTGGTGGCTTACCTGCCAAACATTCCCGAGGCGATGATTGCGCTATGTGCCTGCGCAGCCATCGGTGCGATCTGGGCCAGTTGCTCGCCGGATTTCGGCAGCGAGGGTGTGCTGGATCGGGTGCGGCAATTAGCGCCGAAAGTGCTGTTGGCGGTGGACGGTTACCGGTATGGCGGCAAGGTGTTTGACCGGCGCGACCAGGTCCGGCAGATCGTCGGCGAGTTGGGCAGTATCCAACAGGTGATTGTGCTGCCGGCGCTGTTTGCTGATGAGCCATTGACGCTGCCTAACGCCATCGACTGGCACAGCTTGCGCCTGCGCCCCAGCGTGCCCGCCGCCGATTTCCAGTGCGAGCAAGTCCCCTTCGATCATCCGTTATGGGTACTGTTCTCGTCCGGCACCACGGGGGTGCCCAAAGCCATCGTTCACAGCCATGGCGGGGTTCTGCTGGAGCAGCTCAAAGCACTGCATCTGCACCTGGATTTTCGTGCGGGTGACACCGCCTTCATTTTCACCACCACCGGCTGGATGATGTGGAACACCTTGTTCAGTGCCTTGCTCTGCGGTGTACGCCCGGTGCTTTACGACGGCCATCCCACCTGGCCAGGCACCGATGCGCTGTGGCAAATCCTGCAAGACAGCCGCGCGAGTTTTTTCGGCACCAGCCCCACCTACATTGAACTGATGCAACGCGAGGGGGTGGTGCCCGGCGAGCGTTTTGACCTGCACGCACTGCGCACGGTAATGCCGGTGGGGTCGCCGGTTTCACCGCAGTGTAATGCATGGTTTTACCGCAACCTGAGCACGGCGGTGTGGGTCAACACGGGCAGCGGCGGTACGGATATCTGCACCGGTTTGGTCAGTGGCGTACCGACCTTGCCGGTGTATGCCGGCGAGATCCAGGCGCGCGCCCTGGGGGTGGATGCCCATGCGTTTGATGCGCACGGCCAACCGGTGATCGATCAAGTCGGCGAGCTGGTGGTGAGGTCGCCCATGCCGTCGATGCCGGTGTATTTCTGGAATGACCCCACGGGAGAGCGCTATCGCGACAGCTACTTTCAGCCGTGGCCGGGCGTGTGGCGCCATGGGGATTTCTTTTTGCTCAATGCTCGCGGCGGCTGCCAGGTGCTGGGGCGTTCCGATGCGACGCTGAACCGCTTTGGCGTGCGGATCGGCACGGCAGAGATTTACCGGGCGCTGGAGCACATCGCAGAAATCGAGGATGCACTGATCGTTAACCTTGATTTGCCCGAGGGCGGTTTCTTTATGCCGCTGTTTGTACAGCTGCGTGCCGACGCGGTGTTGGATGAGCCTTTGCAGCAACGCGTGAACGACTGCCTGCGCCTGGCGTGCACACCTCGGCATGTGCCGGACTGCATCCTGGCTGTACCGCTGATTCCCACCACCCTCACCGGGAAAAAAATGGAAGTGCCGGTACGCCGGATCCTGATGGGACACGACCCGCAGAAAGTCGCCAACCCCAGCGCCATGCGTGACCCGCAGGCGCTTGAGTTCTTTATCGAATACGCCGCCCGGAGCCGTCAGCCATGAGGGGTAAAGCTTATATCGTGGGTGCCTATGAACACCCTACCCGCCACGCCACGGACCGCTCCCTGGCGCAGTTGCATGCCGATGTGGCACGCGGCGCACTGGAGGATGCGGGGCTGAGCCTCAGTGATGTCGACGGCTATTTCTGCGCCAGCGATGTACCGGGCTGGGGAGCGCCAGGCGTAGGGCCGTTCTCCATGGTCGAGTACCTGGGTATCCAGCCACGGCACCTGGATACGACGGAAAGTTGGGGCTCGTCCTACATGCATCAAGTCGCCCAGGCTACACGCGCCATCGCCGATGGGCGCTGCCGTGTCGCCTTGATCACCCAGGCCGGGCGCCCGCGTGCCGAGCGCCAACGTCCGCAAAGCAGCGCATTAGACCCAGCGTACAGCGCCTGTGAAGCACCGTTTGAAACGCCCTATGGCGCTGCCGTGGTCAACCGCTACGCGATGTGCGCCATGCGCCATCAGTACGAACACGGCACCACGGCCGAGCAATTGGCCTGGATAAAAGTCGCGGCATCGCACCATGCCCAGCACAACCCGCAGGCCATGTTGCGTAATGTGGTGACGGTGGAAGACGTACTGAGTTCACCCTGGGTCGCCGCCCCTTTGCGGCGCTTGGACTGCTGCGTGATCAGCGACGGCGGCGGCGCCCTGGTGCTGGCACATCCGGCCATTGCGCGCTCGCTCAAACGGCCGCTGATTACGCCTATCGGTTCGGGCTATGCGATTAACCATCTGAACGGCGGTTACTTCGACCTGCTGACCTCAGGTGGCGCGCAATCCGGCGCCGATGCATTTGGCGAGGCGCGCCTCACACCTGGCGATATTGACTACGCCTCGCTGTACGACAGCTTCACCATCACCGTATTGATCCAGCTGGAAAACCTCGGTTTTTGCGCCCCTGGCCAGGGCGGCGCCTTTGTCAGCGACGGCAAGTTGATCAGCGGTGTCGGCCCCTTGGCGGTAAACACTGACGGCGGCGGCCTGTGCAATAACCACCCCGGCCATCGCGGCGGCATGGCCAGGCTAATTGAGGCTGTGCGCCAGTTGCGCGGCGAAGCACACCCGGCCGTTCAACGGCCTCATTGCGCACTGGCTCTGGCCCACGGCACCGGCGGCCTGCTGGGCTCACGCCACGGCAGCGCCACACTCATACTGGAGCGCCTTTGATATGCCACTGACCTCACCGCACATCACCGCGGAAAGTGCGCCCTTCTGGGCTGCCGCCAATCAAGACCAACTGTTGCTACGCCGTTGCCTGGACACCGGCAAGGCCTACTACTACCCCCGCGATCACAGCCCGTTCACCGGCAGCACCGCAACCGATTGGATCGTCGCCAGCGGTGGCGCCACCTTGTACAGCTTCAGCTATAGCGGGCGCGCAGACGACGTGCATTGCATTGCCTACGTGACGCTCGACGAAGGGCCAACGATGTTGTCGGTCATCCAGTGTGAGGCTGCGCACCGCTTGTGCATCGGGCAACGGCTCAAGGTGGCGTTTGCGCCCACGCCGAGCGGCCAAAAAGTCCCGGTGTTTGTTCCGTCAGTTTGATTGTCCTTTTTAAGTTGACGGTAAGACACATGCCAGCCGATTTATCACGTCCAACCCTCCCATTAATCTGTGCCCATGTTGAACGCAACGCCAAACCAACCCAATCAAAAAAGGACTTCAACCATGAGCACTCCAACCCTCAGCCGCTTGAACAAAGACGACGCCATTGTTCTGCTGATCGACCACCAAACCGGCCTGATCTCGCTGGTACAGGACTTCTCCCCCAACGAGTTCAAGAACAACGTGCTGGCCCTGGCGGACGTCGCCAAGTTCTTCAACTTGCCGACCATCCTCACCACCAGCTTCGAGCAAGGCCCCAACGGCCCGTTGGTGCCGGAGTTGAAGGAGATGTTTCCGGATGCGCCTTATATCGCTCGCCCTGGTCAGATCAATGCGTGGGACAACGAGGATTTCGTCAAGGCGGTCAAGGCGACTGGGCGTAAGCAGATCATTATTGCGGGTGTGGTGACGGATGTGTGTGTGACGTTCCCGACGTTGTCGGCGCTGGCGGAGGGGTTTGAGGTGTTTGTGGTGACGGATGCGTCGGGTACGTTTAATACGACGGTGCAGCAGGCGGCGTGGAGCCGGATGGTGCAAGCGGGAGCGCAGATGATGAATTGGTTTTCGGTGGCGTGTGAGTTGCAGGGTGACTGGCGCAACGATATCGAGGGGCTGGGGAATTTGTTGTCGCAGCGGATTCCTAACTATCGGAACTTGATGAACAGCTATTCGGTGCTGGCAGCGCGTCAGGGGTGAGGTTGAGCGGCTTTAACCTGTGGGAGCGGGCTTGCCCGCGATGGCGGTGAATCAGTCACTACATTCGGTGGCTGACATACCGTCATCGCGGGCAAGCCCGCTCCCACATTTGGGCTTTGCTGCGTTGCAATTGGGGTGGTTCAGTCGAGGATCAGGTGCGGTAGAAACCGGCTTGAGTCCTTGGTGATCAGGCTGTTGTCTTCGCGCACGCCGATGCCTGCGGCTTGGTCAGCGATGACCCAGGAGCCGATCAGTGTGTAGCTGTCGCCAAACCTCGGCAGCGGCGCAAATTCTTGAAGGATAAACGGCGCGTCCGTGTAGGGGCCGTCTTCTTTTACGATCAGGCCGTCGTCGGTTTGCAGTTCGATGTTGGCGCCTTCGCGGGAGAAGAACGGTTTGCGCACCCAGCCCTTTGGCACGGCTTTGCCGGGGTCGGGGTCCAGGTGGGAGGCAAGCAGGTTCGGGTGGCCTTTATTGAACTCCCACAGCAGCGGCAGGATGCCTTTGTTGGAGAGGATGGCTTTCCACGCGGGCTCGAAGAACTGGGTGTCGCTCTGGGCAATCGCGGCGCCGAAGGGTTCGTGGAAGATGAACTCCCAGGCGTGCAGTTTGAACAGGTGGGGAATCCAGCGATCCTCAAGGTCGACGAAGCGGCCTTCGCTGGTGAGGCCGATGTCTTCGATATCGATGTGGCGGGATTCGATGCCGACTTTTTCGGCGACCAGGCGCAGGTAGTCGGTGGTGCCTTTGTCTTCGATCGAGTCTTTCATCGAGGCGAAGTAGAACGGCTGGTTGAGCTGCAATTGGGCGAAAGCTTGATGCAGCTTGGTGTCGATGCTGTTGAACTGGTCGGCGTGCTTGGGCAGCAGGCCGCGTTCGATGCATTGTTCCAGCCAGCCCCACTGAAACGCCGCCGCTTCGTAGAGGCTGGTGGGTGTGTCGTAGTTGAGCTCGAGCAGTTTGGCTGGGCCGCTGCCGTTGTAGGAGAAGTCCATGCGCCCGTACAGGTGCGGGTGGCCTTCGAGCCAAGAAGTGCGGATCATGTCGAAGAACGGCGCGGGAATGCTCAGGCGTTCCAGCAGTTCCTCGTTCTGCACCACGCGGGCCACGAGGTCCATGCACATGTCATGGATCTCGGTGGTCGGGTCTTCGAGGTCGCGCTCAATTTGCTGGAGCGTGAACTGGTAGTACGCGCTTTCGTCCCAGTAGGGTTCGCCGTCGATAGTATGGAACAGGAAGCCGAGGCTGTCGGCGGTCTGTTTCCAGTCATGACGTTCTGCGCAGTGGATCTTCTTCATGGCCTGGCTTCCTTAACTGCTCGAACCACCGCCGCCCCAGCCGCTGCGGGCGCTGGCTTTGCTGCCAAAACCGCCACGGGAGGTGGACGACGCAACGTTCACCGGTTTGCTGGAGGAGCGCAGCGTGTTGGAGTAATTGCTGCTGCCATATCGGGCCTGGTTGGAACGGCCAAAGGTCGCCCCGTTGGAGACACGCTGGTTGAGCGTCGAGTTGCCGTAATTGCCACGATCATCGCGGTAGCGGTACACCGGCTCGGAGCGGTAGCTGTTGCGATTGTTGCTGAGCATGTTGCCGATCAACAGGCCGGTCAGCAGGCTGCTGGTGGAGAAACCTGAGCCACCGCTGTTGGCTTGCGAACCGGCGACTTGGGCATTGGCGGCATCGACCTGGGATTGGGTCACCTGGCCTTCGGCGGTCAGTTCGAAACCGCCCAGCCTTGGGATGAACTTGCCGGAGGAGTCTTGCTGGCACCAGTCGGCGACAAAGTCGGCATCGCAATCGGTCTGCCTGTCGTACACCGGCGCGATGCGGCGGTGCTCGGCCATGGCGGTCATGTAGGCGTCGGAGCAGACGTCGACCGGCAGCTTTTCATCGGCGCACTGCTGTACCGACTGGAAGTTGTACTTCTTCTGCAAATCGTAGGTTTTTTCGGTCGGCCCGCAGCCGGATATCGCCATGGCGACCGACGCTGCCAGCGACAGCTGGACGTACTTGCTTCGTTTCATCGAGAGCTCCGTGCGCAATCAGTACTGGGTGGGCGTCATGCACGCGGCGTTCAGCATGCCGACGCTGATAGCCACGGCGGCCACGTAGATGCCGGCCGCGACTTCGCCGTTCTTGATGCGCTCGGACGTGCCTTTGAGCACCAGGCTGGTCAGCAGAAACGCCAGCAGTTGGACGACGGCGGCGATCACCGACCAGACGACAAAATCCAGCAGGCTGATGGAGTAGGCAATCACATTGCTGGCCGGAATAGCGAAGCCAATGATCGCGCCGCCCAGGGCGACCGACGCCGAAACGTTGCCGGCGCGGATCAGTTCGAACTCCTTGTGCGGAGTGATGCGGGTGTAGATGAACTGGAACAGCGCGAACAGCACCGCAGCCCCCAGGATGTAGATGACAAAGCCGAGCACAGCCGCTTTGTTCAGGGAGATGGAGAGAGCTTCTAGCATGGATGGCTTCCTTTTTTAGAGCGCAGTCAGGTCGGTTGTGTACAGCGAAATGCCCAGCGACGTGCTCAGGCTGATGCCACCCTCGGCATCTTCTTCGACGGAAAACAGCAGGAACTCGCGGCGATCGGTCAGGCCGGTGTCACGGGCGTACAGCATCGAACGGTGCTCGACGTTGTAGGCGTCTTCCGGGTTTATCACGCGCTCGCTCATCGCCACCAATTCGGTCTGGCCGGCTTCGCTGCCCCAAACACGGGTGTATTCGACGCCGTTGTGGGTGTAAGTCGGTAGCCCGATCAGGCTTTGTGGGCCTGCCAGCCGACGCAGTTCCGCTTCGCTGCTGAGGGTGACGTAGCTCAAGTAATTGAACAGGATCACCGACTCGACCTGCCCGGCGACTTCGCCGGTGGTGTGCACCTGCAGCCAGTAATCTTCGTCGTTCATGTAGTAGCGCGACAGCCAGGTCGATTGCCCGAGGTCAACGGTGCCGTTGGCCCAGACTTCCTGGGAGCCGGGGATCACCACCGAGGTTTTCCCATCGAGCAACAATTTCAGGGTGGTGTCGAACATCACGCCTTTGCCGGGCGCCAGGCCTAGCGGGCCGGTGGTCGGCAGCGGCGATATTGACTCGGCATTCGTTTGTGGGGCCTCAAGCCCCATCAACTGTTTAAACCATCCCATTGGAGAGTTCCTTGAGGTGGGTGGAAGCGATAGAGAAGGGAATAGATGAGAAACAATAAAAGCGGAAGATGACGCCCGAGCGCCACACAAGAAAATTCGACATGTCGCCCCTGACTCCCTGGGTATTTGATTCCTGACGCCATCGCCTCAGCGTCGGTAGGCGCAAGTGCGTTCACCCGGCATTAAACCTGCTGCGCGGTGTTGAGAGAAGTACCTTGGCAGCAATAAAGCCGGCGAGCGCACCAAACAGATGCCCTTCGAAGGAAATCCCCTGGCGCGGCACAAACCCCATGATCAACCCGCCATAAAACACCGCCACCACACCGGCGATTAACAGGTTGCTCCAGCTCCTGTGGAACCAGGCGCGCGACAAGAGGTAGGCCCATAGCCCAAAGACCCAGCCGCTGGCACCGACGTGTACGCCGGTAAACCCGAACAGCCAGACCAGCGAACCGCCCAGCAGGATAATAATCGCGCTGACGGTTATGAAACGGTTGAGCCCTTCGGCCATGACCAGGGTGCCCAGCACCACAAACGCAATCAGGTTTGCGCTCAGGTGGGCAAAGGAGGCGTGCAGAAACGGTGAGGTGAGGATGCCGAACAGGCCCTGCACGGTCCTCGGGATCAGCCCGAATGCCATGAGGCTGTAACCGGTGGCGACATTGAGCAGTTGCAGCGCGACCATGAACACGGCCAGGCCTGCGATTGTCTTGAAACCCTTCAGGGCGTCCATCCTGACCTCGACGTAAAAAGGGCACAGTCAATGCCCGCCCGCTAAGAAAGAACACGGTCACTGTGGCGAGGGAGCTTGCTCCCGCTGGGCTGCGCAGCGGCCCTAAAAATGGGACTGCTACGCAGTCCAGCGGGAGCAAGCTCCCTCGCCACGGGTCGGGCAGTGGAAGCGCTACTCGGCCGACTTTTGCTTCAGACGCTCCAGAATCGCATTAGCGCTGCCGGTGTCCGGGGTGATGCCGGCTTCGCGCAGTTTGCGTTCCAGGTCAGTACCGGTCGATGCCTCGGCCAGTTCATCCTGGGCTTGCAGCTCAGCGGCACGTTGCTGCTGCTTGGCTTGCAGGCGGTTAAGTGTACCGACGGCGGTTTCCAGCTTGCCGTTGGCGCCGCCGCTGGCGACGGACGCGCTGACCTGGGCCTTTTGCACGCTTTCGCGGGCCTTGGCCATGTCCACTTGCTGGCGCAGGCTTTTGATCCGGCTTTCGGCCTTGGTGATGTCCTTGCGCATGCTGTCGGCGTAGCCACCGAACTCGGCGGTCTGCTTTTGCTCGGCGTCGCGCTCGTTGGTCAGGGTCGAAATGGCTTCGGCCACTTCCAGGGCCAGGTCTTCACGGTTGGCCTGGATAGCGGCCATCGCCTTGGATTCCAGGTCTTTGATCTTGGCGTCGTACTCGCCTACGCGGTCCGCTGCCAGCTTGTGCTTGGCCATGATGCTCACCAGCTCACGCTTGGCGTTGGCCAATGCTGTGTCGGCGTCGCGAATTTCTTGATCAAGGATGCGCAGGGCCTGTTGGTCGACGATCGATTCGCCGACTTCGCTGGCACCGCCACGCAGCGCGGTGAACAATTTGCTCCAGATGGACTGAGTCATTGGATACTCCCGAATACTTAATTGAAGAAACGTTCGAAGGCTTCGCTGGCGCGCTGCACGTTATCGACCAGGGTTTTCACCTCGGTCACGATGTTGGTCAGGCTGGAGTCGGAACTCAGCGCACCAAACATGTTGTAAACAACCTGCCCGTTCGGCATGGACTCGATACCGATCGACGACAACGGGAACATCTCCCGGCTGCGCAGCACGGCGTCATTGAAGGCGGTTACGTCGTTGATGGACTCGACGTCGACCAGCACGGTATCGACGATGATCTGCTCGCCCACCACCGCGATGTAAATCGGCAAGCCCCCGAAGTCGTTCATTTCCAGTTTGATGCTGGACTCGGAACCTTGAACCAGAGAAAGCGTAATGTCTTTGGCGACCACTTCGTCCAGGGCTTGCAGCGCGCTGAAGAGGCGGTCGATGTTCCAGTTGGTACCTGCGCTCATGAAATTCTCCGACATGAATGAGCCAGCCAGAATCGGTTGGCGAAGCTGTTTCTCCATTTGCTTGAGCAGGCTTCGGTTTTCGGGAAGCACCCAAGTCTCGTGTTTCACATAACCGGCGGCCGCCAGCCCCGCGCGCATCTGCTTCATGTAAAAGCTCGACGGCTTTTTAACCGGCGGTTTCAAGCGCTCTCCCTTGCGGCTTGCTGAATCGGTATCGGGCTCTGCGGGCGGGCTCGATGGAGAGCTGCTTTTCATGGTACTGGCCTCGTTGTGAAAATCTCACGCGTGAGAAAATCTACAGGCAATTTCCGCCAGGCTCAATAGCTCACGCGTGAGATTTTTTGTCTCACTTTTTCCCGCACCACCCAGCAGCGCCCATCGCTCAAGGCTGAGGCTCGATTGTTCCAATCTGATGAACGGTTAAATGCCGTTGTTGGCGCGCCCACACTTGCCTCGCCACGCTCTAGCGCAAGCGCACCGTGCCCACCGGGCTTTTTTTCGGGCACCGGCCTTACTGCATAAATGTTCCGAAATCACCTTGGCGTTGTGAATTGTTGTGAAGGCGTTGCGAATCAGCCAAAACTCCGTGCTAAGTTCAGTAACGTAGTTCCGTAACGTAGTTCCGTGACGTAGTTCCGTGACGTTGCGATTCACAGCATTCATACACAGCGGCCACCCAACTAAGGCCGCCCTCTTGTTATCAAATAAACAGCCTCGGGTAGTTAACCAGGAAGTTGTACGGCCCTGCGCGCCTTAAAAATAGCCGGGCCACACTTACATCAGGAGAATAACCATGGCAGCGAAGGTAGAAACGACCCCAAAGGACGCCGCGGTCACTAATAAGAGCTCTGTCGCTGCCTGGGAAAAGTCCGTCAAAAAAGCCGCCGCCGCGCCCAAAGATGAGTTGGGCAAAGGCCAGAAACGCCCCGAAGGTGACACCCGCTCGGCCCAGCAAATCATCGATGACACGCCCCTGCTTGCCCAACTGGGCAATCAAAGCGGGGTGAAGGACAACCTTAAAAAACAGGTCGGTGATTTTGATAAAGATGCGGATGCCGCCTATCGCGCCTCCAAGGTGCTGGAGCACGTGGAATACATCGACGAAGACGGCAAGCTCACCGATGGCAAGGAGGTCGGCAACCACAGCATCGACGGTTTCACCAAGGACGGCGAAGCCCGGCATGGCACCGAGGCGGGCCGTTTGCAGGACTTTGGCAAGTATGGGTATTCGAGCCTGCGCGGCGAAGTGGTCAAGTCGGACCTGGGCGACAAGCAGAAACGCCCCGACGGTGACACGCGTTCGGCCAAGGAGATTATCGACGCCACGCCCCTGCTGAAAAACCTCGGCAACCAGAGCGATGTGAAGGACAACCTCAAGAAGCAAGTGGGCGACTTCGAGACCGACGCCGACGCCGCGTACCGCGCCACCCAGGTGTTGGAACATGTAGTCAGCATCGATGAAAACGGCAAGTTGCTGACCGGTTATGACGCGCGCAATAAAGACAACGACAGCATTGATGGCTTCACCAAAGACAAAGAGGCCCGGCACGGCACCGAGGCCGGCCGCTTGCAGGATTTCGGCAAGTACGGCTACTCAAGCCTCAAGGGCGACCTGATGCACGTCAAGGACGCGACGCACACCGACAAGGCCGCGCCACCCGATGAGCCACAGGACGTGCAGGCCCTGCGCGACAAATACAACATCCCCACCTTCGGCGCCGAAGGGCTGATGGACATGGAGCTGCCCAACGACAAGACCGTGGGCGGCCAGACGGCCGAGAACTTTGTGCAAGGCATCCGCGATGACATCAAGAGCGGCAAGCTGACCGAGGACTCGGATGAAGCCAAGATCGTCAAGCTGATGGACGCCCAGGCCGCACTCGACAGTGGCTATGACCTGTACGGCTACGCCGAGAGTATCAACCTGGGCAGCGGCACTTACCGTGAAACGGATAAGACCCCGACTAAGTTGAACGGCAAGGACGTCAAGGAGATGGTCGACGAGGACAAACTCGCCAAAGAAATTTCCACACTCATGGGCAAAGAAGGCATTAAAGACCGTTACGACGTAGAACTTAAGAACAGTGTCGGCAGCTTGTCGCAAGATCGCTTGAATGAAGTTCGCGAGCAAGTGTTCCCGGCACTGTTCAAAGACGGCACGCGTGATGCCAACTTGAACTTCGAAGACTATGTAATTGCCATGAATGACTCGGGCGACCCAAAGAAATCCGAAATGGCCGAGTTAGACGTAGACCGTTATTTTGAATCGCTGCGCATCCTCGAACCGGACAGTTACACCGCACGCCGTCAGACATTCGACCAGAACATGATGACGCACCAGCTCAACACCTACATGGAGAACCCCGACAAGGTTTCGCCGGAAAATGCCGAAAGTGGGTTGAAAGCCTCGTTCACGATGATCAAGGGCGGTATCAACGCCGTCCTCGGTGGCTTGGACAAAGGCGACAAAACCTACGACATGTACAAAAAGATGAAGGATGAGATCGACATCCTCGACGGCCATATCAAAGGGCTGACACCGGCCGAAAACAAACAGATCGCAGCGGCCATTCGTCTCGCAGCCGCCAGCGGCGACCCGAAAGCCATCGACAAGGTGGTCGACACCCAGTTGAAGGGCCTGGGCGACAAACGCGAGGCGGCCGCCGGCTCCCTGAAGACGGTGTTGCACACCGCCAGTTCCACCGGCGGGCTGAGTGCCATGGCGGGCACCATGAACCTGGTCAGCGGCGCCCTGCAGCTTGCCAATGGCGGCGGCAACATGACCGACGACCAGAAAATCGCCGCAGCCAAAGACTTGGTCGCCGGCTTGAGCTTTACTAACGACTTCCTCAAGTTCGGTTCGAACATTGTGGAAACCCTGGGAGGCACTAAACCCTATGAACCTGACGTGGATAAAGACGGCAAAGGCCCGGCAAAAATCAAAGCTACTGAATGGCTGGGGCTGATCGACGAGAACCTGCCGGATATCTGGGGCAAGAAAGCCACCGAAAAATCCGACGCACTGGCTGCCTCCATCAGCACCCAGGTTAAAGAGTCGTCCGAAACCCTCAAGAAACTCGACGTGGGCAACCTGTCGGCCGATGAGGTCAAGGAGTACGACAACGCGGCCAAATCCCTTGGCGAACACATGGGTGTCAAGGACATTCCCGGCAAAGGTAGCCCGGCGTCAAAATCCGAGATTGCGATCGCCTCCGGGCGCTCGTTCCTGCGCTTTATGGGCGGCGCCGGCCTGGATTTGACCGGCGGCGTGATGGACATCGTTTCCGGCGCACGCAAACTCAAAAATGCCAAGACCGCACTGGAAAAAACCGACGCAGCCTTCACCCTGGGCGGGGGTGCATCCGGTACCGGTATGGCCATTGCCAATACCATCGCGATGTTCGCCCCCAAAGGCGCTCACCTGGCTGGCAAACTGGCCGGTGATGTTGCCGCCACCGTGGTACGCGGGCTCGCCATCGGCGCCCGTATTGCTGGCCCGGTTTTCGCCGTGGCCGGTGTGATCTTCGGGGTGGCAGGCACCTTGATCGCAGAGGCGGTCGAGCATGCCAAAATGCAAAAGCTCACCGACTCCCAAGGCAAGTTCTTCAAAGACCTCGCCGCTGCCGGCGTGACCAAGGACGACTGGGGCGACAAGCTCGAATACGCGCGTTATGCCACCTATATGTACGGCGGTCGCGACACGCCGGACGACAAATCGATGTTCGAGTACCAGTCGGACGAATGGAAACACTTCAAGGAAACCGAAGACAAAAAAGGCAGCTCCCTGACGCGGCTGGCACCCTACCTGCACAAGGACAGCGACCCCGACAGCAAGAACCTATGGGAAAAATTCCTGGCCGGCGGCACCAGCTCCAGCGGCCCCCATGGCAGTGAACGGCATACCGATGACTGGCGGCCCTGGGGCAGCACGGACATGGATGCGGGCAAGCAGGAAAGGGCATGATTTTATCCACTCAACGGTTGCAGCCTGCCTGAACGGCAGGCTGTAACGGTTAAACGCACCTAACCCGCCAGCTCCCGCTCAATCTGCTCAATGCTTGGCAAACTGGTTTGTAGCTCTGCCGGTAATGACTCCACCAACTGATACTCCGCCACGCCGATCGGCCGGTTGTTGTCGCGCAATGCGTATTCAGCCACCACTTCATTTTTGCTCTTGCACAACAACAGGCCGATGGTGGGCCCGTCCTGTGGGTGTTTAAGCTGGGCATCCACTGCCGACAGGTAAAAACTCAGCTTGCCGAGGTGTTCGGGCTTGAATTTGCCTGTCTTGAGTTCGATCACCACGTAGCAGCGCAGCTTCAGGTGATAGAACAACAGGTCGACGAAAAACTCATCACCGCCTACATCCAGTAATACCTGCTGGCCGACAAAGGCGAAACCGGCGCCCAGCTCAAGCAGGAAGTCGGTGACGTGCTTGATTAACGCGTTTTCTATATCGCGCTCCTGCGCATCCAAAGCCAGGCTGAGGAAGTCGAAGCGATAAGGATCCTTGAGCGATTCGCGCGCCAGGTCGGATTGGGGCTTGGGCAAATGGTGTTCAAAATTGCTGACGGCCTTGCCACTGCGCTCCAGCAGGCGATGCTCGATTTGCATCACGAGCGTGCTACGTGACCAGTTGTGTTCAATTGCCTGGGCGATGTACCACCGGCGCGTTTCGGGGCCGGGGAGTTTGTCTAGAAGCACCACATTGTGGCCCCACGGCAATTGTGCAGCAGCCTGTTGCACAAATTCGGCATTCGGCCACGCCTCGGCAAAAGCGCGCATATATTTGAGGTTGCGCGGCGAAAAGCCCTTCATCTTGGGGAAGGCCGCGCGCAAGTCTTGGGCAAGGCGATCAACCACCTTGCTGCCCCAACCCTGCGCGGCCTGGCGGGTCAGAATATCGTGGCCGATCTGCCAGTAAAGCAGCACCAGTTCGCGGTTCACCGCCAGCGTTGCTCGCTGCTGGGCCGTATGGATGCGCAGTTTAAGGTCGCTCAACCAGTCGCTGTAGCCCACAGGAGGCGTGATCAAGCCGATGGAGGTTTCGCTCATGCCCGTTTCACTCTTGACTGGAGAGGCACAGGCTAGTCAGTGGTTTTTACCGTCACAAGGGGCCGCGAGCGCTTCAGGAAGGGCCTTGCACAGATCACAGAAACGTCCTGCTGGCCTTTGCAAATCGACGCATTGCTGGGCCGTGCCTTGACTCTCCCCTATACAGCACACCCTACCCTGAAAGGCCCACTTTCAGGCTTCGGCACCATGACTCAGCGCATCCTGCTCATTCTCGGCCACCCCTCCAGCACCAGTTTTTGCTCAGCCGTCGCTGATACCTACATCCACGCGGCTACAATCGCCGGCCACGAGGTACGCGTCCTGCGGCTAGGCGAACTGGCTTTCGACCCGGTCCTGCATAACGGCTATGCCCTGCCCCAAGCCTTGGAACCCGATTTGCTCAGCGCCCAAGCCGATATCCTCTGGGCGACTCATCTGGCGTGGGTTTTCCCGATCTGGTGGGGCGGCATCCCGGCATTGATGAAAGGCTTCATCGACCGTATTTTCCTACCCGGCTTTGCCTTCAAATACCGTAAGGGCAAGGCTTTCCCGGATAAGCTGCTGCAGGGCCGCACCGCCCATTTGTTGGTGACCCTGGACACGCCGCCGTGGTATTACCGCTGGGTCTATCGCATGCCGGGCATTCATCAGATGCGCAGCACGACCCTGGCCTTTTGCGGCATCAAGCCGACCAAGACGCTGATGTTCGGCCCTGTACTGGGATCAACAGCAACGCAGCGCGACACGTGGCTGAAACAGGTCGGCGCACTATTTGAAAAAAGGAGTTTTCATGTACATCGGCAAAGCCGCGCAGTTGTCGGGCACGACCATCAAGGCGATTCGCCATTATGAAGCGATTGGCCTGCTGCCAGCGCCACAGCGTGCGGGGCGTTATCGGGTTTACTCGGCGCAGAGTGTCGAGTTGCTGACGCTGATCAAATGCGCCCAGCAGTTGGGGTTCAAGCTCAAGGAGTTGCAGGGGATTTTGCACGGGCACGAGGGCGATGCGTTGCCTTGGGAAAGGGCAGACCAGGCCATCGCCAGCAAGAAGTGCGAACTGGCCGGGCAGATTGCCGGGCTGCAGAAAATGCAGGCCGGGTTGATGGCATTTGAAGCGCAGCTCAAGGACGCACAGGGGCAATACTGCGGTATGCGCTGAGCCGAATAAAATGCCTAATCGGCTCACGAAATGAGCCGAATAAGCATTTTATTCGGCTCAACGGCAGACCAGTGACAGCCCCGCTCATTTGCCCAGAATCCCCATGTCTGCTAGTGTCGCGCCGGTTTACCGTCTACCGGATTAGCCGCCATGGCCCGCAAAAAAGTTGCACTCGATTTCGAACAATCCCTCGCCGACCTGCAAACCCTGGTTGAGCGTCTGGAGAACGGCGAGTTGTCGCTGGAAGACTCGTTGACGGCGTTTGAGCAAGGCATCGGCCTGACGCGCGACTGCCAGAGCGCGTTGGCGCAGGCAGAGCAGAAGGTGCAGGTGTTGCTGGAGCGCGACGGGGAGTTGGCCGAAGAACCTTTCGATGCGGAACAGCCCGAATGATCGATGCGTATCAGGCCAGCAGCCAGGCCCGGGTCAATGCGGCGCTCGAACCTTTGTTCGTAGCGCCAGGCCCGGAGATGAAGCGCTTGTATGAAGCCATGCGCTACAGCGTGATGAACGGCGGCAAACGTGTGCGCCCGTTGCTGGCGTATGCGGCCTGTGAAGCCCTGGGTGCGCCGGCCGAGCACGCCAATGGCGCGGCGTGTGCGGTTGAACTGATTCATGCCTATTCCCTGGTGCATGACGATTTGCCGGCCATGGACGATGACGATCTGCGTCGCGGCCAGCCCACCACCCATAAAGCCTTTGACGAAGCCTACGCGATCCTCGCCGGTGACGGCTTGCAGAGCCTGGCGTTCAGCGCCTTGCTGGACCCGCGCCTGAACAACGTGAATGCCGAGATCAGCCTGCGCATGGTCACGGCCCTGGCCTTGGCCGCAGGCCCGGCCGGTATGGTCGGCGGGCAGGCCATCGACATGGGTTCGGTCAGCCTCAAGCTCGACCAAAAAGCCCTCGAACATATGCACCGTCACAAGACCGGCGCGCTGATCGAAGCCGCCGTACACTTGGGCGCCCTGGCCAGTGGCCGCGCCGAAGCTGCGCAATTGGCGGCCCTGCAGACCTATTCCCGGGCCATCGGCCTGGCGTTTCAGGTGCAGGACGACATTCTCGACGTGGAAAGTGACACTGCCACCCTGGGCAAACGCCAAGGCGCGGATATCGCCCGGGACAAACCGACTTATCCGGCATTGCTGGGCCTTGATGCCGCCAAGGCTTACGCCCTGGAACTGCGCGACCAGGCCCTGGACGCCCTGCGACCTTTCGACGCGGCGGCCGAGCCACTGCGCGACCTGGCGCGGTATATCGTCGAACGCCGCCACTGATAACCGCGGCCTTTCGCGCCGCATATCGGCCAAGTTCGGCGCCCTGCGTGGGCAGTTTGCACCGCTTGAGGTAAACTGCCGCCTCTTCTATACCTATAACGATTCGCCTGATGCCCACGACGTTTCAAGAGATTCCCCGCAAGCGCCCGTCCACGCCCCTGCTCGACCGTGCTGTCACGCCGGTTGGCCTGCGTCGACTGGGTGAAGCCGAGCTGGAAACCCTGGCCGATGAGTTGCGCCTGGAATTGCTCTACACGGTCGGCCAGACCGGTGGGCATTTCGGTGCCGGGCTGGGCGTCATCGAGCTGACCATCGCCTTGCACTACGTGTTCGACACCCCGGACGACCGGCTGGTGTGGGACGTGGGCCATCAGGCGTATCCGCATAAAATCCTCACGGGCCGCCGCGAGCGCATGGGCAGCCTGCGCCAGAAGGACGGCCTGGCCGCCTTCCCGCGCCGCTCCGAGAGCGAGTACGACACCTTTGGCGTCGGCCACTCCAGCACCTCCATCAGCGCCGCGCTGGGCATGGCAATTGCCGCCCGCCTGCAAGGCAGCGACCGCAAGGCGATTGCGGTGATTGGTGATGGCGCGCTGACCGCCGGCATGGCCTTTGAAGCACTGAACCACGCGCCGGAAGTGGACGCCAACATGTTGGTGATCCTCAACGACAACGACATGTCGATTTCGCGCAATGTGGGTGGCCTGTCCAATTACCTGGCAAAAATCCTTTCAAGCCGCACCTACGCCAGCATGCGCGAAGGCAGCAAGAAGGTGCTCTCGCGCCTGCCCGGCGCGTGGGAAATTGCCCGGCGTACCGAAGAATATGCCAAGGGCATGCTGGTGCCCGGCACCCTGTTTGAAGAGCTGGGCTGGAATTACATCGGCCCGATCGACGGCCATGACCTGCCGACCCTGATCGCCACGCTGCGCAATATGCGTGACCTCAAGGGCCCGCAGTTCCTGCATATCGTCACCAAAAAAGGCAAAGGCTTCGCTCCGGCAGAAGTCGACCCGATTGGTTACCACGCCATCACCAAGCTCGAACCCGTGGATGCGCCCGCCGCTGCGCCGAAAAAAGCCAGCGGGCCGAAGTATTCCGGCGTGTTTGGCGAATGGCTGTGCGACATGGCCGCCGCCGACCCGCGCCTGGTGGGTATCACCCCGGCGATGAAGGAAGGCTCCGACCTGGTGGCGTTCAGCGAGCGTTTCCCACTGCGCTACTTCGACGTGGCAATTGCCGAGCAACACGCGGTGACCTTCGCCGCCGGCATGGCCTGTGAAGGCGCCAAGCCGGTGGTCGCGATTTACTCCACCTTCCTGCAACGCGGCTATGACCAGCTTGTTCACGATGTGGCGGTGCAGAACCTCGACGTGCTGTTCGCCATCGACCGCGCAGGTTTGGTCGGCGAAGACGGCCCGACTCACGCCGGCAGCTTCGATTTGTCCTACCTGCGCTGCATCCCCGGCATGCTGGTGATGACCCCGAGCGACGAAAACGAGCTGCGCAAGATGCTCAGCACCGGCCACCTGTACAACGGCCCGGCTGCCGTGCGCTACCCGCGCGGCAACGGCCCAAATGCAGTAATCGAGAAAAACCTCGAGCCGATCGAGATTGGCAAAGGCATCGTGCGCCGCCAGGGCAGCAAGGTCGCGTTTCTGGTGTTCGGCGTGCAAGTGGCCGAAGCCCTGAAGGTCGCCGAGAAAATCGACGCTACCGTGGTCGACATGCGCTTCGTCAAACCGCTGGATGAGACCTTAGTGCGTGAAATCGCCGCCAGCCATGAACTGCTGGTGACCGTCGAAGAAAACGCCATCATGGGTGGCGCCGGTGCGGCAGTCAGTGAGTTCCTGGCACGGGAGAACATCCTCAAGTCGGTGCTGCACCTGGGCTTGCCGGATGTGTATGTGGAACACGCCAAACCGGCGCAGATGCTGGCCGAATGTGGCCTGGATGAGGCCGGGGTCGAGGCTTCGGTGCGCGCGCGCATGGCGCTGCTGGGCCTGTAAACACCAATAACATGTGGGAGCTGGCTTGCCTGCGATAGCATCACCTCGGTCTTACTGAAAAAACCGAGGTGACCGCATCGCAGGCAAGCCAGCTCCCACATTGTTTTTGTATTGCTGCTCAATGCTATGGACAGCCCATGAATCGCCTTCGCTTTGCCCTGCCCCTGCTGCTGCTCCCCGCCACTGCCGTGCTGGCCGACAGCTTCGAGCGCGACGACGCCCTCAAACTCCCCAACGTGGTGATCAGCGCCAACCGCCAGGTGCAGGCGCGTAACGACAGCAGCGCCGCCAACAGCGTGTTTACCCGCGACGACATCGACCGCTTGCAGCCCACCAGCGTGAGCGACTTGCTCAGCCGTGTGCCCGGTGTGCAGGTGGCGCAAAGTGGTGGCCGTGGCAGCGTGACCAACGTGTATGTGCGCGGCACGTCCACCGCCCAGAGCCTGGTGTTGGTGGATGGTCAGCGCATCAGCAGCTCCACCACCGGCACCAGCAACCTGCAATACCTCAACATCGACCAGATCGAGCGCGTAGAAGTGTTGCGCGGTTCGCGCTCGGCGATCTACGGCAGCGATGCGATTGGCGGGGTGATTCAGATCTTCACCCGGCGCAACACCGAGTCGGGCCTGCAACCGCGCCTGCACGTGGGCTTTGGCAGCAATCAGACGTGGGAGCGCAACCTGGGACTGTCCGGCGGCGACCAGCAAACCCGCTTCAGCCTTGGCGCCAGTCTGGATGACACGGCGGGGATCAACCGCACACGCACGTCGTACCCGAGCGATGGCGACCACGATGCTTATCGCAACCAAGCCATCAGTTTCAGCCTGAGCCATGCCTTCACCGATGAGATCGACGCTGGCGTGAATGTGCTGGATAACCGTGGCAAAAGCGAATTCGACAACCCTTTTGGTCGCTATGACTCGCTCAATTACCAGAGCTTCCAGCAACAACCCTATACAGACTTCACCGTCAGCAGCGTCAGCAGTTATGTCGACGCGCGCCTCAACGATGCGTGGAAGTCTCGCCTGGAGCTGGGACACAGTGAAAACCGCGAAAAGACTCTGGATAAACTCAGCGACGACCGCAGCGTGTTCAACACCTACCGCGACTCGCTGACCTGGCAGAACGACTTGACCCTCAATGATCAGAACAGCCTGATCCTGGGCGGCGACTGGTACGAAGACCGGGTCAACAGCAGTACGGTGCTCGCCGAAGACAGCCGCTGGAACCGCGCCGCGTTTATCCAGCACCGCTTTGAAACACAGTATTTTTCCACCGAGCTGGGCCTGCGCCGCGACCAGAACCAGCAATTCGGCGGTCACACCAGCTGGAGCGGCACCCTGACCCTGCCGGTGAACCCGGATAACGACCTGTTGTTCAGTTACAGCGAAGGCTTCCGCGCACCGACCTTCAACGACCTTTACTACCCGGACGAATACGGCTTTAAAAACGCCAACCCGAATCTGAAACCCGAAACCTCCAAAAGCTATGAGCTGCAGTGGCGCAGCCAGCTCAGCGACACCAGCCGCCTGGAAGCGTCGCTGTACCGCACCGATATTCAGGACGCCATCGTGTTCGGCAGCGACGGCCCACAAAACGTCAGCTCGGCCCGCATCAATGGCTTTGAAGCCGCGCTCAAGCAAGAACTGTTCGGCTGGCAAGGCAGCCTTGGGCTGGCGATGATTGACCCACGCGACCGCGACACCGGCCGCACATTGGCCCGCCGCGCCAGACGCACGGTGAGCCTGGATCTGGATCGCCAATTCGATCAGTTTGGCGTCGGCGCCAGCTGGCAAGCGGTAAGCAGCAGCTACGATGACCCGAAAAACCAGCAACGGTTGGGTGGTTACGGGTTGCTGGGGCTTCGCGCCAGTTGGGCGGTGAACCGTGAAGTAACATTGAACATGAAGGTCGATAACCTGCTGAACAAAGACTACAGCCGGGCGCTGTATCAGTATCAAGGCCAACAATACGGCTACCGGGAAGAAGGCCGGGCGCTGTTGTTCGGAGTGACCTGGACGCCGGAACTGTAACGCCAGCGCGCACTATCAATGGTCAGTACTGCCTCTTGATCCGCTCGTTAGACGTCAGGCCGCCTGCTGCCACCTGCTTGCTGCACGTTGAGTAGCCCCAGGCATTTGCCCAACCCTGGGAGGTGAACGAGACGAAATAGTCGGCTCTTTTACCATCGCGCTCCAACGCGTAATCAAAGCACTGGGAGGTGCCGCCACGGATCGAGGTGATTTTCGCAGGCTTCTGGATAGTGAGGAGGTCTTGCTGGGTGCTGTCCACCGTTGCGGTCCTGTCCACCACAGGGTGATTACCAAAGGTCCTCAGTTCGGAAATTCTTTGGGAAATATCGCACCCGCTTATAAGCGCCAATGCGAAAGCGGCGCCGGCCATCGCCAATAAATAACGCATGATGTGTCCTTGATCAGCTCGAATGGGAGAGCCGCGAAACTAGCACCCCTAGGCGGGTAGATCGCCAGGCAAAATCCGATGATTTTGACAGACTAATCGCACCGCAGCAGACGAAAACACAGCGACTCTCAGCGCTGGGCAGCCATTGCCTGACAGAGCTTCGCGATGGCCTCAACCATCTGCCCGCTGGGCCGCTCCAGCCCCTTGTCGGGCACGACCTGCAAACGACCTTCAGCCACCGCCGCGATCTGAGGCCAGGCCTTCCACTCGTCGAGTTGCGCCTGATCACCCGCCAGGATCAGTTGGGGATTGCGCTGCAACACTGACTCGACGCTGACCTGCGGTGCGGGCAGCTTGAGGTCGGCAAACACGTTGCGTGCGCCACATACCTCCAAGGCATCACTGATGATCTGCCCGCCGCCCACGGTGTACAGCGGCTGGTTCCATACCTGATAAAACACACGTAACGGTTCGGCGCGCTGATAGCGTTGGCGCAGATCGGCCAAGCGTTGGCGTAACTGCGCGGCCAGCGTGCGCCCCGCCGCTTCGCGGCCCAATTGTTGAGCGATGGCTTGTACCTGGGCCGTCAGCTGTTCAAGGCTATGGGGTTCAGCCACATAAACCGGGATATTCAGGCGCTGCAATTGCTCGCGCTGGGCCGGGCCAACACTGCCGGGCCAGAGCAGAATGAGGTCGGGCTTGAGGCTGAGCAAGCGCTCCATATTCAGTTGGCCGTATTGCCCAACCGACGGCACTTGGGCCAATGCCGCCGGGCGCTCGCCGCCATCGAGCACGCCCACCAGCAGGTCGGCGGCGCCCAGTTCAACCACGATTTCGGAGAGAGACGGCGCCAGGCTGACGACGCGTTCAACCGCAATCGCCTGGGCACTGAATGCCAGCACCAGAAGCGACAGCCAAACACGCATCATCCCAGCTGACGCGGGATGCGATAGAGATAGAACAGCACCAGTGTCGACAGCGCCAGCAGGCACAGCGGCACCGCCTCCAGGCCGACAAACACCGCCAACGCACCGATCCAGGCCGGCAGGGCAGCCACCAGCAACGCCGTGCGCCGACGTGCCGCGAGGGTGATCCAGGCAGCCGGTTCTTCGGGCGTGTCGAGGGCTTTGGAAGTGGCAATCAGCGCGTGTTTATAGCCATGAAAATAACGCAGGCTCAGAAACATCGAGGCCACGCCGGCAATAAAGAACGGCATGGCCAGTACGGGAAGCAGGGATTCGGCCTGACCAAACACCAGGTTGATGACAAACAACGGGAGCAATGCCAGGGCCAGGTACTGCCACCAGTTGAAGGACAGTCGCCGTTTTACCTGGCCACGGGTCACGCGCGGTCGACCTCGCCCTGATGCTCGTTACCCATCATGTGGTCGAGCTTGCTGGCTTTGGTGGCCAGGTAGAGCTTGTTGTGCGGGTTTTGCCCGGTGTGCAGCGGCACGCGCTCGGCCACGGTGATGCCCATCTCGGTCAAGGCTTTGACTTTGCGCGGGTTGTTGGTCATCAGGCGCAGGGATTTGACGCCCAAATGCTCCAGCATCGGCAAGCAGATCGCGTAGTCGCGCTGGTCGGCGGCAAAACCCAGGCGCTCGTTGGCTTCGACGGTATCGGCGCCACCATCTTGCAGCTCGTAGGCGCGAATCTTGTTC
Organism: Pseudomonas sp. PA-6-3C; assembly: GCF_021605825.1. Classification (NCBI taxonomy): domain Bacteria; kingdom Pseudomonadati; phylum Pseudomonadota; class Gammaproteobacteria; order Pseudomonadales; family Pseudomonadaceae; genus Pseudomonas; species Pseudomonas sp. PA-6-3C. Next base: position 143,896 of record NZ_WKDV01000003.1, read on the forward strand.
ATCAGGCCAATGCCACGGCCTTCCTGGCGCAAGTACAGCAGCACACCACGGCCTTCACGGGCAATGGCGCGCATCGCCGCTTCCAGTTGCGAGCCGCAGTCGCAGCGCTGGCTGAACAAGGCGTCGCCGGTCAGGCATTCGGAATGCACGCGGCCGAGCACCGGCGCGCCGTCGGCGATATCACCCAGGCTGAGCACGACGTGCTCGCGGCCAGTGGCTTCTTCGAGAAAGCCGTTCATGGTGAACGTGGCAAAAGGGGTAGGCAGCTTGGAAGCGGCGACGAAAACGACGGGCACCGTGTGCTCCTGATTTCAGATTTCACAGAGGGCGTCATTGTAACAGCAGGTTCCTACAGACGCTTAAGCTGAATTATCGCTGATAAAGATCAATAGGTTCGATTGGCCTTCGTCCTGGTTCTATGCAGGTCAGAACGGGTACGGTTGTTTCCAGTGCTCGAAAATCGCTTTCAACTCGCCGCTCTTCACCAACGTGGCCATGCGTTGCTCATAAACCCCCATCAATGCCCGCCCACGCTCGGTGTCGGCAAAGCCTATGTAGAGCGGCAGTTCGGCTATATGAGTGAGCTTGAATTGCGCCGGGTCATCCGACTGGCTGAGCACGTATTTGGCTTCAGTGAGGGCATCAATATAGAAGTCGGCGCGGCCGTGTTGCAGCATCGGCAGGATGCCACTCCGACGTTCTATCGGGTTGAAGCGGCGCACATTCGGCAGGTATTCCTCGTACTTGTAGCCGCGCACCCAGGCCAAACGATAATTGCCCAGCGTGGCGATGCTCGGTGCAGGTGTGGCTGCCAGCCCTAGGGCGTAGATGTGGTCGGAGTCGAAATTCCAGTGCGGGTACAACACGCCACTGGCTTCGTCGCGATAAGAACCGACCCAGCCATCCACCTCGCCACGCTGGGCCAGGCCGACCGAACGGGTATAGGGCACGCTGCGGGTTTGCACGGTAATGCCCACCGGCTCGAAGATCTTTCGCAACACATCCCAGGCCAGGCCGCTGCCATCTTTGTTGGTGTAGTCGTTCCACTGCTCACTGGCCAGCATGATCTTGCCAGGGACAGGTGCTTCATCGGCGAGAATCTGGGTTGCGAGAGCGCACAACACTATCAGCAGCCAACGGCGCACACCCATGGCGACTACCTCCTGTACAGGGATAACCGTATAGAGGGTAGCGCAGGTCTGTCGCTTAAGGCGTGTCGCGAAAATGCTGATAGCCGCGCACGGCTGGCGTGATGTCTTGCCCGGCGGCGTCAATCAGCGTCACGCCTTGCCCCGCCGCGACCCGGCCGATCACGTGAATCGGCCAGCCGTCCGCCAACAGCGGCGCCAGCTCGGCCGGTGGCAGGGTGAACGCCAACACATAGTCGTCGCCCCCGCTCAACGCGGCCACACGGGCATCGTCATCGCCAACAAACGCCAGCAACGCCTGGGATAACGGCAGTTTCTCACGCTCAATGACCAGCCTGACAGCCGATGCCTTGGCGATATGCCCACAATCGGCCAGCAGGCCGTCGGAGATGTCCATCGCAGACGTGGCCTTACCCCGAAGCGCGAGGCCCAGCGCCAACTGCGGTTGCGGCGACCAGTAATGGGCGAGCAGCGGATCAGCGATAGCTGCGTCCGCCGTGCGTTGCCCCAATACCAGCGGCAAAGCGCCGGCAGCGTTACCCAGCTCACCACCCACACACAGCAAATCACCCGGCTGCGCACCGCTGCGAACCAGCGCCTGCCCGGCCGGCACACGGCCAAACACGGTCAGGGTCAGGCTCAGCGGCCCGCGCGTGGTATCGCCGCCCACCAGCCCCACGCCGCAGCTTTGCGCCATGGCGTTCAAACCCTGGGCGTAGCGTTGCAGCCAATCGGCATCGACGGTGGGTGTGGTGAGTGCAAGGGTAAAGGCCAGAGGATGGGCGCCCATGGCGGCCAGGTCGCTGACTGCCACGGCCAACGAGCGCTGGCCGAGCAGGAACGGGTCACAGGGGTCGGCGAAGTGCACGCCAGCCACCAGCGTATCGGTGGAGATTGCCAACTGCTCCCCGGCAGGGAGCGCCAGCAGGGCGCAGTCGTCGCCGATCCCCAAGGCAATGCCTTCACCGCCCTGCGCACAAGGCGCGGCAGCGAAGTAATTGCGGATCAGCTCGAACTCACCCATTCGGGACTCAAGCGACTTAGCGCTTGTGTTCCTTCACTTCAGCTTCGCGCAGGCGCGGGGCCAGCTTGTCGAGCACGCCGTTGACGAACTTGTGGCCGTCGGTCGAGCCGTAGACTTTCGCCAGCTCGATACCTTCGTTGATCACCACGCGGTAAGGCACGTCGACGCGCTTGAGCAACTCCCAGGTGGACAGGCGCATCACGCACAGTTCAACCGGGTCGAGTTCTTCAATGGTCAGGTCCAGGCATGGCGCCAGAGCCGTGTCGATCTCGGTCAGGTTGGCATGCACACCGTGCAGGATATCGTGGAAGTAGCTCTGGTCGGCAAACGTGAAGTCGTTGTCGACGCGAAACTGCGCTTCGATCTCGTTCAGCGAGGCACCGGCCATCAGGCGCTGGTACAGCGCCTGGGTCGCGAGTTGACGCGCCTTACGGCGCTTCTCGCTTTTGGATGGCTTGCCGGCATCGGCTGGACGCGGATCCTGTGGGTTGAACTGATCGCTCTCGTCGGAAATCACTTGGCCTCCAACTGCGACAGCAGGCTAACCATTTCCAGTGCGGACAAGGCAGCTTCTGCGCCCTTGTTACCGGCCTTGGTGCCGGAGCGCTCGATGGCTTGCTCGATGGAATCTACAGTCAGTACGCCGAAAGCGACTGGCACGCCGAACTCCATGGACACCTGGGCCAGGCCCTTGGTGCATTCGCCAGCCACGTATTCGAAGTGCGGAGTACCGCCCCGAATGACCGCGCCCAGGGCGATGATCGCCGCGTATTCACCCTGCTGTGCAACTTTTTGCGCAACCAGTGGAATTTCGAAGGCGCCAGGGGCGCGGATGATAGTGATGTCGCTCTCGCTCACACCGTGGCGAACCAGGGCATCCACGGCACCGCTTACCAGGCTTTCAACCACGAAGCTGTTGAAGCGGCCAACCACCAGGGCATAGCGGCCTTTGGGGGCGATGAAGGTACCTTCGATGGTCTTCAGGGTCATTCGACAAATCTCTTAAAGAGCCGGGACGCGAAAAGTGCGTCCCTCAGTGATGATTTAACCGCGAACAAGGGGCAGAAAACGCCAGCCTTTATTCGGAGGGCACGTATTCTACAACTTCCAGGTCGAATCCGGATATCGCATTAAATTTCATCGGTGCGCTCATCAGGCGCATTTTGCGCACACCGAGGTCACGCAGAATCTGCGAACCGGCACCGACGATGCTGTAGGTGGTCGGTGTTTTGACCTGGGTGTGCTCGGCGGTTTCACGAATATGCGCGAGCAATACGTCGCCATCCACCGGGTTGCCCAGCAGCAACACCACACCGCTGCCTGCCTCGGAAACCGCGGCCATGGCGGCGCGCAGGCTCCAGCGGCCCGGCTGCTTGACCATCAGCAGGTCGCGCAGCGGGTCCATGTTATGCACGCGCACCAGGGTCGGTTCTTCAGCGCAAATGCTCCCCAAGGTGAGGGCCATGTGCACATCGCCTTCGACTGAATCACGGTAGGTCACCAGGTTGAACTGGCCCAGTTCGCTGTCCAGCGGCTGCTCGGCAATCCGCTGAACGGTACGTTCGTGGATCATGCGGTAGTGAATCAGGTCGGCAATGGTGCCGATCTTGATGCCGTGTTCGGCAGCAAACGCCTCAAGTTCGGCGCGACGGGCCATGGTGCCGTCGTCGTTCATCACTTCGCAGATCACGCCGCTTGGCTCGAAACCGGCCATGCGCGCCAGGTCACAGGCCGCCTCGGTGTGGCCGGCGCGAGCGAGGGTGCCGCCCGGTTGGGCCATCAGCGGGAAAATGTGGCCAGGGCTCACAATGTCTTCGGCCTTGGCGTCTTTGGCCGCAGCGGCTTGCACCGTGCGGGCGCGGTCGGCGGCGGAAATGCCGGTGGTGACGCCGGTGGTCGCTTCAATCGATACGGTGAACTTGGTACCAAAACCCGAGCCATTGCGCGGCGCCATCAACGGCAGCTTGAGCAGCTCGCAGCGCTCGCGACTCATGGGCATGCAGATCAGCCCACGGGCGTGCTTGGCCATAAAGTTGATGTGCTCGGGCTTGCACGCCTCGGCGGCCATGATGATATCGCCTTCGTTCTCGCGATCTTCGTCATCCATCAGGATGACCATCTTGCCTTGGCGGATGTCTTCAACCAGTTCTTCGATGCTATTGAGCGCCACGCGGCACCCCCTTGGTCAGGATTTCAGGTAGCCGTTAGCGGCCAGAAAGCTTTCAGTGATGTTCCCGGATGCTGGCTCTGCGGCCTTATCGCCCATCAGCAGGCGCTCCAGGTAACGGGCAAGCAAGTCGACTTCCAGGTTCACCCGGCGACCTGGCTGGTACGACGCCATGATGGTTTCGCTCAGGGTGTGCGGGATGATGGTCAGTTCGAATTCGGCGCCATTCACGGCGTTCACAGTCAGGCTGGTGCCGTCGACGGTGATCGAGCCTTTGTGGGCGATGTACTTGGCCAGCTCTTTCGGCGCGCGGATACGGAATTCCACGGCGCGCGCGTTTTCGCTGCGTGCAACCACCTCGCCGACGCCGTCGACGTGGCCGCTGACCAGGTGGCCGCCCAAACGGGTGGTCGGGGTCAGGGCTTTTTCCAGGTTGACCGGGCTGCCGGCTTTGAGGTCATTCATCGCGGTGCAGTCCAGGGTTTCCCGGCTGACGTCGGCGGCAAAGCCGTTACCCGGCAACTCGATGACGGTCAGGCACACGCCGCTGACAGCGATGCTGTCGCCCAGCTTGACGTCGCCGAGGTCGAGCTTGCCGGTTTCAACCAGCAGGCGTACGTCGCCGCCCTTTGGGGTCATGGCGCGGATGCTGCCGATGGATTCGATAATGCCGGTGAACATGGCCTTCTCCTGGAAAACGGGACGGGCGCTGGAGCGCCCGGTCGGAATTATACGCTCGCTGGTGGTAGCGGGATGGCAGTGACTCGCCAGTCGTCGCCTACAGCGCGCATTTCAGTGATCTTGAGTTGGGGGGCGTCGGCCAGTTTCTCAAGCGGCCAGTCGAGCAAAGGCCGGGCGGCGGAGCCCAGGAACTTGCCGGCGACGAAAATCACGTATTCGTCGACCAGGCCTTGCTGGGCAAACGCGCCCGCCAGGCTTGGGCCGGCTTCCACCAGCACTTCGTTGACGCCACGGGCTGCCAGCGCCAGCAGCGCCGAACGCAGGTCGACCTGACCTTCAACGCCCGGCACCACCAGGCATTCCGGGCCACGCGGGAACTGGTTTTCCGGGGTGACGCAGGTGATGACCAGCGCCGGGCCGGCCTTGAAGAACGGAGCGTTGAGCGGCACCCGCAGGCGACCGTCGATCAACACGCGCAATGGCGGGCGCGACATGGCCAAAGCGGTGGTTTCTTCGTCCAGACCAAGCTCAGCGGCGCGCACAGTAAGGCGCGCACCGTCGGCCAGCACCGTATCGGCGCCGGTCAGCACTACACTGGCCTCGGCGCGCAGGCGCTGCACGGCGGCGCGGGCAGCCGGCCCGGTAATCCATTGGCTTTCGCCGCTGGCCATCGCGGTACGGCCGTCCAGGCTCATCGCCAGCTTGACCCGCACAAACGGCAGGCCGTGTTCCATACGCTTGAGGAAGCCGGGGTTCAGCGCGCGCGCTTGTTGTTCGAGTACGCCGCTGTGGGTTTCGATGCCGGCTTGAGCCAAGCGCTGCAGGCCGCGCCCGGCCACTTCCGGGTTCGGGTCCTGCATCCCGGCCACTACGCGTGCCACACCGGCGGTCACCAGCGCATCGGCGCAAGGCGGCGTGCGCCCATGGTGGCTGCACGGCTCGAGGGTCACGTACACCGTGGCGCCACGGGCCTTGTCGCCGGCGGCGCGCAGGGCGTTCGGCTCGGCATGGGGCTCGCCGGTGCGCTCATGCCAGCCTTCGCCGACAATCTGCCCATCCCGCACAATCACGCAGCCCACTCGTGGGTTGGGGTGGGTGGTGTACAGGCCTTTGCGCGCCAATTCGAGGGCGCGGGCCATGTAATGGGCGTCGAGGACGGCTTGTTCGGCAGACGGTGGGTTCATTCTTTGGCAGGCTCACGGGCCAGGCGGTCGATCTCTTCGCGGAACTCATTGAGGTCCTGGAAGCGTCGATACACGGAGGCGAAACGGATATAGGCGACTTCGTCGAGCTTTTGCAGCTCGCCCATCACCAGTTCTCCAACCACCAGGCTCTTGACCTCGCGCTCGCCGGTGGCGCGCAGCTTGTGCTTGATATGCACCAGCGCCGCCTCCAGTCGCTCGACACTCACCGGGCGTTTTTCCAGGGCGCGCTGCATACCGGCGCGCAGTTTTTCTTCGTCGAAAGGCTGGCGGCTGCCGTCGGACTTGATCAGACGTGGCAACACCAGTTCGGCGGTTTCGAAGGTGGTGAAACGTTCACCGCAGCCAGAGGCCAGGCATTCGCGCCGGCGGCGTACTTGATCGCCCTCGGCGACCAGACGCGAGTCAATGACCTTGGTGTCGTTGGCACCGCAGAAGGGACAGTGCATGGTTGGCAGGCAACAAAAAATGGGAGGGCCATGGTAGCGCATCCCCGTGGCAAGACAAGCCATAGCCTTTACGGTATATAGGCTGACTATTATGTTTCATATTTTTTAAGCCACGGATTTTGTCCTTTCTGGAGCCGTACATGCAGTTACGACCACTTGTTTTACTCGCCCTGTTCAGTTTTCTGGTCGCCTGTAGCAGCGAAGCCCCAAAACCGTCGACACCACAACCCGCGCCTGCCCAAGAGAAAAAAGTCCCCGGCATTGAAGACCTCGGCCCCTTGCCGGCTTACCAGCGGGAAATCAACGGCAGCCTGAATGGCGTGCCAGCCAATGCCGAAGTCGAACTGGCCCTGCTGGTAATCGATGAGCGCAACCGCCCGCAACAACTGCTCGCCAGCAGCGTACTCACCGGCAACGGCAAGCCACTGGCCTTCCGCCTGCGTTTTAACCCAGAGGCTTTCCCAGCCGGTGCACGGGTTGAGCTGCGCGGTCGCGCCAGCCAGTCCGGCCAGTTGATCCTGCACCTGCCTGCGGTGCGTATCACCCAGGCGATCACCCAGACCACCGGCCCTCTGCAACTCGTCCGGGCACCATGACGCCACCGCTGGGCCTGCAACGTGCCCTGAGCGAACTGATCGGCGACGCACAACTGGTGCCCTGCCCGCTGCCGGGTACCGAGCTGTCGTTGTGGCTGCTGGACGCAGGCAACATGGACCGTGCCTTCAGCCAGGAAGAGACCCGGCGCATCCTGCATGAACCGCCGTACTGGAGTTTTTGCTGGGCCAGCGGTTTGGCACTGGCGCGCTACCTGGCAGCGAATCCCGAGTGGGTGGCGGGCAAACGCGTGCTGGATTTTGGCGCAGGTTCCGGTGTGGCTGCGATTGCTGCGGTTAAAGCGGGCGCGCTGGAAGTGGTGGCCTGCGACCTCGACCCGCTGGCTTTGGCCGCTTGCCGGGCAAACGCCGAACTCAATGGTGTAGCGCTGAGTTATTCAGCCGACTTTTTTGCCGAGGCCGACCGCTTCGACCTGATCCTGGTGGCCGACGTGCTCTACGACCGTTCCAACCTGCCGCTGCTCGACCACTTCCTGACGCGTGGCCATGAAGCGCTGGTGGCCGACTCCCGGGTGCGCGACTTCCAGCACCCGGCGTATCAGCGCCTGGACATCCTCGATGCGCTGACGCTGCCGGACCTGGCCGAGCCTTGGGAGTTTCGCAAAGTGAGCCTGTACCATTCGCGGCGCGCTTGAGGCCATCGCGGCATAGGTATCTACACAACCGGTTAACACGAAGTCTGTTGTAAGTGGGCTGTTGTGGCGAGCAGGCTTGTCGAATCGTCGCACCGCCTGCGTTGGGCTGCGAAGCGGCCCCAGTAAAGGCACTGCATTTTTCCTGAAAGAACTCAGCAACTGGGTTTGGGGCTGCTTCGCAGCCCAACGCAGGGCAAGCCTGCTCGCCACAGGAGAAATTGGCTGCCTTCAAAAGTTGTGTAGATACCTATGGCCATCGCGGGCAAGCCAGCTCCCACAGTTGAGCGCATTCCCAGTAGGGGCTGGCTTGAACTCATCATGCTTTCAGCCAACCTCGCCAGCCCTTATAGTTGCCCCATTCCCGCTTTATTCGAGACGCCCCATGAGTGAGCCCACGCCGTACATCTTCGACGCCACCACTGCTACGTTCGACCAGGCAGTGATTCAGAACTCATTCGAAAAACCCGTGCTGGTGGATTTCTGGGCCGAGTGGTGCGCGCCGTGCAAGGCATTGATGCCGATGCTGGCGAAAATCGCCGAGAGTTATCAGGGCGAGTTGCTGCTGGCCAAGGTCGATTGCGAGGCCGAGCAGGACATCGTCGCGCGTTTTGGCATTCAAAGCCTGCCCACGGTGGTGCTGTTCAAGGACGGCCAGCCGGTGGATGGATTTGCCGGGGCACAGCCGGAGTCGGCCGTGCGAGCGATGCTCGAGCCCCACGTGAAGATGCCGCCACCGAAGGCGGCTGACCCGCTGGAGCAGGCCCAGGCGTTGTTTGCCGAAGGCCGTATCAGCGATGCCGAAGCGGTGCTGGTGGCGCTGCTGGGCGAGGACAACACCAATGCTGGCGCGCTGATTCTGTATGCACGCTGCCTGGCCGAACGCGGCGAACTGAGCGAAGCCCAAACCGTGCTCGACGCGGTGAAAAGCGACGACCACAAAGCCGCCCTCGCCGGCGCCAAGGCGCAAATCACCTTCCTGCGCCAGGCCGCCGACCTGCCGGATGCCGCCGACTTGAAAAGCCGCCTGGCGCAAGACCCGCAGGACGATGAAGCAGCCTATCAGCTGGCGATTCAGCAACTGGCGCGCCAGCAATACGACGCCGCGCTGGAAGGCCTGCTCAAGCTGTTTATCCGCAACCGCAGCTACAGCGAAGGCCTGCCGCACAAGACGTTGCTGCAGGTGTTCGAACTGCTGGGCAATGACCACCCGCTGGTCACGGTGTACCGTCGCAAGTTGTTCGCCGCGCTGTATTAATCGCCGATCCAGCTGTACAGCGGCGTATCCCCGCCGCTGGCCACTTTCACACTGGCACTGTGGCGCAGCCTTACCAGCAGGCGTTTGCCTGAGGCTGCATCACCGGCCAAGCCTTCAAGCTGATCAAGCAACTCAAGCCCATTGAGTTGCCCGGCCTTGCGCAACAGATCCTGGGCGTTCTGCCACAAATCATCGTTGTGTTTGACCGGCGCAACAGCCGGCGCGCTCGGCGCCGGTGTTGCCTGCAAGTGCTCGCCCAGGCGCGCCCAATCGCCGTCATCGAGTTCCAGGGTCAAATCCACCGGCAAGTCACCGACGGTTCCACGAATTCGCAACATCGCTCTTACTCCCGCAGTTTTCCGACCCGCATGCTCCCACGCGACTTGCGCAACGCCAAGCGGGCGTTCAAACTGGCGCGAATATTGTTATAAGATCACATAACAAAACTTTCATCTTATGGAGCCTTCTCATGCGCCGTCTGCTGCTTGCCTTGCCGTTTGCCCTGCTGCCCCTGGCCATCGCCCACGCCGCCGATGAACACGATCATGAGCATGAACACGGCAGCCTCGGTGCCCACGAACATGGTGTCGGCCGCCTCAATGCGGTACTCGACGGCCAGGCGCTTGAGCTGGAATTCGACAGCCCGGCCATGAACCTTGTGGGCTTTGAACACAAGGCCACCACGCCTGCCGACAAAGCCAAGGTCGCCGCCGCACGCAAGCAGCTGGAAAACCCACAGGCGCTGTTCAAGCTGCCCAAATCTGCCGGTTGTGTGATCAGCACCCAGGAACTCAACAGCCCGTTGTTTGGCGATAAGCCTGAAGCCGACCATGATGAGGACGATGACGACCACGCCACCGACGGCAAAGGCGCTGCCGCCCACGAACATCATCACGACCACAGCGAAATCCACGCGCACTACCAGTTCACCTGCGCCACGCCGACCGCGCTGAGCAACCTCGACCTGACCCAAGTGTTCAAGACCTTCCCTGCCACCCAGAAGATTCAGGTACAACTGATCGGCCCAAGCGGCCAGCAAGGTGTTGAAGCGACGGCCACGACCGCCACTCTTAAATTCTGATTTGAAACACGGTCAATGTGGGAGCTGGCTTGCCTGCGATAGCGGTATAACAGACACATCGATATTGAATGTGCCGCCGTCATCGCAGGCAAGCCAGCTCCCACATTGGATCGGCGCCACGCTCTACAACCAGGCGATATTGATTTCACATGACCCAAGCACTGATCGAACTGTCTGACCTGGGCTTCAACTGGCCCGGCCACCCGCAGTTGCTGGATATCCCCGCGTTCCGCCTGGAAGCGGGGGAAACCTTGTTTCTCAAAGGCCCGAGCGGCAGTGGCAAAACCACCTTGCTCGGGCTGTTGGGCGGCGTACAGAAACCCAGCCGTGGCAGCATTCGCCTGCTCGGCCAGGAGCTGACCGAACTCTCGGCCGGTGCCCGCGACCGCTTCCGCGTCGATCACACCGGCTATATTTTTCAGCAATTCAACCTGCTGCCGTTTCTCTCAGTGCGCGAGAACGTCGAACTGCCGTGCCACTTTTCCAGGCTGCGTGCGCAGCGGGCAACTCAGCGTCACGGCAGCGTCGACCAGGCCGCCGCGACCTTGCTGGCGCATTTGGGCTTGAAGGACAAAGACCTGCTGGAACGCCGTGCCGACTCGCTGTCCATCGGCCAGCAACAACGCGTTGCCGCCGCCCGCGCGCTGATCGGCCAACCGGAACTGGTGATCGCCGACGAACCCACCTCGGCCCTGGACTACGACGCCCGCGAAGCGTTTATCCGGCTGTTGTTTGCCGAATGCCGCGAAGCCGGTGCCAGCCTGTTGTTTGTCAGCCATGACCAGAGCCTCGCGCCGCTGTTCGACCGCCACCTGTCGCTGGCCGAACTCAATCGCGCCGCCACGCCCGCAGAGGTTTGAGATGTATTTGTTCCGTCTAGCCATGGCCAGCCTGGCTAACCGCCGCTTTACCGCGATCCTCACCGCCTTCGCCATCGCGCTTTCGGTGTGCCTGTTGCTCGCCGTGGAACGCGTGCGTGTGGAAGCGCGCAACAGTTTCGCCAGCACCATCAGCGGCACTGACCTGATCGTCGGCGCCCGTTCCGGCTCGGTCAACTTGCTGCTGTACTCGGTATTCCGCATCGGCAACGCCACCAATAACATCCGTTGGGACAGCTTCGAGCACTTCGCCGCCAGCCCGCAGGTGAAATGGGCGATCCCGATTTCCCTCGGCGACTCGCACCGTGGCTATCGGGTGATGGGCACCAACGCGTCCTACTTCGAGCATTACCAATATGGCCGCAAGCAGAACCTCGAACTGGCCAGCGGCCGTGCTTTCGCCACTGACCCATTCGAAGTGGTGCTCGGCGCCGAAGTGGCGGATGCGCTGCACTACAAGCTCGGCGACAAGCTGGTGCTGGCCCACGGTGTAGCAGTGGTTAGCCTGGTCAAACACGACGATAAACCGTTTACCGTGGTCGGCATTCTCAAGCGCACCGGCACGCCGGTGGACCGCACGCTGCACATCAGCCTCGGCGGTATGGAGGCGATCCATATCGACTGGCACAACGGCGTGCCGGCCCAGGGCAAAGGCCGTATCAGTGCCGACCAGGCACGCAACATGGACCTCACGCCGCAAGCGATCACTGCGTTTATGCTCGGCCTGAACAACAAGATTTCCACCTTCGCGCTGCAACGCGAGATCAATGAATTCCGAGGCGAGCCGATGCTGGCGATCCTGCCCGGCGTGGCGCTGCAAGAGCTGTGGAGCATGATGGGCACCGCCGAAAAAGCGCTGTTCGTGATCTCGCTGTTCGTGGTGCTGACCGGCTTGATCGGCATGCTTACGGCAATCCTCACCAGCCTCAATGAACGCCGCCGCGAGATGGCGATTTTGCGTTCGGTGGGCGCACGCCCCTGGCACATTGCGACACTGCTGATCTTCGAAGCCTTCGCGCTGGCTTTGTCGGGCGTCGTGGCGGGCGTGGGTCTGCTGTACGTGTGCATCGCCGCGTCGCGCGGGTATTTGCAGGCCAACTACGGCCTGGACCTGCCAATGTCGTGGCCGAGCGAATATGAATGGACCTTGCTCGTCGGTATCCTCGCCGCCGCGCTGTTGATGGGCAGCGTGCCCGCGTGGCGCGCCTATCGGCAATCGTTGGCCGATGGCCTGTCCATACGTTTATGAGGAAGCTGTCGATGCATCGTGCCCTGTTTGCGCTGTTGCTGCTGGTGGTGGTGCCCGCCTGGGCCGACGAGCAACCCAAGGACCTGTCGTGGCAGGAAATGATCCCGCCGGACGCGCCGCCGGAAGTCCCCAACATGAAACCGCTGCACGACCTGTCGAACATGGCCGATGCGCTTTCGGTCGAGGCCGCGCCTGCGGCTAAACAGGAACTGCCCAACGCGCCAGTGGTGCAGAGCCTGAACGGCAAGCACATCCGTTTGCCGGGCTATATCGTGCCGCTGGAAGTCAGCGAAGAAGGCCGCACCACCGAGTTTTTGCTGGTGCCGTATTTCGGCGCGTGCATCCACGTACCGCCGCCGCCGTCGAACCAGATCGTGCATGTAAAAAGCGAAGTCGGCGTGAAGCTTGATGAGCTGTATCAGCCGTATTGGATCGAAGGTGCGATGCAGGTCAAGCCGTCTTCCAGTGAGCTGGCCGACGCCGGTTACCAGATGGATGCCGAGAAGATTTACGTCTACGAACTGCAGGAGTAACGCTGATCGAGCTTTCATTGAGCTGAGTCAAAAGATCGGACGGAACGATCTTTACCATTGGACGTACAACTTTTAAACGTCCTTTTGGAGCTCCCATGAACAAGTCTCTGCTCGGCGCGTCCCTCTTCGCGCTCGCCCTCGCCGCCCCTGTCGCACACGCTCACGAAGCCGGCGATATTCTGATTCGCGCCGGTGCAATCACCGTGAACCCGAAAGCAGACAGCGGCCATGTGAAGGTTGATCAGGGGCCATTGGCTGGCACCAACCTGGGCGGCAAGGCGACCATGAGCAGCGACACCCAACTGGGCCTCAACTTCGCGTACATGATCACCAACCACATCGGTATCGAACTGCTGGCCGCCACGCCGTTCGAGCATGACGTGAAGATCAAGAACACCGCCCTGGGCGCCGCCAACGGCAAGCTCGGTACGCTCAAGCACCTGCCGCCGACCTTGAGCGTCGTGTACTACCCGCTGGACAACAAGTCCGCGTTCCAGCCGTATGTAGGCGCCGGTATCAACTACACCTGGATCTACGACGAGCACGTTGGCAGCCGCGCCGAACAAGCTGGCTTCAGCAACTTCAAGGCTGAAAACTCCTGGGGCTGGGCCGCGCAGATCGGCGCCGACTACATGATCAACGACAAGTGGATGATCAACGCCCAGGCGCGTTACATCGACATCAGCACCAAGGCGACTGTGGATAACAATGCGCTGGGCCAAGGCACACGCGCCAAGGTCAATGTGGATGTTGACCCGATGGTTTACATGGTGGGTATTGGTTACAAGTTCTAAACAACACGGCATAACCCAATGTGGGAGCTGGGCTTGTGTGGGAGTCGGGCTTGCCCGCGATACAGGCACCTCGGTGTATCAGTGATACCGGGGTGATGCTATCGCAGGCAAGCCAGCTCCCACACAAGCCCAGCTCCCACATTTTTTTGTGTTGCCTTCAGCTATGTCGGTAGAACCGATCCAGCAACGCCGGCAACCCCGCCCGCCACGCCCGTGGCTTGATGCCGAAGGTGTGGAGGATTTTCTTGCAGGCCAGCACCGCGTGCTGCGGCTCGTCCGCCGCATCCGGCCGGGCCGCGTGGGCCTGGGCGGTGGGAGATTCGATCGCCAGCGGATGGAAATTGCGCGCTTCAGTAAGGATCGCCTGCCCCAGCGCCAACGGCGTGGTCGCTTCGTGGCCGGCGTAATGATAGGTGCCCCACAGCGGCGCCGCACAATCAAGTTGCTTGAGCACCGAAATGATCACCCGCGCCGCGTCGTCCACCGGCGTCGGGTTGCCGCGCCGGTCATCGGCCATCAGCAATTCATCCGGCTTCTCGGCACGGGCCAGGAAGCGCCCGAGGGTGCCATCGACACTGTCATCCAGCAGCCAGCCAAAGCGCAGCAGCACATGTTGCGGGCAGGTGGCGCGCACGCTCTGCTCGATCCGCCATAACGCCTGGCCGCGCAGGCCCAGGGGCACCGGCTCGTCTTTTTCGCTGTAGGCGGTGGCGCGGGAGCCATCGAACACGCGGTAGCTGGACGGTTGCAGCAAGGTGATGTTGTGGTGCTGGCACAGTTCGGCCAGGCGTTCGATGGCGAACTCCTGCGCGGCCAAACGTGTTTCGCTGACCGCTTCGGCCTGGAACCAGTCGAAATAGTAGGCGAGGTTGATCAGCGCATCGGGACGGGTGTCGTCGAGCAATTGGGTGAGGCTCGCGGCATCCCAGCCGTCTTGGGGCGGTTTAGGTGCGAGGAAACCGATGTCTTCCTCTGCACCGAGGCGAATCAGCGCCTGCCCGAGGGCATTCCCGCCGCCCAGTAACATAAGGCGCATTCGCATAGATTGAGCAGGCCCGGTCTGTTTGGAACGATGGTTATTATCGGCAGGCGTGTGCGCCTTGCCGTAGGTTGTTGCCAGAATCGTTGCATTTTGCGGGTTTGTAGCGCAACCGTCACGGACAAAGTACCTGATTGCAACTTGTTGGCATGGGCAGTATCAATCAATAGATGAACCTTCCTGAATCAACCGACACGGTATTGGACGGCTTCCACCCCGCCGTCAGTGCCTGGTTTGGCAACACCTTCCCCTCGGTGACCGGCGCCCAGGCCCAGGCGTGGCCGCTGATCCGTCAACGCCGCTCAACCTTGATCGCCGCGCCCACAGGCTCCGGCAAGACCCTGACTGCGTTCCTGGCGGTGCTCGATGACCTGGTGCATCAAGGCTTGGCCAACGGTGGGCAACTGCCGGACGAAACGCTGGTGGTGTACGTGTCGCCGCTCAAGGCGCTGTCCAACGATATCCAGATCAACCTGCAAAACCCGCTGGCCGGCATCACCGCGCAATTGCAGGCGCTGGGTTTGCCACCGCTGACTATCCGTACCGCCGTGCGTACCGGCGACACCCCGCAAAAAGACCGCGCACTCATGCGCAAACGGCCGCCGCATATCCTCGTCACCACGCCGGAATCGCTCTACGTGCTGCTGGGCTCGGACTCCGGTCGGCAAATGCTTTCCAGCACGCGCACGGTGATCGTCGACGAAATCCACGCCATCGCCGCCGGTAAACGTGGCAGCCACCTGGCCCTGAGCCTGGAGCGCCTGCAAGGTTTATGCAGCGAGCCGTTGACCCGCGTCGGCCTGTCGGCCACGCAAAAGCCTATCGAGGCGGTGTCGCACTTTTTGGTCGGCAGCGGGCGTGAATGCGCCATCGTCGATATCGGCCACGCGCGCCCCCGCGACCTGGATATCGAAGTACCACCGGTGCCGCTCTCGGCGGTGATGGCCAACGATGTGTGGGAATTGGTCTACGACCGCCTCGCCACGCTGGCCCGCAAGCACCGCACTACGCTGGTGTTCGTCAACACCCGGCGCCTGGCCGAACGCTTGGCCCGGCACTTGAGCGAGCGTTTGGGCAAGACCGCTGTGGCCGCGCACCACGGCAGCCTGGCCAAAGAGCTGCGCCTGGACGCCGAGCAACGGCTCAAGGCCGGTGAACTGCAAGTGCTGATCGCCACCGCGTCGCTGGAGTTGGGGATTGATATCGGTGAGGTCGACCTGGTGTGCCAGATCGGCTCGCCCGGCTCCATCAACGGTTTTCTGCAAAGGGTCGGGCGTTCCGGTCACCAGGTCGGCGGCACGCCCAAGGGGCGACTGTTCGCCACCACCCGTGATGATTTGATCGAATGCGCCGCCCTGCTCGACTGCGTGCGGCGCGGCGAACTGGACACCTTGCACATCCCCATCGCCCCGCTGGACGTGCTGGCCCAACAAATCATCGCCGAAGTCAGCGCCCGCGAATGGCCGGAACAGGCATTGCTGGACCTCATCCGTCGCGCCTCGCCCTACGCCGCACTCGATGAACGCCACTACCAGGCACTGCTGCACATGCTCGCCGACGGCTATAACGGCCGCCAGGGCATCCGCAGTGCCTACCTGCACCGTGACGCCGTGACCCACACCCTGCGCGCCCGCCGTGGCGCCAAACTGACCGCCGTGACCAGCGGCGGCACCATCCCCGACAACGCCGACTACAGCGTATTGCTGGAGCCTCAGAGCCTGAACATCGGCAGCGTCAACGAAGACTTCGCGGTGGAGAGCATCGCCGGGGATATCTTTCAGCTCGGTAATACGTCCTACAGAATCCTGCGGGTAGAAAGCGGCAAGGTGCGCGTCGAAGATGCCCACGGCCAGCCGCCGACCATCCCCTTCTGGCTGGGTGAAGCGCCGGGGCGCAGCAACGAGTTGTCGTCGGCAGTCGCACGTTTTCAGGGGCAGTTGGACGCTCTGCTCAGCACCACGCCCGGTGACCTGCAACCCGCGCAAGACTGGCTCACCGCCAGCCTTGGCCTAAACCGCGCCAGCGCCGAGCAGATCCTTGATTACCTGGCCCGTGCGCGCCTGGCGCTGAGCGCATTACCGTCCCAGGACACATTGATCATGGAACGGTTTTTCGATGAGTCCGGCGGCACTCAGTTGATCATCCACACGCCGTTCGGCAGCCGCATCAACCGTGCGTGGGGCCTGGCGCTGCGCAAGCGTTTTTGCCGCACGTTCAACTTTGAATTGCAGGCAGCCGCCAGTGAGAATGCAATCGTGCTGTCGCTGTCCACCAGCCACAGTTTTGAGCTGGATGAAGTGTGGCGCTATGTGAACAGCAACAGCGCCGAACACCTGCTGATTCAGGCCGTATTGGATGCACCGCTGTTTGGCGTGCGCTGGCGCTGGAATGCCGGTGTGGCCCTGGCGTTGCCGCGCTACACCGGCGGGCGCAAGGTGGCGCCGCAGATCCAGCGCATGAAAAGCGAAGACCTGATCGCCAGCGTGTTTCCCGACCAGATTGCCTGCCTGGAAAACCTCGCCGGCGAGCGCGAAGTCCCCGAACACCCGCTGGTTGAGCAAACCCTCGACGACTGCCTGCACGAAGCCATGGACAGCGAAGGTTGGCTGACGCTGTTGCGGCGCATGGAGCGCGGCGAAGTGCGCCTGATCAGCCGCGACCTGCCTGCGCCCTCGCCCATGGCCGCCGAAATTCTCAGCGCGCGGCCCTACACCTTTCTCGACGACGCGCCATTGGAAGAGCGCCGTACCCAGGCCGTGCTCAACCGTCGCTGGAGCGCCCCTCACAGTACCGACGACCTCGGCGCGCTGGACGCCGAGGCCATTGCCGGCGTGCGTGAAGAAGCCTGGCCCGCGCCCAATGGCCTGGATGAAATGCATGAAGCGTTGATGAGCCTGGCCTGTATCGCCGACAACGAAGTCACGCCGCAATGGGCCGAGTGGTTGCATGCCTTGGCCAAGGGCGGGCGCGCCCATCAACTGGACAATGGCCTGTGGGTAGCGGTGGAACGCCTGAGTTGCCTGCAAGCGATCTATCCGAATGACTTGCCGTTGTTGCCGGGCTTCGATGACCCCTGGACCTTTGACGATGCACTGGCTGAAGTGCTGCGCGCGCGCCTCGGCGGATTCGGCCCATTGAGCCTGGTCGAGATCGCCACGCCGTTGGCGCTGCCGGTCGCGGATATCAGCCAGGCACTCGCGCGTCTGGAGCAGGAAGGCTATGTGCTGCGCGGCCATTTCAGCCCCGGCGCCACCCAGGAACAATGGTGCGAGCGGCATTTGCTCGCGCGTATCCATCGCTACACAGTCAAGCGTCTGCGCCGGGAAATCGAGCCGGTGGCGCTGCAGGACTTCATGCGCTTTCTGTTCGATTGGCAGCACCTGTCCGACGGCACCCGTGGCCAGGGCAGCGCAATGTTGCCGCAGATTGTCGGGCAGTTCGAAGGTTACGCCGCCGCCACCTCGGCCTGGGACAGCGACTTGCTCAGTGCGCGGCTCAAGGACTATTCCTCCACCTGGCTCGACGACCTGTGCCGCAGCGGCAAACTGGTGTGGACGCGCCTGAGCAACAAGGCCGGCGCCCTGGCACTGCGCAGTACGCCGGTGGTGCTGCTGCCGCGCAGCCAACTACCGTTGTGGAGCGGGCTGACCGAACCGACCGACAGCACCACGCTGTCGCCCAAGGCGCAAAAAGTCCACCTGGCGCTGCGTGAACACGGCGCGCTGTTTTTCGACGAACTGGTGCATGAAGCCCATCTGCTGCGCAGCGAACTGGAAACCGCCTTGCAGGAACTGGTGGGCGCGGGGCTGGTGAATGCCGACAGCTTTGCCGGGCTGCGGGCCTTGACCACGCCCGCCAGCAAACGCCAGGCACGCAGCAGCCGGCGTGGGCGCGGGGCGTTTATTGGCGGCATGGACGACGCCGGGCGCTGGGCGCTGTTGCGCCGCTCGCCCAGCGCCGCCGGCCCGCATTCGGCCGAGACCCTGGAGCATGTGGCGATGACCCTGCTGCGCCGTTATGGCGTGGTGTTCTGGCGGTTGCTGGAGCGGGAAGCCGAATGGCTGCCTAGCTGGCGCGAATTGCTGCGCACCTTCCATCGCCTGGAAGCGCGGGGTGAGATTCGCGGCGGGCGGTTTGTGAGTGGTTTGGCCGGGGAACAGTTTGCGCTGCCGGAGGCGATCCCGTTGCTACGTGAGGTCAGACGTCGGCCGCATGACGGCAGTTTGATTGCGGTGTGCGGGGCGGACCCATTGAACCTGGTGGGCACCTTGTTGCCAGGCAGCAAAGTGCCGGCGGTGAGCGGCAATCGGGTTGTGTACCGCGATGGCTTGCCGGCGGCGGTGATGGTCGCGGGTAAGCAGCAGGTGTTGCTGGAGGAGGACTTGCAGGCGGTGCAGGAGAGGTTGATCAGGCGCTGATACCTGTATGGACCTTGCCGGCCTCATCGCGGGCAAGCCCGGCTCCCACAGGGGGATGCATTCCAACGGTGGGAGCTGGCTTGCCTGCGATGAGGCCGGAACAGTCATTACATCATTGAGGCCTGTGCTGCTCGGTCACCACCACCGCACCCGGCACCTCCTCACCCGCCTCATCCACATGCGCCGAACGCTTGGGCAGCCAAACCTGCTGTGGATAAGTTTGCGCGAAGTGCACCTCATCACAGTTATCCACAAGTTTTTTCAGGCGCTGGTTAAACGCGCGGCTCACAGCATATTGCCCGCCCGACACGGTACGGAACTGCGCCGTCAGCACCACGCCGTTGAGGTCCATCTTGTCGACCCCGAACACTTCCAGCGGACCTTGCAGGTTGTACTTGAGGAACACATCATCGCGGATCGACTGCCCCGCCTCACGGATCAGCTCCACAGCCTTGTCCACGTCGGTGTCGTAGGTGAACTGCACCGAGAAGAACGCATAGGCAAACTGCCGCGACTGGTTGGTGACCGCCTTGATCTGCCCGAACGGCACCGAGTGCACAAACCCCTTGCCGTCTCGCAGGCGCAGGGTGCGGATGGTCAGGCCTTCCACGGTGCCGGCATGGCCGGAGTCGAGCACTACCCAATCGCCGATCGACAGCGTGTCTTCAATGATGATGAACAGGCCGGTGATCACGTCCTGCACCAACTGCTGGGAGCCAAAACCGATGGCCAGGCCGACCACACCGGCACCGGCCAGCAACGGTGCGACATTGATGCCCAGGTTGGCCATGGTGGTGATCGCGCAGATCACCACCAGCACGATCTTCACCGCATTGCGCAACAACGGCAGGATGGTCTTGACCCGCGTGCTGGGCTGGCGACTGGAGCGCTTGTTGACCGGCGGCTTCAACGCCTCCTGGATTGCTGTGTCGAGCACCACCCAGAACAGCCAGGTCACCAGCAGGATCAGGCCGATGCTGCTGAGAGAATCGCTGATCGCCCGGCCTACCGAGTTACGCTGGGCAAATTCGAACAGCGACACCCCCCAGATACGCCCAAGGACTTCGATAAACGCGATGGCCATGGCGATGCGCAGTATTGCGTGCAGCAGGCTGAGGAAGCGCTCTTTGTAGGCGCTGCTGCGCTGGATCGCCACTTGGCTGCGGGACTTGAACAGGTGTTGCAACACCGTGCTGAGAAACACTGTGCCGATCAACAGAATCGTGGTGAACAGCGCGCAACGCAAAGCTTTCTGGTTATCGTCGCCGGCGCCGATCAGGTTGATCGCCGAGACCAGCACCATCAACAGAATCGGCCAATACCACAGCCCGGAAAACACTCGCAGCGATTGCTGCAGCGCCGGGTGTTTGAGGCGCTGGGCCAGCGGCCGATTGCGGATCAGATGCGCGACCGGACGGCGCAGGCGCACCACCAGCACGCCGAAAATCACCGCTGCAAACAGGCCGGTAAACACTGCGATGCTGCTGGTGATATTGCCGCCCAACTGGCGGGCAATCTGCGGGCTGGTCAATGCGTCGCTGAGGGCGGCCAGAAAACCGATCAGGAACAGCGGCTTGGGGCAATAGTTGCGAATAATCTGCACGGCTGGGCGCTTGTGGCCGACGTTGAACATGACGATGACGCACAACAGCATCGACGTGGAGAAGATACCGCTGCTGGTGGCATAGGCAAAACACAGCGCCAGCGCACGGCCTACGGAGCTGGGTAAAAAGTGGCTGACGTAAAGCGTCAGCGGCAGGCAGATCAGCGCTGGAATCGTGTAGGGCACCACGTAGCCAAGAACGCCCTGCAGACGCTCGCGCTGTGCAACGAAACGCCGCCGACCGAGGCGTTGCACGCTAAAGCGCCCGAGCAGCGTGAGTGCCGCAAAGGCGCCGACCCACACCCCGGACAGCAGCAGGAAGTCACCGGCCACGCTCCACGGCGAGCGTTGGGCGGTTTGATCGACCAGCCGCCCGACTTCATCCGCCGCACGGTCGGCGCGCAGGCGCCAGGCGTCGATGAGGTTCTGGTTGAGGTCGAGTTTGTCTTGCACATCGTCAATGCTGGAGCTGATGGCGCCGAGCAAGCCACCTTCGACCAGCAACTCCGGCTTGGCGGGAGCCTCAGCTGCCGCAGGCGCCGCGGCCGCGGCTTGCAGCGCGCCATTGCCACACACCAACAGCGCGACGAGCAGTAATGCAGTCTTTAGATTCAGCAAAACACCGGGCTCCTTCAGCAGGGTCTGTAAGGAACTGACGGGTTTGAGCGCTGATCGTTCCCACGCTCTGCGTCCATGGGACGCGGAGCGTCCCGGGCTGCGTTACCACGCGGAGCGTGGGAACGATCGGTTAACAGCACCGCCTGTAGGTCATTCGAAACTTTCTCCCAACACTCGCAGTCAGCCAATAAGACAGGCTTCGCCCTTCACTTATCCACAGGAGCGATCATGGCTGCGATTGCCGACTGGGTGCCCGTTACGCCCAGCACCGCCATCACCCGCTTCACCGTGCTGACGGTCAATATCCATAAGGGTTTCACCGCGTTGAACCGACGCTTCATCCTGCCCGAGTTGCGTGAGGCGGTGCGCAGCGTGGGCGCCGACATGGTGTTCCTGCAGGAAATCCACGGCACCCATGAGCGGCACCCGCAGCGTTACAGCGACTGGCCGAAGATGCCGCAGTATGAGTTCCTCGCCGACAGCATCTGGCCGCAGTTCGCCTACGGCCGCAACGCGGTCTACCCGCATGGCGACCACGGCAACGCGCTGCTGTCCAAATTCCAGATCATCCGCTACGACAACCTCGACATCTCCCAGAGCGGCCATGAAAGCCGTGGCCTGCTGCATTGCGTGCTGCGCTTGCCGGGCAGCGGCCAAGAGGTGCATGCGATCTGCATGCACCTGGGCCTGCGCGAGGTGCATCGCCAGCAGCAATTGCGTTTGCTGGAGCAGCGCATTGCCGAGATTCCGGCTGACGCGGCGCTGATCGTCGCCGGTGATTTCAATGACTGGCGCCACAAGGCCGACCTGAGCCAAAGCGGGCTCAGGGAAGTGTTTATCGAAGCCCATGGCAAACCGGCGCGCACCTTTCCGGCGCGCCTGCCATTGCTGCCTTTGGATCGCATCTATGTGCGTAACCTGAAGGTGCATAACCCCAGGGCGCTGACGACGCGGCCCTGGTCTCACCTGTCAGACCACGTGCCGCTGTCGGTGGAGATCGAACTATGAATGTCGCCGTGGAACACATTGCCACCGACCAACCACCGGATGATGCCAAGGCCCGCGACCTGGATTACGGCTGGCAACCGGGCAACCGCATTGAGCTGCTGGAGAACGGCGAGGCGTACTTTCCCGCCGTCTTCGAGGCCATGCGCCAGGCGCAGCGGGAGATCCTGCTGGAGACCTTTATTCTGTTCGAAGACAAGGTTGGCCATGAGCTGCAAGGCATCCTGATTGAGGCGGCGCAGCGTGGCGTAAAGGTGATCGTCAGCCTCGATGGCTTTGGCTGCGGCGAACTGAGCCCTGCCTTTCTCAGTGAGCTGGCCGAGGCCGGGGTGAAGGTGCAAATGTTTGACCCGGCAGCGAAGATAGTGGGCATTCGCACCAACTGGTTCCGTCGCCTGCACCGCAAGATTGTGGTGGTGGACGCCGCCGTGGCGTTTATCGGCGGGATCAATTTTTCTGCCGACCACTTGGGTGATTTCGGCCCCGAAGCCAAGCAGGATTATGCCGTGCAGGTAAGCGGCCCGGCCGTGGCGGACCTGCATCATTTCGCCCTCGCCCAAAGTGGCCGCCAGGTGCGCACGCGACGCGGCTGGCGACGGCGCCAGCAACGGCCATCGCTGTGGCCGACGCACACCGACGACGGCCTGGTGCGCCTGATTTATCGCGATAACCTGCAACACCGCGATGATATCGAAGAGGCCTATATACACGCCTTGAGCAAGGCGCAAAAACGCGTGGTGATTGCCAACGCCTACTTCTTCCCAGGCTATCGCCTGCTGCGTGAAATCCGCAATGCCGCGCGACGTGGCGTACAGGTGCAACTGATCATGCAGGGCCAACCCGATGTGCTGCTGGCCAAGCTCGCCGCGCGCATGCTGTATGACTATTTGCTCAAGGATGGCGTAGTGATTCACGAGTATTGCCAGCGCCCGTTGCATGGCAAAGTGGCCTTGGTGGATGACGACTGGAGCACTGTGGGTTCGAGCAACCTGGACCCATTGAGCCTGTCGCTGAACCTGGAAGCCAACGTGCTGATTCGTGATCGCGCGTTCAATCAACAGCTGTACCAAAGCCTGGAAACACTGGCGCGCAATCACTGCCAGACCATGCCGGAAAAGCGCAAGCCGCGCCTGTGGTTATGGCGATTGACCGTGGGCTTTTTGGTGTTCCATGTCATGCGGCACTTCCCCGCGCTGACGGGCTGGCTGCCAGCACACAAACCGCGCCTCAAGCCATTCGAGAGCCAGGCCCATGAGCACTGAAAGCGGCGGCTCGCGGTTCAAGCGCTGGAAGAAACCGCTGACGTTCGCGTTTTTTCTGCTGCTGATTGTGCTGTTCACCCTGCTCGCACGGCGCATCGACTGGAGCGAAGTGCTGCAAACGCTGGCGGCCTTCAAGCTGCGCACGCTGTTGATCGCCGGTGGGCTGACGCTCTGCAGCTTTCTTGTCTACGCCAGCTTCGACCTGATAGGCCGCACCTACATTCGCCAGGATTTGCGTTGGAAGCAGATCCTGCCGGTCGGGATCATCAGCTATGCCTTTAACCTCAACCTGAGCGCGTGGGTCGGCGGCATTGCCATGCGCTATCGGCTGTACTCGCGGCTCGGGGTGAGCACCAGCAATATCGCCAAGATTCTTGGGCTGAGCCTGGCCACCAACTGGTTTGGCTATATGGCTGTGGCCGGAGGGGTATTCAGCAGTGGGCTGGTGACCATGCCGCCGGGCTGGAAGGTCAGCAGCGGCGCGTTGCAAGGCATTGGCGTGGTGTTGGTGCTGGCCAGCCTGGGTTATCTGGCGGCCTGCCAGTTTGCAAAGAAACGCGCGTGGTCGATCAAAGGCATCGAGATCAACTTGCCGTCGTTGCGCATGGCTTGTTTGCAGCTGGCGCTGGGTGCGTTGAATTGGTCGTTGATGGCGGCGGTGATCTTTACGTTGCTGCCCGCCAAGCTGGACTACCCGCTGGTATTGGGCGTGCTGCTGATCAGCGCGATTGCCGGGGTGATCACCCATATCCCCGCCGGGCTCGGTGTGCTGGAAGCAGTGTTTATCGCGCTGATGCAGCATGAGGCGTCGCGGGGCAGTTTGCTTGCAGGGCTGATTGCCTACCGGGCGATCTATTTTATTTTGCCGCTGTTGGTGGCGGTGGTGATGTACCTGGCGGTGGAGGCCAAGGCCAAGGCGTTGCGGGTCAAGAAAACACCGGCGTGAACGGTGTCGGCAGTTCGATCGCCATCGCGGGCAAGCCCGCTCCCACAGGTTGCAATACATTCCAAGTGTGGGAGCCGGGCTTGCCCGCGATGAGGCCCTAAAGGGCACCCCACTATCGTGACTGAATAATGCTCAACCGCTCCCCCACCACCATCTCGGTAATCCAGTCCACCAGGATCGAGGTGTAGGCCTGCTGCGACACCGGGTCGCTCAACGAATGATCGGCGCCATCGATGATCCGATGGGTCAGCGAATGGGTGTTCTGGCAGGCCGCGCGGTAACTCATGATGGTGGCATGGGGCACATGGTCGTCGGTTTCCGACTCGACGATCAACACATCACCGCTGAACTTGGCGCAGGCATGCAGGGCGCGATTGGTCTCGGCGTGTACCAGGGTGCTGCGGTAATCCATCAGGTCGGCCTTATCCAGATCGCGCTTGGGCTTGAGCCACTCCTGGTCGCGATACAACGCCGGCACGCGCAGCGCCAACCAGCGTACCGGGCGCAATGAGGTGAGAATCGCCGCCAGATAGCCGCCATAACTGGTGCCCACCACGGCCACGGCCGAGGTGTCGATGGCAGGGTGTGAGAGCAGCCGATCATAGGCCGCCAGCAAATCGCGCAGGTTGTCTTCACGGGTGACGCGGGACAAGGGAATGCCGGTGCCGGCGTGGCCGCGCAGGTCGAAGGTCAGGCACACGCAGCCTAAGCCCGCGATGCCTTTGGCGCGCTCCAGGTCGCGTTCCTGGCTACCGCCCCAGCCGTGCACAAACAACACGCCGGGGACTTTGGATTTTGGACTCAGGAAGGTGCCGCTCATCTGTTCGTCGTCGATATCGATCGCAATGCTTTCGCTTCTAGCCGTCATAAGATTTAACCGTCACATACTTGAGAAGAAAGTCGCTGTTTTCGGCCGGGCCGCGATACACCTCAATAGCGTGCGCCGGCAGCGGTTGGTCCACATAGGCCTCTACCGAGGACACATGAATCGCCCGCAGGCCGGGGTTATTGATAAAGCTTTGCAGCGCGGCGACTTCCGCGCTGCTGGCCCCACCCATGCGCCAGGATTGTTCGAGCACGCCGCTACGGCGTTGGCCGTCACTGTCCAGGCCTTGGGCAATGTCGTAATTGCGCCGCGAGGCATAGAAACCAGGGTAGGCCTCATCGGCGGCACTGTCGAAGACCTGGGCTTGTTGGATGGCTTCGCGCACATCGTCGGGCAAATCGAGCTCAAGCAGGTCGTCATAACCACCGGGCACTACCAGCAAGGTCGAGCCGCCGTAAACCTCTTCACCGTGCCCGTCCTGGGTGAGGTATTGCTCGCCGCAGTAGCTGATCACGTGATCGCCGATAAAGCTCTGGCCTACGCTATGGGTGGTGACGTCGTGCAGATCCTGCTCCAGCACTACGCCGTCGTTGAACAGCTGCGCCGCTTCGGGTCGCGCCAGCAAAGCCTCGAATGCGTCGAGGCTGTGGATAACTTCCTGGCCGCGTCCGGCACAGGCATGCACCGGTTTCATGCGAATCGGCCCGCTGTAGAGCAAGCGCGTGGCGGCAGGCAATGCGTCTTCAAGGGCAAACACGCTGAGCCCGTCGAGAACAACCGTGCGCACACGCTCACAGAACGCTGGCGACCAGCCTTCAGGCGCCGTGGCGTCAGGACTTAGCAGGCCGTGGGTGATCGCTTTGGTACAGATGAATGCGTGATCGACATAACCGCCCCACAGATCTTCCGGCCCTTTGATATTAAGCGGTCGCGCTTGAGCGGGGCCGACCAGGGTTTGGGTGGGTAACACATACAAGTCGAGACCGGCGTGTAACTGCGGGTCATAGCTGCCGCCGAATTTAAGCCCAAGGATCTGCGCCAGCCAGCGCGCGAGGGCGCGATTGGTTTCGACTTCATGCTGCGGCGCCCCTTCTCTTGTGGAGTGGGCGACTACGCGTTTTTTGCGTTGAATCGGGGTCATGCGTCCCCCTTGGCGATCCTGCCATGTGTGTGCGAGGAAGGTTGCATGGATCACGCCAAGGCAAGGCTGGGGAGGATGGCCGTTAAATCAAACAGTTACTGACACAGCGATGGCACTAGGCCTGTTTTATTCTGCACGACAGGGGTTTAAACGGACGGTGTTCTGCACGACGCCTCCATCAAAGCTGCTGCGTGGATGGCGACGGGCCAGCTAAGATGCAAGGCACTGCCAACCATCATAAGGACACCCATGGCCAAGCAAGCGCTCATCCTCATCGATATCCAGAACGATTACTTCCCCGAGGGCAAGTGGCCGCTCGATGGCGTGGAAGCCGCGGCGGACAAGGCCGCGCAGGTGCTGCAGGCGTTTCGCCAGGCGGGCAACGCCGTTGTCCATGTGCGCCATGAGTTCACCAGCGAAGACGCGCCCTTCTTCACGCCAGGCTCCGAGGGCGCGCACCTGCATGCCAAGGTACTCAACGAGGGTAATGAGCCGGTGGTGCTTAAACACTTTGTGAACGCGTTTCGCGGGACAAACCTGCGCACCGTGCTGGAACAACGCGCCATCACTGACGTGGTGGTGGTCGGCAACATGAGCCATATGTGCATCGACGCTGTGGTGCGGGCCGCGGCGGACCTGGGCTACAAGGTCACGCTGATTCACGACGCCTGCGCAACCCGCGACCAGACATTCAATGGCCAGGTGATTGCGGCCGCGCAGGTGCACGGCGCTTATATGGCATCGCTGGCTTTCGGGTATGCCAGCGTGGTGTCGACGGATGAATACTTGAAGGCGCAAGCGGCGGCGCAATGACCACCGCTTGTTTGCGGCCCTCAGCGGGTTGCGATGATGAACAGACGCGGAAAAGGCAGTAATACAGTGCCGTCAGCCAGGGCCGGGTAAGCCTGGGTAATACGCGCCTGGTATTGCTGTAGGAATGCGGCTTTTTCGCTATCGGTCAACGGTGCAAGAAACGGCCGCAATGCAGAAGCCTTGAACCACTCCACCACCGCCCCGTGATCGGCCAGCGGGTGTTGATAGGTGGTGCGCCACACGTCGACGGTGCTGCAATGTTTGCTCAGCAGCTCGTAGTAGTAACTGGCGGTGTGCCGCTCATTGTGTTTGACCGCTCCGATCTTTGCCGCCCACGGGCCATCTGCCGCCACTTCGCGGGCCAGCCGGTGGGCAGGTTCGTCGAGGTTGTCCGGGGTTTGTACGGCGAGGGTGCCGCCGGGTGTCAGTTGGTCGAGCAGATGCGGATAAAGCGTGGCGTGGTCAGGTAACCATTGCAGGGACGCGTTGGCGAGGATCACATCGAACTTCTGGCCTGGGTTCCAGGCGGCGATGTCTGCCAGCTCGAAACTCAGTTTCGGCAAACGCTTGCGGGCGTCGACCAGCATGTCGTCGGAGCTGTCCATGCCCGTAACGTGCGCCTGCGGGAAACGCTCGGCCAACACTTCAGTGGAATTGCCAGGGCCGCACCCCAGGTCGACGGCGCTACGCACATCGGTATTGGGAATGGCCGCGACCAAGTCACGGACCGGGCGGGTGCGTTGCTGTTCAAACATCGTGTATTGCTTGGCAGACCAGGTCATCGCGGCTTTCCTTCTTTGTTAGCGGTGACCACAGCCTAAGTCTTGTGAGCCATGAGAACAAATGCCAGGATTGGCAAACTCCCATACCTTGAAAGTATCCTTATGTTGGAGCTTCGCCAGCTTAAAGCCTTCGTGGCTATTGCCGAGGAAGGCTACATCACCCGCGCTGCGGAACGCCTGGGCATGCAACAACCACCCTTGACGCGCTTGCTGCAGAGTCTTGAAACGCAATTGGGTGTGGTGTTGATGGAGCGCCTGCCCCGCGGCGTGCGCCCAACCACTGCCGGCCTCGCGTTGCTGGACGAGGCGCGTGACATCCTGGCGCGGGCCGAGGGTGTGGCCGACGTGGTGCGCCGTGCCGCCCGGGGTGAACGGGGCCGACTCGCTATCGGCTTTACCAGCTCGGCGGCATTGCACCCGTTTGTGCCCAGCGTGCTGCGGCGGTTTCGCGAGGCCTTTGTGGGTGTCTCGGTGGTACTGGAGGAAGCGGGAACCGGCGAACTGCTGGACGCGCTGGTGCAGGAAAAACTGGATGCCGCGTTTATCCGCTCACCGCTCAGTGGCACGCAACAGTTGCAGGACGAACCGATCCTGGTGGAGCCGATGCTGCTGGCGCTGCCGACCGATCACCCGCTGGCACTCGACGCTGGAGGCCCCCTACCCTTGGCGGCGCTGGCGGATGAAGCCTTCGTGCTCTATCGCCGTCGCGTGGGGCTGGGTTTGTATGACGCCATTCTGGTGGCCTGCCGTGAAGCGGGGTTCAGCCCGCAAGTGGTGCAGGAGGCGCCACGCATGACAGCGACCTTGAGCCTTGTGGCTGCGGGGCTTGGCGTCTCCATCGTGCCCGCCTCCATGCAGCGGCTGCGCGGCGATGGCATTGTTTATCGCGAGCTGACCGAGTGCCAGAGCCTGGTGGCGCCGTTGCATTTGGCCACGCGTATTGGCGACAGCTCAGCGGTATTGCGCAGGTTCAAGGAGATGGTGGTCACAGCGGCCGCGACAGAGGCTTGATCACAGGCATTAAAAAACCCCCGAGACTTTCGCCTGCGGGGGTTTTGCTCGTTCCGGGCCTGGGACCTTAGAACGGGAAAGGACAGCTGAGACCACCAATGTAAAATTTTGCCCCGTCACCCTTGGCATTTATGAGCGAATAATTATCATATTCGCGTGAAAAATGTAAAGAAATGACGACTTAGCCCACAAAAAATTTACTTACTTTTCTTTCTATCCGCTCTGAGGCTAGCAATTTAAGAATCCCGGAGTAACCCCGCATTGATACAACTCTGAAGCGGAGGTAGCTCATCTAGTGAGCTAGGGGTAGCTCATCCGTGAACGCTACCGTTCACGGATGAGCGATAGCGCTAATTAAACATATGGAGCAGAACGCTTTTTGCAGAGGCGCGTATGCCAAAACTCCCAAAAACTCACTTAAGCTGAGTCTTGACCTCTTGTAGCAGAGCGTCCTGCGCCTCTATACCGCCCTCCCGAGTATATACAGCAACCAGCAACGTCACAGGATGCACGCCAATCACGGCGGCAAGATCCTCTAGCTTTTCCAAGGTAGGGCACTTAAGGCCACGCTCCAACGTACTGAGATAAGTCCGACTGCTAACCAAGGAAAAATCTTCCTGAGTGAGCCCCTTCTCAATTCGCATGCGCTTCAAGGTGAGACCGAAGGCTCGCTTCAATTCCATGGTTTCGTCCCACAAAACAGAAGATAAAGCGCTAGCGAGCTCTATAGAGCTACAATCTATAGGACTCATTCATGGAGCTTAAGCATGTTTCGTACGCATACCTCCACCTTGCTGGGATCGCCCGCCGTCGAGAGCGACTGTTTTTTTTGGGGGTGCATCGAGCACAGTCTCGCCTTGCCATGGTTCTATGTCACTCTTATAGGCCATGAAACCCAGACGACAACAATGCTTCAGGTGATGGACCCTAAGATTTTCATTGAATTATTGGAGCAACATCAAAAATCACTACAGATAAAAAAAGTGCAACTTGTCACTCCACCGCACATAAATGGCGGATCACTTTGGCAAATGGAAAAGCTTTTAGAGTTCTCTTACTGCCATGATTTAAAACTAGGCAGCTTTGAGCTTTATAAAGTCGAAGGCTGTTGCTTTTATACAACTCTAGAGCGAGACCAAACGCTCGACGTTGCCAGCTTAGAGAAAACTATAGTATACCGCAGATCAATGCTACAACGTAGAGCACCAACACATTGAGTGACCTCTTACAGGATACCTCCGCAAAAAACATCAGCTGCCAAAACCACAATACAAAGTTTAGCCACCTAACGCATCAGCAATTCTTCGACGGGATGATGCGTTTTTCTCGAAGCCGTGCCCGCATCCAACTTCCGTCCTTTCGCATCTCCGACCTTAAGGAAACTAGCTCTTCAGACGTGAGTATCGAAATTTGTCCGTAGATCGCATGGTTAATCCGAGCTATCGTAGTAATACCAACAGAATTAAAACAGCTTGAAACCATAAACAAAGAAAAGCCCGTTTGGCAGACTATTTGGGTCTGCGATAGCTTTCGCGCAGCAAGCAAAACAATATATGCATTGCATAATCCACGTACTGAATAATCATTTATTCCAGAATCCGGAGATAATTCGGAAAGCTGGGTAAGGCTTAGAACTATGATATTCCTCATACGTCCCCTTCAAAACACATGTTATAGCAGGTTCAAATCTCTTGATCGCACACTGCACCACCTATTGGTTCAAGAATAGCATCATCCGATGAGATCTATGTTGTAGCATTGGACCTAGTAGCTAGCGAACTCAACAGCCATCAATATCCTGCTTCTGTAGGCTGGAATGCGTCAAGCAATAGCAGCAGGTTCCTAGCAATTTTCAGCGGAGGGAGGGTACTCATGTACTCGTTATGGGGAGGATAGCTGAAAGGTACTACATTCGATTGGCGGCTTACGCGAAGTGTCCTCCCGGTTGCTACTGTAAATTTTGGCAACCGGGACGGCTCCTGTTATCTCTACTGTGCAGCGACAGTCTGCAACGGTTGGCGTTGTAAATTGTTAGCCGCAGCAATAATCATACTCTGTACGATTGCCGGAGAGGTCAGACCGACTTGGAATGCGAGAACAGAACTAATCTTGTCACCGTTAGCCAAGTAGATCAGCAGAACTATTGTCCCGAGGCTTGGCAAAACCAATAACAAAAATACAAACCAGATCGTATAGCGCCCCCACGAGAGCTTGTTCTCCGGCGCTCGATTGAAATGCTCGGCGGCCTTCAACCCAAAAAGAACTAAGCCACCGACACTAGCAATAAAAAAAAGCGTACTATGAGTTTGAAAAATTTCCAACAAGGATTGCTCAGCTGGCATCTTCTAGGCTCACCTGATTGGTAGAAAAGAAGTCGATAAACTTATCTTTCAAAGATGCTTTTTCTTTAAAGTTACTTTTGGTAGTCAGTAACAACTGCCCCTTACCATTTCGACGAGGATAGACTTTTACGTACATACGAAGATCTTTGTCATGTACGATCACATCAACAACCTGTCTCGGCGCAATATGCACTTCCTTGGCTATACCGCTCACAGTCCGCGCAATGTAATCTTTATTATTTAAAGCGCGCAGAATTTTTTCGCGAAGATCTTTCGCTGTAGTCACGCTTGCTTTCGTAGCTTTTTTTTTCGCAGCCCTATTCGTCATCGGAGTACACCTGAAAGTTCCAACTGCCACCTAAAGAGGGCAATCGATGTGTCTGATGGCTTTTTATCAGTACACGAGCCACCCTACCTCTTACGCAAGCAGAAGACAAGCTGGGATCAAGGACCGTTCGCTCCTTAAAAAGCCTGAAGACTACAATGCAGCATGTGTTGGAATACCCGATAGGTCGCTAGCCTCGTGAAAGCCCACCTACATCGATTTAATCGACACCACTTCCACAAATCGGAATTTTCTCTTTGCCGCCCTAGTAGCTTCTTGCTCAGCTAGGAGGGTACTCAACGTATCGGCCTCATGGATCAGTTCCTGCGTTTTGCCTTCAAATTCATTTCCCACCCGTAGCGTGACCCTCAGCCTGGGCGTGAATGATTTCGCGACCTTCTTTTTTTCCATCACATCCGCTGGCTGCTCGACCACGATATTCGAGAGAGACTTTTGCACCTGGGGCGGGCTGTCCTGAGTAACACGTTCGCCGGCACCGAATAGCGCCCAGCGCATCTCTTCTTCAGTTAAATCTTGGTTCATTCCAATTCTCTGGGGAGGGATATTATGAGTAGCTAGCACGATTCTCAGCAGGATGAGTCCCTACGTGAGTCTTAGGCATCCGGCCTAACTCAAATCGGCGTCAGCTGTGACTTCTGCCAAGCAGTAAACCAGACCAATCACACGGGACCAGGTAACCGCCAGCTCAGGCGCTGGCGAATTGGCCCAGGTGATTAATATTCGGACTGCGGTTGGCTGAGACTATGTCCGGATGGGATTACCATGCTGCCTAAGTAATAACATGGTCCTTGCATCCATCCGAATTCTCTCTAGACCGAAATAGGCCTGTTGGATCTAGTAACGTGGCTAAGATTTCAGTAGAGAAATTCAATCGATTTGACGTCATTTAATAACCTCTTGCTGCCCTGAACATCGTTGTAGTATCAGGTGGCAGCGCGAAATCGTCGATCCTCCGGGTACTCCGCCTCGCCTCCTAACCCACGCACCATGCTGATCGCATCCGGTTAGGTTCCACGGCAAAGGTACATGTGGATGATCTTCTGTCTGACGAGTATTAGTGACCTGACCTTGGCGCGGATTGGAGTAATGATGCAGCATGAGCTACGACTTCAGAAATCTCTCATCGGCGGATTTTGAGGATCTCGTCCGGGACCTCATCGGAAAAGAAGAAGGGCTTCGCTTTGAGGCATTCTGCGCAGGCCCAGATGGTGGTATTGACGGTCGGCACGCGCACGCCAGCGGGAACGTTGTTCTACAGGCGAAGCATTATGAAGGTTCGCCGTTCAGCAAATTAACGGCGGCTATGAAGCGTGAACGCTCTTCAATCGATAGGCTGGCTCCTACCCGCTACATACTCGCGACCTCCTGTAGGTTTACTCCGCTTGGCAAAAACAGGCTCTCCCCACTCATAGGGCCGAGTCTGAAATCTGAGGCGGATATTTTTGGTCCGGAAGACCTCAACGGTCTTCTCCGGAAGTACCCAGACATCCTCAAGTCACACATCAAACTCTGGCTCTCAGGTGTGGGTGTTTTGGAGCGGGTCGTACATGCAGCGGCCCATACCTTTGCAGCGTTAACACGTGAAGACATCGAACAAAAGGTTCGTGTCTACGCTTCAAACCCCAGCTTCGACGAATCACTGGCTACGCTTGAAAAGCATCGGCTTCTCATCATATCCGGGCCGCCGGGCGTCGGCAAAACCACACTGGCCGAGATGCTTTGCTACACCTTTCTAAGCGAGGAGTGGGAGCTTATTCCCATCCGTAGTCTGGAAGACGGCTTCGCCGCCATTACCGACAGCAAGAAGCAAATATTTCTTTTCGATGACTTTCTTGGAAAAGTCGCCCTCGATCGACAAGCTTTGGCGCATAAAGATTCTGACCTTGCACGTTTCATGAGCCGCGTACGTCGCTCACCGAATGCCCGTTTTATTCTGACAACGAGGGGTTATATATTTGAGGAAGCACGCAGAGTCTCTGAACATCTTGGTGATCAGCGCCTCGATGTGACGAAGTACGTACTCGATGTTGGCATCTATACTCGTCGAATCAAGGCGCGGATTCTCTACAATCATCTTTTCGTGTCAGAGACACCGCAGTCGCATATCCGGGCGTTACTGGAAAGTAAGAGGCTCCCGGAAATCGTTGATCACAAGAACTATAACCCACGTGTCATCGAGGCAATGACCGATGCATTCCGCGTTGGTGACATTGAACCCGCCAACTATCCCGCTGCCTTTATCGGCGCCCTGAACAATCCAAGCCAGATATGGGACACCGCTTTCCGAACGCACATTGATCATCGGTGCAGGCATCTACTGATGGGGATGTTTTTCCTCTCAGAATACGGGGTTTCAATCACGACTCTTCGCTCATCTTTCGATACCCTGCACACCTCGATGAGCACGTCCTACGGCCTGACACACGGCCCTAAAGACTTCGAAGAAGCCCTTCATATTCTGGAAGGTAGCTTCGTCAATGTCGTCAACATCGACGGACCAACGGTTTCTTTTCTCAACCCTTCGCTCAAAGACTATCTCTCAACCTACCTGTTGGACACAGATCTCCTTATTCGCCTTGTCCCCACGGCGATCTCAATCGACTGGCTGTCGAGCCTTTGGGACTTCGCGCATCCGTCTGGGCTTAGCGAGGCCGACCAAGCGAAGATCGCCAGAGCCTGCGCTGAAATGGTCGAGATGATCGAAAAGCGCCCGAACTGGCGCCCGCGAGCCGGTGACGCCCGCTCACTTGAATACAATGACGCCGCAAACTCCAGGCGGCTCCGGATGCTGATGGATTGGTGGGAGATCACTGACGACAGGCGGTTTGCCGACAGCATCATCAAGATCGCGCGCAATCCACAGCAGGGCTTCAGTGCATGGTCAGATGGGGAGGCTCTGATCGAGTTCTGTTCTATGCGGGACGGTAGGGGTTGTGGCCGGCCGTTCATTTATGAAGCCGAATTCCTAGAGCTCATCGAAAAGGCGCTGACCGACGCCATACGGTGGAGTTCAAGTGACATGCTCTCCACCCTTGTAGATGCAGTGGACGCTGCGAATGGGCTGCCCGACAGCATTACTTGTGCCTTGCAGACTGCTGTGCTCGAAGAGTTCGAGGATAACGCTAGTCGCATTCGCGAGGATGATAGCGAGTCCTCCCTATCGGACCGGATCGATGCCTTGAAAAAGTTCGCGCCGCGTTTTGGTGTGCTGGAAGCTGAGTTGAATAGCGCCGTCTCAGCCATCGAGGATCGCATAGGCGAGATTGAAGAGCGAAGCAGTCGCGCCTCCTCTCCGGGTATCCCGTCGTCTAGCAAGCGGGACGGGGAAAAGTTTGACGACCGTGCTCTTCGAGACCTTTTTACCCCTCTCCTTGATCGCTAGTCCTGCTCCGCGGAACAGGCGCGTCGCCCTTCGCTCACGAATTGTGCGAAGTTGCATAGACTTGACCACCCATTTGCATTCGACTTGACCAGTCGTTTGCATCGGATTTGACCAGCACACTGGGTGGCCTTGATCGGCAAAAAACGGCCAAAAGCGGACGCTCGACTTGTTCCGCTTTCCCGAATCTCGTTCAGTAAAAAGCCTATACCCAAGCGTCAGTCCCACGTGTGACGTAGGTCTGCACAAACACGCCCACCTCTGCTGTCATATTCCACCGGTGACACAGAGGACACCGCCCACCAGGTCTGGCGGCGCACGTGTACGCAGTGTTGTAGCCCACCTGTGGGAGGTGCGGGGGCTGAGCAACCAGCAGTGGGGGAGCTAGGATCGTCTCCTTAAGTCGATTGTGCGGGCACAGAGCGGTGTGCCCCTTCGTACAAGTCGCATCTATTTGTGCGTAAATGCGACCACCTCACCAGTGTTTCTTTGTGACTATAACCGGACCCGATGCAGAGGAGGCTTGGTGGCCCTGCTCGGTTAGTGCATCCTTCAAACAAGAAAGCGCTGGTTGCGGGAAACACCTCCGAACCATCAATAAGCCCCTTATCCTTGAGGAGTACGCGTTGGACAATTTGCAGGTCCCCTCCGAAGTACAACCCGAAACCAAGTGTATGTATTGCTGGATATTGAAGCCTGCGAGCGACATGACCTTGGAGCATGCGATTCCTCAGAGCTTGGGCGGTGCACAGACCCCCCAACGCTACAAAGTCCGAGCGGCATGTCGTAAGTGCAACAGCAGCTTGGGGTTGCACGTCGATGCGAGCTTCGAAAAGTCATGGTTGCCCTCTATCGCCTTGGGTGAGGCCGCCCGACACCTCTCCAAAACAAACGACAAAGTCGTACCTCCCTTGGTGTGCACAGGCATTATCCATCTCGACATCCCGGGGCTACTCGAAACCGAAGTCTGTGAATGGTGGACTGGATCTCAGGCCGAGCACGTTATCCTGATCCGTCCCGTTGACGAAGAACGCTACTGGTACATGGGCGGCAACCCCATCGCTTTAAAGCAGGTATCGGCGAATGCGAGGGCATACTATTTTTTCAATGAAAACGCCGATCCGAATCGCTCATTGTTAGAATTCAAAGAGTCGTTCAAGCGTCGGAAGGTGAGAAAAATCTCAGGCACCACGGTCGACGGGATATCACTGGCTGATTACGGCTTTTCGCCTCCCGACGAGGCTGACTCCACAGCCGTTGAATGGATATGGAACAACGTATTTTCAGGGGAAAACATAGAAGGAGCCGTGCCGTTTAATTCGGAGTTTGATACCCGTTTTATGTGTAAACTCGCATTGGCCGTGGCGTATTGCGAGTTCGGCGAAGGGTATCTCGAAACCGATTATGCGAAATTACTGCATGCGGGACTATGGCATCGTGGGGAGGGCGAGGCTCCAGATATTCCTGGGGCACGCCCTTCCAACGCGCCAGTCGACGAAACTCTCAAAAAATTCACCTGCGACCCTGGTGCAGTGTCCTTACTGATCATGCCAGCAGGGGAATATTTGCAATTAACCCTTAACATTCATCAAAAACACACCTGGACAATCGCAATCGCGGCAAAGTCTGAATTAACCGCTGAAGAATTTGGGCGTTTCACAGATGGCAAGCTATTGATGCTATCCGGTCCAACTCACTCCTCCTATGAAATCGATTTTCCTGATTACCTATCCCGTCGACTTCATCCCGAAGGGGTGTAAGTAAAAAAGCCCAGTCATGGGGTTTTTTCATATCAGAAGGTGGTTGGTTCGGCGAAGGATCGGATCACGGCCATGAAATCGCGCTGCGGGCCAATTTTGCCGAGTGCCAGCCAACGCCTGTCCGGCAGATGGTCGTGCGTCCTGGCGAACTCGCAGCATTAGAGTTTCTCGAAGGCCAGGGTGTTGCCCTCGTTCATCAGGTCGATTCGACTTGAGAAAGTTTCGGGTAGATGGCGATTTTGCTGTATTGATTGTCTACGGTGAAATTTGCACTGACTTGCCCACCTATTTTCATTCGATCTGACCAGCCATTTGCATCGGTTTTGTCCAGACCGCTTCACGACCATAACCCCCCCATCACATCAGCAGCTTACGCACTATATTTTCTTCTGTGTTCTTCTCAATAGCGATGAAATTCTTCAGAAGGTGCTCGTCCACAGATGCTGTAGTCGGGTGGTTATATCCTTGGTGTGTCCCGGCAGAGAAGAACGCGGGAGATCCGGGCACACAGTCAACAACAGACCTCGCGCTTGCTAAATCCCCGTGATGGGGAACAATTACCGCACTGTAGATCTCGCTGAGCAGTTCCTGAATGCCCGTATTGGCATCGGTAGCAAACCGATGATAAGCGTAATCACCTGGGGCTAAGGCAAGCTTGCCGCCTTTGTAGAACGTAGTAACCAAGCATTGGCCATTGCTGTCTGAGTGGCTAGGATCGCTCCGATAAATGCGAAGAAAAGCGTCTGCGGCAAGCCTTATGAAGGTGTCACTTACTTGAACAATTTTTTTCTTAATATTTTTGTCATTGAAAACTGGTGGCCGATCACCTGAAGGTACGTAGATGTTTTTAATTTTATTCCTCAGCTTCGTATCCCACGCTAGAATTCTCCAATGATCCGAATCAAAGTGCGACATTAGGAGGTTTAGCTCCTTCAATTTGTCCGTCACAAGGTGTAGATCGTTACTCAATGTAGGGTATTTAGGCCGAAGGACCGGTTTTCCTGCCCCCATATCAAGAAGCATTCCCCACGTGCCGTCGTGAACTATTGAGCACATTCCCTGACCTACATGAAATGACTCTAATACGAAGTCGCCACCGAAATATTTATCCTCCAAGCGCAGATCCAATGAAGCGGTTTGCGGGTTATCCACAATCCATTGTCCGGACGAGATCAGAGATGATCTTATAGAGGAAAGCGACTGGTTTGGTGGCCTGACGTCCAACCCTGGCTCCTCAACAACTCCAAGCTCTTTTATTTCAAAATATCTAGGTGGATCCTCCGAAAATGTTGAGTAGAGGTAGTTTCGCGCATAATTACTCGGTTCGATGCGTAATGCATACCATCGATTGTGTTGCTCTGGGAGGCTCTCGAAAGCATATATAAAATGCCGAGTATCTCTATTAGGATTTCGTTTGTGAAGAATCTCTGCAAATTTCCATAGGTCAACATCCACAATAAATGTCTCGACACCCTCATCATGATTCAAAATATTTCGGTTCGCGGCCTCTATACCTATGAATCTTACGCACAAGCCTCCTTGCAAATAATCTTTGGTTGCACGAAACGTATCGACCCTACAATAAAAAAGATTGTCTTCTGTATATTCTTCTGACGGTGCACTTTCCATAGCTGCTTCCATAGCTGCTCTCTTCTAAAATCGTAAGCATTCAAAGACACGTAACCTTGTTGCATTACAGTCGGTCGTCACCGGCAGAAATTGGCTGGGTGCCTCCGGTCACGACATGCGACTTTAGACGCTCATGGTGCCTTAAGATATTCCTTGAGTCTTTGTTCTAGTCTTTCAATGGTTTCCGCGGCCACAGCTATGGCCT
This sequence comes from Pseudomonas sp. PA-6-3C, assembly GCF_021605825.1. Classification (NCBI taxonomy): domain Bacteria; kingdom Pseudomonadati; phylum Pseudomonadota; class Gammaproteobacteria; order Pseudomonadales; family Pseudomonadaceae; genus Pseudomonas; species Pseudomonas sp. PA-6-3C. The sequence continues at coordinate 182,731 of NZ_WKDV01000003.1, forward strand.
CAGTGGGCGTAACATGCTCAGCCAGCATGATGCGCCTTCTATCCGAACTGGCGCGCTTGCCAAGCTCTTTAAATTCAGGCTCAAAGTAATCGCGCAATGCAACTTCAGAGCATGTAGATGGATCGAAGGCACTTTTCACCCAAACGAGTTTTACATTGAATTTAGGAGATTTAGCTGTTGAAATTTGATTTAGGCGATATAGATCAATATAAATCGCCCAATGGTCTTCCCGTTCAATTTTCTGGGCCGATGGAGGCTTTATGACAAACCAATAACCACCTTCTTCAATACAGCCCACAGGTAACGACGGCATCGCTTTTTTTAGCTTCGGCAGGATGCTAGCCACACCTTTAATGCTTATTAGCTTTTGGCAGACCACTTTGTGTTGGGCCAAGAAGAGGGTCAATTCACCTTCATGCCCCTCCAGCGTTGATGAAACCCAGCGATCCATCGCGGTTCCGCTAAGCTTACGGAGGCACTCTATAACGGTTGGGTGAGAAAGTGCTAAATCCGCCATTATTTCGGCGATTTCCTTTCTCGCTGGATCTTCCCAATTTGTGACACTTTGACAGTAGGCTGCAAGCATTTGTGCTGCTTGATTTCCCCGAGTAAGGTTGTGCCGTGCTCGATTAGCAGACAGCTCTAGCCATTTATAATCCATTAAAGCCCATCGCTTACCCAATGCGCCGAGCTGTTCTTCTGTATAAGCCTCCAAGTCTTTGTCTAGTACAATGAAAGCAAGGTGATACTCAGAGAAAACCTTTCGAGAAGATAGCTGAGCTTTGACTGCGGCCACATACTTTTCAAGTTGGACAGCATTAAGCGACGCCTTTACCTTGTTTTCTATAGTGATAAGGATTTTGTTTTGGGGGTCGACCAAAAATAAGTCAAGCCTGCCGTTTGCAGTACCATCGTCCACTTTGATACTTAGCTCGCGCGTCACAAACGCGGCGCCGAAACTTGTAGTTCTAATTCGCCCAGGTGTCCATTCGGCGAAGAACTTCTTATTGTCGTAGGTGCAACCCTCGCTAGCTGCGTATGCGCTTTCGAGAAAGTCACGTATCACCGCATCACCTTGTGCATGGCCTTCATTGGGATTCATGCACCATGCAAGCATACTCGAATTTTGATTTTCGCCGAGCTTAACAATATCGAAAATGTTATTTGAAATTTTATTTAGTTCAATTAGCTCAAGCAGCTGCGGATCTCTCAGAAAACTGTATAGCTCATGTGCGTCCATGTCTAACCCTGTATTTGCAATCTGCCGACGGCGCAAATCAAATTCATCAATTGCCTAATAGTATCATATGGCCACTGCCGTGACCCATGCTTGAAACCCGTCTCGGCAAGAAGCTTTTGCCCGACGACTGACGAATGCGAAAGGCAGCTTTGGGTCGATTTCAGCCGGTCGTGGCAGACAGAAATCGGCCAGACGCGGACGTTCGACTTGGTCCGCTGTCGACTGTGGATTCAACTGCTCGACGCAACGGATTGGCTACTCCCTCATTCATATCTACATGTTTTTGCAAACCACGACCGTGCAAGTATTCCCTCCGCATAGGCTCCGCATCAGTCCCAGGGCATCACAACATGCTCCAACTATCTCGACCATGCGATAGCCTACGGACAGTACTCATTTGGCTTCGGGCAACAACTCCTCCAGCAACGTTACCTTCCTCTGCAACTGATCCACATGCGCCCTCTCAGCACGTAGAGCCGAACGAAGCTCCTTGTTCTCCGACTCATGAATGCGCGCCCAGCGCAAAGTCGTACGGCAGTTGACAATCGTGCCCCACACCTTTTGCAACTCCAGATAATGGGCCAGCAGCAACAAAGCAATCACTACCATCATCAACAGGGCCGCTGTCGAAATCACATCCGTCGTAGTCATGTTCAATCCTTTCGCTAAGTCATTTGTTCCGAAGACAGCCAAAGAATATGTAGTGTTTTATTACACGTATAGATTGTAGACTTGTACAGGTAAACAAACCACGCACATGGACGGGCCATGAAACGTACACAAGAGATCAACCAGGTCCGCTGGGATCTGGCACTTCGCTATCGTTTGATCGAAACCGTGGCTTGGTGGGAGGGCCGCCTTACCACGGGCCACCTGATGCAGAGCTTCGGCATCAGCCGCCAGCAGGCGTCCAAGGACATCAACACCTACATCACCGAACATGCGCCTCAAAACCTTACATATGACAAGCAGATGAAGGGGTATGTACCGAGCAAGCACTTCAAGCCGCTGTTCATTGAGGACAGTGCCAATGCCTATCTGCAGCTGCTGAACCAGACCCACTCCCGGGCGCCGCATGTGGAGGGATTGGCACTGGCTTATGCGCATACCAAAGTACTGGAGGTACCGGACCGCACGATTCGTCCGCAAGTACTGCGGCCACTGCTCAAGGCGTGCCGCAATGGCGAGGTGATCGCCATCGAGTATGTGTCGCTGTCCAACCCCGTGCCGGAGACGCGGCTAATATCACCGCATACCCTGGTCTACACGGGCATGCGCTGGCATGTGCGGGCTTATTGCGAGAAGAATCGCAAGTATCGGGATTTTGTGTTGAGCAGGTTCCGGGGGGAGCCGGAATTCGAGCGGATGAGCGAGAACCTGATCGGCGAGGATGAGGAATGGAACACCCGTGTCGATGTGGTCATAGAGCCGGACTCGCGTTTGAAGCTCGAGCAAAAGGCAATCATTGAGGTCGACTTTGGGATGGAGCACGGTGAGCTGGTGATACCGACGCGGTGTGCGCTGGTGGGTTACGTGTTGCAGCGGTACCAGATCGATCCAAAGAAGCTTGAGCCCAAGGCGTCGGCACAGCAGATTGTGGTGAAGAACCTGGAGGCGTTGAAGCCTTGGCTTTATGAGTAGATACCATGCAAATGACGGGTAGCCTTCGTATCGCAAGAACAGAGGCCATTCGAAAATGTCACTGCAGGCATATTGACACCATGCACACCCTATGGAGAATCACAGGCACTTTTGTCCACCATGGATGGCCTGCTCATGTATCGACGTATCTTCCTGCAATCGGCTCAAGGCTTCGGTGCCAACCTAGTTAGCCACGAGAGCGAACCGATGGTCCGCAACACATTGAGCTGCACCTTTATTTTCTCGTCCATCGGCGACGCCCTATCCCGAGCTTACGACTCGGCCAAGGAAACCGTCAGCGACGTGGCTGACAAAGTGGCTGATACCGTCTCCGATGCGTATGACGCCACCCGAGAAACCGTTGGCAATGTGGCCGATGCTGTGTCCGACACCGCCTCCAATGTCTATAGCTCCACTGTCGAAACGCTGTCCGACGCGGCAGAAACAGTGGGTGACGCCGTGTCCAATGGCTACGACGCCACTCGCGATTACGTGGGCGACGTGGTCTCCGGTGATAAGGAAATAGACTACCTGAAAGTACTCGGCGGTGCCGCGATCGGCGTGGGGGCCATCGCGGCAGCCCCCTTTACCGGCGGCGGATCGCTGGTCGGTGGCGCTACCCTGCTGGGGTCACTGGCCGGGGCCGGCACCATCGCCGCTGCCGTGGGCGCTGGTGTTGCCGGTGCCGTGGTGGCAGCGAATCTGGACGGAGACGAGCAAGCACGCAAGGCCGGGTTCGATGCGGGCGTCAAGCAAGCCAAAGCCGAGCAACTGGCTGAGATCTCGGTGCTGAGAGACCACCTCGAAAAAGCCATGGAAAGCCTCAAGGCAGCCGGCAATCACTTCAATGCAATCATCGCCCTGAACGCCGTGGCAATCGCCACCGCGCAATGCGACGGCGATATCACACCATCGGAACGGGCAAACATTGAGCTTTTCATCAATGGCCTAGCCGCCGACGCCATCCCAGAGGCGGTCAAAGCCAAAATCGAGTCCCTCTACCAGCAACCGCCAACGGTGAAGGAAGTCTTCGAGCTGGCGAAAAAATCGGGCATGAGCCTGTCCATCTTCGACGAAATCATCCACCTGGTAGTGCTCTCGGACGATATCGTACACCCGCAGGAAGCGGCTTTCATTCAAGCCTGGAACAGCCAGAAAACCGCGTAAGGAAAGCGCCCGATGAGCAAGCTCGAACAGTTCAGAAAACAGCAGGCCTTGCGCGAGCAACTGGCCAAGCGCCCGCTGCTTCACGCCGCTGCCGCTCCTGAAGATGTAGCAGCGCTGCTGGCCATGCGGGCCGACAGCGCACGTCTCGCCAGCCTGGACTACCACGCCTCGTTGAGCCTCACGCTGCAGGCCGCCCCACAGGATGCTCGCGAGCTGCTGAGAGAGCTCGAACAGGAATTCGACCAGTCTCGGGTGAACGAGCTGCTGTCCAAGGCACAGCGCGACATTATTGGCTCCATTGCCGGTCCACTGGGACTGGGTAAATTCCTTGCGGTGTACGACAAGCAAGGGGGTAATGTGACGACCGTTCACAATGCCCAGCAGGACATCTATGCCAATCCTGACGAAGAAAAATACAACCGTGACCATTACGACAAAGGCAGGAACAGCGACGGCAAAAAATTCTCTGGAGACAGCAATTCTTCGGTAGGCGCCAGCTTCACCAAAGGTCAACTGGACAACAAGGGGCAACTCACCGACGGCTACACGGGCGAAACGGTGATGGGCAAATACACTAGCCCCGACCACATCGTGCCGCTGAAGACTTACCACCAAAACGGTGGGTTCATGCAGTCAAAGACCCAGCGCGCCGACTTCGCGACCGACGCCGAGAATCTCATCTCCACCCAGCGCAACATCAATATCTCAATGAGCGATGATGAAAAGCTGGTGTGGCTGGAAAAGAACTCGAACGGTCGCAATGTTACTAACGAAGAATATTACGGTGTTGATCGCAAGCGCGTAGAGGCAGCACTGGAACGAGGCCATGCGACTGCCGAACGCCACGGCCCGAGCACCTCGGAAAAAGCCGCCTACTACACCGCCCACGCCGCCCAGATCGGTGTGACCGAAGGCTTGAAGATGGGCACTCAGCAAGCCTTCGGCATGCTGATGGTCGAACTGTTCAGCAGCGCATTGGACGAGATCAAGGACCTGTACCGCAACGGCCGCCAGAGCGACACCATCCTTGCCGAACTGGGCGAGCGCCTGAAGCGCGTGGGCATCAAGGTAGCGGCTAGGTGGGAACAAATGCTCCACAGTTTCAGCGGCGGCTTCATTTCGGGCTTCGTTTCCAACGCAGTGACCGTGATGATCAACCTGTTCGTCACCACCGGCAAACGTGCCGTACGGATGATCCGCGAAGGGATCTTCTCGCTACTCAAAGCACTGAAGACCTTCTTGTTCCCGCCCAAGGACATGACCTTCGCTCAAGCGGCACATGAAGCCTTAAAGTTGCTTGCTGCAGGCGGCGTCGTGGTGGGTGGCGTGGCCCTGGAAGAGGCTGCCGAGAAGCTTATTCTCGGGGTCCCCCTGTTTGCACCGTTTGCTGGTGTGCTGACAGCCGTGCTAGTGGGGGCGGCGACCGCGCTGAGCATGACTTTTGTCTGCTACCTTCTCGACAAAATCGATCTGTTTGGTGTGATGCGTGCTGAGCGGGACAAGCAGATGATCGGGGCGCTGGATACGCGTATTGATACGCAGATGACGCTGTCGATGTGCGTGATTGAGGAGTTGGACGAGTATTTGCTGACTGCGCCATCCCCGGCTTGAAATACTGCTGCGCTGGGGCGTGTTTATCACAGCTCCAGAGCAGCTTGTTTCCTAACCTGTCGATTACTTCGCCCATCCCCTAATTGCCCGCCATACTGACGTTTCGGGCAAGTCCAGTCTCTTAGCCGAAAGTAGTCCTACGCGACCGTCTGCTTTGGGTCGTTTTCTGCCCCCCCGTGACAGGCAGAAAACGGCCATTAGCAGACGTTCGCTCTGCGTCCGCTTCCGCCCTACCGAGAGGATCACCAGCATTTTCCTACGAGTATCAGGAAAGAGTACCCTTGTTTCTAGGCGATTAATCGTGTGCTTACATACACGCTACGCGGTGGCCGCGTAGGTCAAGGAGGCAATAATGAGAACTTTGGTAGTCGGGGCGAGCAAGGGGTTGGGCAGAGCTCTAATTGACGGATTGGGCGAGCATGGGGACACCTTGATAGGTGTTTCTCGCACCCGCCCCGCGAACCTTACACATAACGCCGGTATCGTTGTGCATTGGGTAGAAGCAGACCTTGGTGAACCCGTAAAGGCTGCTCAAATAATCGAGCAGGCCGTGGTGGATGACGGGCTTGATACGCTGATCTACAACTTAGGAATATGGGAAGAGTTTGCCTTTAATCCCGCATACAACTTCCTGGCAGATAGCGACGACCAAGTGGAAGCTATTGTAAGTTTTAATATCACCTCGACCATTATGCTGATAAAGCGGCTGCTCCCAGTTCTGCTCAGAAGCGCTAATCCAAGGATCATATTAACTGGTTCAACTTCTGGCTTGCCGCAAAGTGGTAGACCGGAAGTCACTTTTGGAGCCTCGAAGTTTGCGTTGCGTGGTATCGCCGATGCATTGCGCGAAGGTTACAGACAGCAACGCCTGGGCGTGACCTGTTTGAACATAGGCGATCTAAATACCGAAGACTCAATGAGCACTCCGAGGGGGCTTGCCGAGCAACGTGGTGAAGGCTACTTGATTCCTGTACATGACGTCGTACAGGTAGTTCGCATGACCTTGAGCCTATCTTCAGCCAGCTTCGTTAAGGAGCTCACCTTGCCCGCGATATTCAATGAGCGCTTCTGATCGGCCAGTTCCTTAGGAATAGGATGCCAAAAAACTAAGTTCGGCTGACGTTTCTATTGAAGCTTACACTGCCACACCAAACTTTAAACAAACTATTGGAAGAACGGTGTTTGGATAGGTTTGGACGTCATCAATGGACTGGATGCGTCCAAACAGTAACCAGTGGGCAGTAGCCTTCGCCCCAGAGCGGTCACTCACTAATTTAAATTAGTAAGCCAGCCTAAGGTTTCTCAGCAAGCCATAATGTCCAACGGTCCATTTCTTTGATCGGCTTATCAGTATCGACACGGGCACCAATGAATGAAATCAATTGGGTCAATTCTTCATCATCAAGTTCGTGCAAAATGGATCGGCCGGTACGGTTGCGCAAGTCAGATTCCAAGTCTTCAAAATTATCGTAGTTCTTTCTGATTTCCCAGAGCTGGATAGCCTGTGGGTTTTCAAACCCGACCTTCAATAAGGCGCTTACAACTCGATCATCAGTAGGCCTTCGGCTGGCTTCAATTTCCAGTAGTCGAGGAAAGCATTCAAAAAAATACCCGCGAATGTGCACAGGCGACCCGGCGCCGTGCGCGTCATCAGGCGTGCGATCCTGAATGAGCAGCTTCCCGCCAGGGGCAAGCACGCGAAAAGCTTCGGAAAAACAAGCGTCGTAGTCTTTGAGGTGGTGAATAAGTGCGCGCTCGAAAACAATATCCATGCTTTCATTCGCCAAGTGCGTGTTCTCAGCGGCGCCCACTTGGAAGGAAACTCCAGGCTGCCCTGCTGATTTTTCCCGAGCGGCGGCGACCATCTCGGCGGAAAAATCGACGCCAGTAACCTGGCTAGCTCCCAGCTTGCTCCATGCGATGGAGTAGATCCCGCCCCCGCATCCGACATCCGCCACGCGTTTACCTGATGGGGCGAGCATGGAATTAATAGCCGTTGCCCATCCGCTGTCGGCGTCTCGGGTGGCATAGGTATACCTGTTGTTACTGGAGTGGAAGTCGATGCTCATAACCAAACCCTGCAAATGATTGCGACTACAAGATGGTATGGACGCTCCTGCGCAATGTAAAATATATCAAAAATATCACAAGCATATATAAAAGGTATTGTCACCATGGAGCTTCGTCATTTGCGCTACTTCGTTGTGGTCGCCGAAGAAGAACATATGACTCGCGCAGCGCAGCGCCTCAATATTCAGCAGCCGCCACTCAGCTCACAAATTCGGGATTTGGAGCGCGAAATGGAGGTGCAACTGTTCGACCGCACCCCTCGCAGCATTCGTCTCAATGCAGCGGGCCATGTGTTCTTAAAGGAAGCTCGAGAGCTGCTGACCAACGTAGATCGGGCGGTCATGCGGGCACAGCAGGCTGCTCGCGGTGAGTATGGACGGATCGCTGTTGGATATACGAGCTCCGCATCCTTGCACCCAAAAGTTCCTCAGCTGATACGGGCATTTCACACAAGATATCCAACGGTCGCGCTTGATACTCACGAAGATACAACGCGGGATTTACTTGACGCGATGTTGGAGGAGTCGCTTGATGCTGTGTTTGTAAGATCAACAACTCTGCGATATCCCATGCTGAAATCGGTTGTACTGTGTCAAGAGCGCATGGTAGTCGCGTTGCCGGTTGGACATCATCTGGCGCAGGAATCCGGTCCCATTGCTTTGTCAGCTTTGAGAGCAGAAGGCATTGTTCTTTATCGGCGAGCTAGTGGACCAGGCATCCAGGACGTGCTTTTTGCTGCCTTTTTAGAGGCCGGGTTCGCGCCGCACATCGTAGCCGATGTACCGAGATTGCTTTCCGCAGTAACGCTGGTTGCAGCGGGCAAGGGGATCACTATCGTGCCTGAGACCTTGAGATCGTTGCATCGAGAAAGTGTGAAATATCGTTATCTTGATACTCAATCCAGCTACACGGTTCCTCTCACACTTGTATATCGACATGCGCCAGAGGACTCACCGCTATATCGGTTTGTTCAGATGGCTCACGAGGATGGCAAGTAATCTGACTTTCAATGAACCGCTCCTGATTTTGTAGAGAATTGAAGGACTGCTTCTGGCCGATTTCTGCCCTTCACGAAGGGACGCTAGGAGTCGACTTCTGCCAATCAGGGCCACCCAGTGTGCTGGTCAAATCCGATGCGAACGACTGGCCGTTACCCAAATTGCGAGCCGTCTCTTGGTATGGTCAGCATCCCGACTGCCTGGTATTGGTCCAAGCTGTGTGAAAACGTTTAGGGGCAGACAGTCTCCCAGAAATAATGCCGAAACCACGCCTCTACTTAAAATCCGACTCAGCCACTGAGAAATTAAGCAGGGCGCTCATCGATGATATTTGAACCTGCGGTTATCGAAGGCAGGCTTCGTCCCCTCAAGTACCTTCACCACATGCCCGTTGATAGCAGGGCTCTCGATGGCTCCCGCGGTGTAGGAGATTTTTTGGCTGTTTGCTCGATCAAAATGAGACCAGATGATTTGCTCCGCATCGCAGACAACCGCAAGGTTCGGGTTGTGCGTAACCATGATGATCTGCCGACGCTTCTTAGCCTCGGTGAGCACTGGCACAAGAAGACTCACTACAGTTTCGTTGTCGAGGTTTTCTTCCGGCTGATCCAGAATTATTGGGTTGCGCCCCCTGTCCACCAGCAGATAGAAGATCAGGAGCAGAGCCCCCCGTTGACCGGGCGAGAGCTGCTCGATTTCAGCATCTTGGAAGGTCAGTGAGTACCGTGGTTCCAGGTAGGAAAGATCAAACAGGAGGTCATAAACCTCATTCGCACTCTTGTCCTTACGCAGCATTGAATCGATGCCGTATTCAACCTTGTCGCCAATCGTAGCGGCCGCAGCTGAGATCCTGTCGTGCAGCGCCTGGACAAAAGCCACAGCCTCTTCACGATTGTCGAAATCAGCAGCTTCGCCCAGTCGGCGGACTGTGTTGAGGCTCTCGTCGTCGCCTCGGAACTCTCCGACGTTCTGCTTCAGTAGGGAGAAGAGGCTGGTAGAAAAAGCGTCGATTGAGCCGCCGAGCTTCGCCTTGAACTGGAGCTTGTACTCCTCGCGAATCAGACTGTTCCCCTGAATTAGCTCTTGAACCGGCTTGAACAGTGCCTCCCTGGCTCGTCGCTGAGCATCGAGGATGTCGTAGAGCTCCCCTGCCAACGCCAGTCGAACGCTTCGATGCGCCTTCAACAACTCTGGTAGAGCATCTATTTGAGCGATCCTAGCCTCCAGTCCTTTCACCGTTTCTGGAGAGTCACCAGCACCAACAAGGTCCAGATACTTCTTCTGCCACTCTTGGACTGCGAGCAGATGATTCTGATAAAGCAGCTGAGCTTGATCCAACTTCGCTTTAGCCTCGACTTGCTTCCCTACGAGTTCCTGGCGCTCACCTTCCGCTGCGGTGGCTCTAATGCTAATAGTCGCTTGCTCAGCCAGAAACGCTTCTTCGAGCCGGCCCAGCGTACCAAGATTTAAGTCGACTTTCGCCAAGTCGGTGACAGCCAATCCCAGTAGGTTGAGATCTTTACTGGTGTCGATCACGAACTGGTCGTAGGTACGCTGGAGCAACCGGACTTGCTCCCTCACGTCCTTGATGGCCTTGCTCTTGGCCGCTAGCTGTGAAGCCTTCTCATTAGCTCTGCTATGTTCATCTTCCAAGCGTTTGAGATTTGCAGCGATTGCCTCAAGAGCCTCGGCCGTCATTTTCTGCTCAGGTGACAGCTCAGCAGAAGGCTTTTCAATCGCCGTTGGCCTCACAGCCTCGTGCTCCGATAGCTGCCGTCGCTTGAGGGTCAGTTGTTCCGTCAGGCTTTTCTTAACTAAAGGATGGAGTTGGTTTTCGTACGTAGCGATCTCAAGATTGACCCGTTTCAGATCCTTACGAAACTCGTTCAGCTGAAAGCGGTACGTACTTTCCTGCTGCTCAATCAGCTGGTCGAAATCCAGTGCGCCTAAACGAATTGCATCATCGGTATGTGAGAAAATGACCGCCCTAAGCTCATTTTCAAAAGCGTGAGATTGGCCAGTAACATGTGCGTTGCAGAGATCTTCGAAGTGTCCTTGAGGGATATACCTCACCATCTCGACCATCTCGGCGGGCGGGTCCGCGTTGAGATTGCAGGTATTAATGGTTCCATCATGCCAGATGATGAAACCCTCGAACTGTCGAGCAGGCTCTCCAGCCTTCCCCCGGAACCGCTCCTTTCGAAGGAAGGAGAAGTGGTTGGTCTGGCGCGAATGGCCCAACAGAGCCAGGACGTCAGCCAGAGCGCTTTTGCCACTCCCCTTGTTCCCAATTATGGCGACAAGATCGGAGTTCAATGGAAGCTGGACATCGCCCAGCCAGTGCGAGGCCAGTGCAGACCCATGCACCTTGCTGATAATGACATGGTCGATGAAATATGTTTTGTTGGCCGCGATATGATCGAGCTTGGGAGGTGACATCCCTATGAATGAGCGCTTTGCGGGCTCTAGTATTGCTTGCTGCAACCCACGGAATGTGGGGTCAGCCTTGATCCAAGTTTTCTTGTCTGACGGAAAGTCGCCGTATCCACGACGATCATTGCTTCCAGGAATACCAACAAAGCAGTGCGCATCACTCCCGGCCACCACTAGGCGAGAGACATCTTTCAATCCCTCTCTTATACCAGCATAAAACTTGGCGTTACCTGGTGTTTCTTCTCCGACAAAGGCAGCACGGACATCTAGATTTCGACTTTCGAAAATCGGAGAGCATCGCACCAGTCCAATGAAATAAGCGTAGTGATCTGTCCATCTGACATCGCTCAGGCCATCGTTCGTATCGTATGGCATGAAGCCGATAGCTTGCTCATCTGGAACTTTCGCGATCGCCTCTTTGTAGCTGTCACAAGTCAACTCGGCGATTTTAGCACCAGCTATGTAGGCCTGCGCATCATCTGCTGCTACCTGCTCAGGCTTGAAGCCGTGATGCCTGAGGAGTGCGTCCGGGGCTTGCTTGGCGAAATCAATGAGAGCCCCGTCTGACAATGGCCTGCTGTTTTCGGCTAGTCGGAGGTGGGATAGAAAATCTTTGAGGATCTGATCTTCAAGCTCATTGGAGAACAGAACATGAGCATTAAGGCGCCCCTTCATAGGGGCAGCCAGCCTTAGCTCAATCCCAGGGAAGACAGTTTTCGTTAACTTCGGGGCGTCCGGCTCACTCAATCTGCGTTTCAGTGCAAACCACCCGTCAAACGTCCAATAATCCATCAGCGCAAAAACATCAGGCTCCGCCTCATTCAGCGCCTTAATCATCTCATCCACAAGGACACTGTTAGCAGGCGAACCCGGGGTCTTCCGATCAAACTTCGTCCCGCTCCACTCGAATGACGCTGGAGTGTGAATATGCAAATCCCACTGCCGCCACTCTGAACCGCGCTCACTGCCGCTCTGAATCGCCATTGCTCACCTTCCTTTGCGTGGAACTGCCCGGTCCATTTCGTTTACGCGCAAATGGATACCCGATGGTATGTCGCGCGGCTATTACCGACAAGTCGGCCATTGTTAGGCATATCTCTTTCGGCTGAGGACGCGAAGATTTTTGCTGAACGGTTCAAGCCATGGATCGATGAGCTATACGACGGTGAGGCCCTGAAATTGCCCGTATCCCCTTAGCGATCACTCCTGCCAATAAAAAAATCCCACAACAAATCTACTTCTCAGCCATAGCGCGCCTTTTCCGTACAATTTTCGCAGGAGCGTCAGACCTTTCTCGATCAATGGCCGGCAAAGGCTTTTCTAACTGGGACTCGTGAAGCCCTGCATTAGACGCGTTATATTGCCAGACCAAAAAACGGCGAAGCAATTGAACATTCTGCTTCTTTACCACCTCTAGCTCAGCTTCCAGCCTTTTAATTCTCTCACCCGCGATTTTAAGACTAGATGGAGAAGGAACTGTTTTGACTTCACTTTTGGCTCGTTGCTTGGCAGAAGTAAACGCATTTTTAATAGATTGATTGGATGACAGAGACTGGCGCGTAGGCACTTTACCAACCAGAGGTTTAACTTGCTGACATAGTAATTCCCAACTTAACTCACCTTCCCAAGCGTAAAGAGTTTCGACTATCGCCTGTATATCAACAGCTGTCAGATGCTTCGCCATTACATCCTCTCCAGCAAGGTAGTTAAGCGACTAGCAGTCGTCTCATCTAGCTGACCTGAAAACTTATCACCTCGCACCATTAGTGCTCGTGTAGCATGGCTTGGCGAATAGTTTTGCTTCAATCGAATAAAGGCGTGTTCGTTTACGTTCAAGTCGTCCATTATACTAACTAACTCACGTAACCGAGCGGCCGACAACAGATGGTGTTCATACCAACGGTCCGCACCGTAGTGCCCCTCGTTCATTGCCGCCTCGGACTCAATAAGCTGCTCCTCAATATCACTTAGTTCTAATTTAAGCATCTCAGCACTTGACGCTCTTTTCTCACAAAGGTGTTCATCGCAATTCAGACAGTCGCGGAACATCCCACAAGGTGCGGCGGAAAAATCATGCACACAAAAACCGTATCTAGTTTTATGGATAGCGCCTTTGGGGGCCAGATCATAAGCAGCTCGGTCAACTGGCTCACAGTGAATCAAGGTAGACTTGTCGTATGCTAAGGATGCCTGAATTTTTTCGTACTTGTCTGCTAACTCAGACGCAGAAACATGGTTGTACACCCTATTCTGCTTGGGATCTGCCCGCCCAGCGAACCTAGCAATCTCATCCTCGCTCATCCCCCCTCTGTGGCCCATGGTATCAATCATATGTCGCATCTGATGAGTTGTGATTTTCATTTCACTACCGTCAGAGTGTTGGAAACCGAAACGCATGAAGATACTTTTGTGTAGTCCTTTTTCCACAGAGTGTCTTGGAGACAAGTCGTTATTCACAATATTGACATCAGGTCTCCAGGGAATAACACGCAGAGTCCCCCTTCGACTATGCAAAGCATTGTCCTGCATGGAAAAAAGAGCGTTACTATATTTGATACCCGCTTGTTTATTAACCCATGGAAAATCTTCGGGCATACGACTCTTTATTGCAGACCAAAGATTATCAATGGTAAGAACCTTACTTCGGTCAAACTTATAAAGATAATAGATTCTTTGGCATGAATCGCTATGATCGAGATGAAAACCCAACGCCGCGCAAGCTTCGATCTCCGTAATTGGCATAGACCTATCATTGCATGGGAAGTCAGGATGCATATACATTGAGTCAGGATTATTCTCCAGCCATAAGGCTAAAGCTCGACCTTCCTCAGTGAGCATCCTAATTCGCGAAATAGCTTCTTGAACCACTGAAACCATTACACTTGGAACCCATTTGACGTTGCCACCAAACCCCTTTCCAGAAAAAAAACGCAGGCCATATACGGAATTACCATCTTTGTCCGTATCATGAACCTCACAATCGGCAGGTAGCTCTAAGACCTCAGTGATCCTCACCGAACCGCTCATTAGCAGCGAAAAAACGCTGGAGGTAAAAATGTCCTTTGGGTCCTCACTTGAGGTCGAAAAGATATCGGCCATTGCCAGAACGGCTTCCGGGGAAGGAAGCTTCCTATCTCTTTCCTCTCGGGCTTTTTTACCGACCCTATCACTGTCTTTTGGTCTTAAAATCGGGTTTCGCCAGTCGCCGCAGGCTTTGCTAACGAGCTTATTCGCAGACACAAATTTGGCTAAACGCTCCAACTCTCTGCCACATTGATAGGCTGTTTTGTCGAAATGCTCTCGTGTGACTTCCACGGCACGGTCAAGCAGTGTGGTGTCAAGCGCCACTATATCGGGAGCCCCACCACGTTCAGAAAGCACAAACTCAAGCACCTTGAGTGCTTTACTTTCATTCTTAGTACCCGTCGGATTATGACCTTGCTGGTAGCGAAAGTAAGCTTTGGCAAAGGAAATAAAGGGTTCGTCCATTCGGTCTTCAACCGAGATAGATCGTGAGCCAGAACCAAGCTTCGTGAAATTGGCGACTTTCGGCCATAACCAATGATCCCAATTCAGATCCGCCCCAAACACGGTAAGATCATCTCGACATTGGGCGATGAATACTTCTAGGTTTTGCCTCGCATCTATCTCAACTCGACTGGAAAAATAAAATAGTTCACTCATTGATCATCTCCCGCTTGCGATCATCACACTTTTGAATGACCTCAGCGACTGCGACTATAGTACGATCCAATACAGCGGCCACAGTTAAGTCTCCAGTTTCACGCAAACATCGCTCACGCTCTTCCAGCAACTCTAAATACAACTCTTCGTGCGGCCCGTCTACCCACGGTTGAAAGCTAACGCAAGTGTAACAAGGCCTAGGAGCGTTCATACCGCAGTATGCAAAGCTACCACAAGTACCTACACCACACTTTCGGTGTTTAACACGACTTGCAGGGTCAGCCCCCCGCAGAGCATCAAGCTCGGAGTCTACAAGATTTCCGGAAAATGCCTGAGCATAGCGAGCCAACTGAAAACCAAGTGCTTCATCAATTTTTTTCAGATGTTCTGGGACATTCAATGTGTAAACGCCAACATGCTGGGTATCAGAATGGTCTAACAGCTCTGCAATAATGTATCTACTCATTCCCTCACGAGCAGCACGAGTTCCCAACGTGTACCTGAAACGCTTAGCGAATACATTCAGTTCTTTATCCGTACGGTGAGATTTTATTCCCACCTTAACAACTGCGCGTTTAATCGCTAGGTTCACGATTTCTGTTCGGGCATGTAAGCTCTCACCAGATAGTGCGGCTGTGAACTCGGCTTCACATGAATATTTCAACCATTTACGTTTCGCAGGAAACAAGGGCACAAGCCCTTTCTGCACGTCACTCAGACTATAATCGTTGTCTGCTAGTGTCGCGTAGAGCTTATTCCTATGACTGCTCAGTACCTCATAGAGTTCACGCGTCAACTGGAATGTTTTGAACTCATCTCGAAACTCTCCTCCCTCTTGCTTAGCTCTTGGGATGTGTAAGAAATAAGTTGAAATTCCATCTTGCGAAATAACCTCCACGAGGTCTTTGCATTTGAGATGAGTAATTTGTACCGGTCTTCGTCCCGTACAACTGACTAGCAAACATATCGCCAGATCATAAAGCGTTAAACGGCCACCCTCGTATGCAAAAATGGCGCCTTCGTTATATGCAGAAAGTTCAAAATCAGAAAGTGGTCCCTCAGTGGAATCTAGACGTTTGACAGCCTCTCCCTTAGCGCCACCTGGCAGCTTCCAACTATCGACCATTGCAACGAGATCTTTCGACACTCCTGGATAGCCAAATGCCAACCAGCGGCGAAGAAACGGCCTTAGTCGATGAAGATGATCATAATCGCCATCTAATGAAGACTTGAAATTTATCAACTGATGAGTATCTAGTGTGCCGTTAGTTCTCGAAAAATAAACATAAAGCGAGTTCGCAACGCTTAGCGTTGTACCTCCAGAGAATGTAGTAGCATAGTGCTGCAATAACCTCTTCACATAAGATTTATACTGCTCAGGAGTACGCTCCATCACCAACTGTATATTCAAACTATTATCTTTAGATAGTTTCCAAATAGGCGTCGCCGTATGGAATTCGTATCCTAAGACCGAGCGTAGAACTTTACCTTCCACATCTGACACGTTGCTCGCGGGGATAATCGTGTAGGGCGCGCTCATTTATTGTCTCCTTTAATCGGCCGAAGTCCTTTTTGTTGGAGCTTGAAGCTCACCTCCGCTGCTTTTTGCGCTACAAACCGCTTCATATATGTTGCCGCCGTACCGCTCCCGAAGCTCCATCCCATTAGCTGGGAGCGTAATTGCTCTTCTTCGGCAGGAGACATCCCAATTTCATCAGATAGCTCCGAGAACCGGTGATTCCAGTAGTGCCTCAAATCATGCCCAGAGAAATTTTCAAGGGGGGAAATTCTTTCTCTAATAGAGCTGACAACATCCTTATAACCAGAAATAGTCAGCGGTAGACCCTGAGTAGGGCCAGCCTTATGTGTAACGAACAGAAAACCATGCTGACGTGCGCCTGGAACCTTTCTTCGAAAGTTGTTTATATAGTCAAGTAAGTCACGAGCAAGGGAAGACTTAACAACCAACTCTCTATCTCTTGTTTTCACAAGTGGTTGGTCAGCGCGCGGATCGCTTTTTTCGTCGGCACGCCTCATTATGTAGATTCGATTTTTACGAAAATCCACATCTTCACATCGCAAGTTTAATAGTTCACCTCTGCGAATACCCAGCTCGTATAAGACAGTAAGCATCACATGATTACGAGCCTGGATGCCTTCATCCTCCCAGATATTGAAATCCGAGCCTGGCCTGAGAAGCTCCTTCACCGCAATGGCAGAAACGGTGTCCAGGCCTTTCTGGCGATTGAGAGTATTTCTGTTCTTATTGATAGGGCGGATGTCTCTAATCGCCTTAAGCACGCCTCCCAACCGCTCTGGATCGGCTGGGGCTTTCAAATACCTACCAGCGAGCCATTCAATGTATTTGGCAGCAACGTTCACACGAGCGTGCACAATTTCCTTCGAAACATACACTCCCACCGCAAAGCAACTTGGCACTTTCCCGGCGGCATCAGGTAGGAGTCGTTTTTGCAAATCGCCTCGAAGGCTTTCTATCTCGTGGGACTCAAGCAGACATCCCATTGAAAAGCGATCAATGAGATCTATACGCCGCTCCTCCAAAATCTGGAGAAATACGCATATGTCCCCTGCCACATTCGCAATTGTGGATGAGGACAAGCTCCTATTCCGTACTTGGGTGGTCAGGTAGAGGTTCGGGTAGTAGAGAGGCATCCCATCGAGATCAACGACAACACAGCTACGCTCCCCATCTTCAAACATGACGCTCTTAGCCTTCGCAACTCTCCGAGGCATGTTGATCGAAGTTTTCTTTACATTCATGTCTAGCTATCCCCCTGCGCCGAATACCCGGCGTTTATTTTACTTTTTCAGGGGCCAATAAAAAGCCCCAAGAGCTTGCGCCTCGGGGCTTTCAGGATAAAACTTTACACTTTTAGTCTAAGCCGTATCCTAGAACGGGATATCGTCATCAAAGCTGTCGAAATCCGGAGCCGGCTGTGGCGCGGCCTGCTGTGGAGGCGGTGCCTGGCGCGACTGTTGCGGAGCCGACTGCTGCGGGCGCGGAGCCTGCTGGCGTGGGGTCGGAGCGGACTGCTGGTAGTTATTGCCCCCGCCCTGTTGGTCGCCCTGCTGTGGACGGCCGCCCAGCAGTTGCATGGTGCCTTGCATGTCCACCACGATTTCGGTGGTGTAACGCTTGATGCCGTCTTTTTCCCACTCGCGGGTTTGCAGTTTGCCTTCGATGTAGACCTGCGAACCTTTGCGCAGGTATTCACCGGCGATTTCTGCCACCTTGCCGAACATCGACACACGGTGCCATTCGGTTTTCTCGACCTTCTGGCCAGTCTGCTTGTCGGTCCACTGTTCGCTGGTCGCCAGACTCAAGTTGGTCACGGCGTTACCGTTAGGCAAGTAGCGAACTTCGGGATCCTGGCCGCATGTACCGACCAATATGACTTTGTTAACCCCACGGGCCATAACGTTCTCCTAGGCTGGGCGCGCTGTCGGCACTGGGTTGACCAGTTGCTCGAGCGTCGCGCGATCCAATAATTCGGTGTCTAATTTGATGTAGATGGCGGCTTCTTCTGCAATAACCACGGCATCTGTAACCCCGGTAACGGCCTTGAGGCGCTCAACCAGACCGGCTTCGCGGATCGCTTCTGACGATAACGGCAAACGCAGGCTCGTCACATAGGGAGGTTCGCGCATGGTAACAGCAAAGGCCAACCAAAGTGCAGCCAGCCCGGCGCATCCGAGGAACACAACCGACAAACCGCCATGCTGGAACATCCAGCCGCCCATGATGCCGCCAAGCGCGGAGCCGAGGAACTGGCTGGTGGAATACACCCCCATCGCCGTGCCCTTGCCACCGGCCGGTGAAACTTTACTGATCAGCGAAGGCAGCGAAGCCTCCAGCAGGTTGAACGCGGTGAAGAACACCACCGTGCCGATTACCAGCGCCCGCAGGCTGTCGCCGAACTTCCAGAAGAATAGCTCAGTGAGCATCAGCGTCGCGACGGCGCCGAGCAAAACTCGTTTCATTTTGCGTTTCTTCTCGCCATAGATGATGAACGGGATCATGGCGAAAAATGAAATCAGCAGTGCGGTGAGGTACACCCACCAGTGCTGTTCCTTGGGCAAACCGGCTTTTTGCACCAGTGCCAGGGGCAGCGCGACGAAGCTGCACATCAGCATTGCGTGCAACACGAAGATACCTAAATCCAGACGCAGCAGGTCCGGGTGCTTGAGCGTCGGCAACAATGCCTTGCGTGCGACGCCGGACTCACGGTGCTGCAAGGTGCCGGTGGAGCGCGGCACCATGAAGGCCACGATCACGATGCCGAACAACGCCATGCCGCCGGTGGCGAGGAACAGCCCGTGCAAACCGAAGGCACGGGTCAGCAAGGGGCCGACGACCATCGCAACGGCGAATGAAAGGCCGATGGTCATGCCGATCATGGCCATGGCCTTGGTGCGGTGTTGTTCGCGGGTCAGGTCCGAGAGCAGCGCCATCACCGCTGCGGAAATCGCCCCGGCGCCCTGTAGGACGCGCCCGGCAATCACCCCCCAAATAGAATCAGACTGGGCCGCGAGCACGCTGCCGAGGGCGAACACGATCAGCCCCAGGTAGATGATGGGACGACGGCCGATACGGTCGGAAATGATCCCGAACGGGATCTGAAAAAGCGCCTGGGTCAGGCCATAGGCGCCAATCGCCAGGCCGATCAGTGCGGGGGTCGCTCCTGCGAGATCCATTCCATAGGTCGCCAGCACCGGCAACACCATAAACATGCCTAGCATACGGAACGCGAACACCAGGGCCAGACCGCTTGCTGCTCGGGTCTCGCCGCTACTCATGCGTTCGCTGTGGGGATCGTGCATGGAAAAACCTCGTGTGAACCGGCGGCGATTCTACCAGTCCCATCGATTGAGAGGGTATATGCGGCGCTTTGCCGCGCAGCTTTCATGTAAGGCTGCACCCGGCACTTTGGCAGTGTATATTCATCCAGTCTTTAGCCGTATACTCCTGCATTATTTACGCCCGCCGTGCGAGGCCATCTTGGACAAGATCCTGATTCGTGGGGCTAGAACCCACAACCTGAAGAACATCGACCTGACCCTGCCCCGGGACAAACTGATCGTCATCACCGGCTTGTCCGGCTCGGGCAAATCGTCACTGGCGTTTGACACGCTGTATGCCGAGGGCCAGCGCCGCTATGTGGAATCGCTGTCGGCCTATGCGCGACAGTTCCTGTCAATGATGGAAAAACCCGACGTCGACACCATTGAAGGCCTGTCGCCGGCGATTTCCATCGAACAGAAGTCGACCTCCCATAACCCGCGTTCCACCGTGGGCACCATCACTGAAATCTACGACTACCTGCGCCTGCTGTATGCGCGCGTAGGTATTCCACGTTGCCCGGACCACGACATTCCGCTGGAAGCCCAGACCGTCAGCCAGATGGTCGACCTGGTGCTGGCCCAGCCGGAAGGCGCCAAGCTGATGCTGCTGGCGCCGGTGATTCGCGAGCGCAAGGGTGAGCACCTGTCGGTGTTCGAAGAGCTGCGTGCCCAGGGCTTTGTGCGGGCGCGCATCAACGGCAAGCTGTATGAGCTGGACGAAGCGCCGAAGCTCGACAAGCAGAAGAAGCATTCGATTGATGTGGTCGTCGACCGCTTCAAGGTACGCGCCGACTTGCAGCAGCGTTTGGCGGAATCGTTCGAGACCGCGCTGAAGCTGGCCGATGGTATTGCCCTGGTCGCACCGATGGATGACGAACCGGGCGAAGAGATCATCTTCTCCGCACGTTTTGCCTGCCCGATCTGCGGCCATGCGATCAGCGAGCTGGAACCCAAGCTGTTTTCCTTCAACAACCCGGCCGGGGCCTGCCCGACGTGCGATGGCCTCGGGGTGAAGCAGTTCTTCGACATCAAGCGCCTGGTCAACGGTGACCTGACCTTGGCGGAAGGTGCCATACGCGGCTGGGACAGGCGCAACGTCTATTACTTCCAGATGCTGGGGTCGCTGGCGTCGCACTATAAATTCAGCCTGGAAGTGCCGTTCAACCAACTGCCAGCCGAGCAGCAGAAAGTCATCCTGCACGGTAGCGGCTCGCAGAATGTCGATTTCAAATACCTGAACGACCGCGGCGATATCGTCAAACGCTCGCACCCGTTCGAGGGCATCGTGCCCAACCTGGAGCGGCGCTACCGCGAGACCGAATCGGCGAGCGTACGCGAAGAGCTGGCGAAATTCCTCAGCACCCAACCGTGCCCCGACTGCCGCGGCACGCGCCTGCGTCGTGAGGCGCGGCACGTATGGGTAGGCGAGAAGACGTTGCCGGCAGTAACCAACCTGCCGATCGGCGATGCCTGTGAATACTTCGGTGTACTCAAGCTGACCGGCCGCCGTGGGGAAATTGCCGACAAGATTCTCAAGGAAATTCGCGAGCGCTTGCAGTTCCTGGTCAACGTCGGCCTGGACTACCTGTCGCTGGATCGCAGCGCGGATACCTTGTCCGGTGGTGAGGCCCAGCGGATTCGCCTGGCCAGCCAGATTGGTGCCGGCCTGGTGGGCGTTCTGTACATCCTCGACGAGCCGTCGATCGGCCTGCACCAACGTGACAATGATCGCCTGCTGGGTACGCTGAAACACCTGCGCGATATCGGCAACACGGTGATCGTGGTTGAGCACGACGAAGACGCGATTCGCCTGGCCGATTATGTGGTCGACATTGGTCCTGGTGCGGGTGTGCATGGCGGGCATATTGTCGCCGAGGGCACGCCTGCCGAAGTGATGGCTCACCCGGACTCGTTGACCGGCAAGTACCTGTCCGGTCGCGTGAAAATCGAAGTGCCAGCCAAGCGCACGCCGCGTAACAAAAAAATGGCGCTGCACCTCAAGGGCGCGCGCGGAAATAACCTGCGCAATGTCGACCTGGAGATTCCGCTGGGCTTGCTGACCTGCGTGACCGGTGTTTCCGGCTCGGGCAAATCGACGCTGATCAACAACACGCTGTTCCCACTGAGCGCCACCGCCCTGAACGGCGCGACTACCCTGGAAGCGGCTGCACACGACAGCATCAAGGGCCTGGAGCACTTGGACAAGGTGGTCGATATCGACCAAAGCCCGATTGGCCGCACACCCCGCTCGAACCCTGCGACCTATACCGGGTTGTTCACGCCGATACGCGAACTGTTTGCCGGCGTGCCAGAGTCGCGCTCACGGGGCTATGGGCCTGGCCGGTTCTCGTTCAACGTCAAGGGTGGCCGCTGCGAAGCTTGCCAGGGCGATGGCCTGATCAAAGTGGAAATGCACTTCCTGCCGGACATCTACGTGCCGTGCGATGTGTGCAAGAGCAAGCGCTACAACCGCGAAACCCTGGAGATCAAGTACAAGGGCAAGAGCATCCACGAAACCCTCGAGATGACCATCGAGGAAGCGCGGGTGTTCTTCGACGCAGTTCCAGCATTGGCGCGCAAGCTGCAGACGTTGATGGATGTGGGCCTGTCGTACATCAAGCTGGGGCAGTCAGCGACCACGCTGTCGGGTGGCGAGGCGCAACGGGTGAAGTTGTCTCGTGAGCTGTCCAAACGCGACACGGGCAAGACCCTGTATATCCTCGATGAGCCAACCACGGGCCTGCACTTCGCGGACATTCAGCAATTGCTCGACGTTTTGCACCGCTTGCGCGACCACGGCAACACGGTGGTAGTCATCGAACACAACCTGGATGTGATCAAAACGGCCGACTGGCTGGTGGACCTCGGACCGGAAGGCGGTTCAAAGGGTGGCCAGATCATTGCGGTGGGCACGCCGGAGCAGGTCTCCGAGATGCCACAGTCGCATACTGGTTACTACTTGAAGCCACTGCTGGCACGCGACAGAGCCTGATTTATCGGGCTCATGAAAAAGCCCCTGTCACTTTGCGGTGACAGGGGCTTTTTTGCAGCCGCAAATCAGAACTGCGATTGCAGGTAATTCTCCAGACCGACCAACTTTATCAGCCCCAACTGCTTTTCAAGCCAGTAGGTGTGATCTTCTTCGGTGTCATTCAACTGCACGCGCAGAATTTCGCGAGTGACATAGTCGTTGTGCTGCTCACAGAGCTCGATGCCCTTGCAGAGCGCGGCACGCACCTTGTACTCGAGACGAAGGTCGGCAGCGAGCATGTCAGGTACCGTGGTGCCCACGTCCAGGTCGTCGGGACGCATGCGCGGCGTACCTTCGAGCATCAGGATACGGCGCATCAGCGCGTCGGCGTGCTGTGCCTCTTCTTCCATTTCGTGGTTGATACGCTCGTAGAGCTCGGTAAAGCCCCAGTCTTCGTACATACGCGAATGGATGAAATATTGGTCACGAGCTGCCAGTTCGCCCGTCAGCAACGTGTTGAGGTAATCGATTACGTCGGGGTGACCTTGCATCGCCCTACATCTCCCTGCTTGAAAGTCTGTAGTTTGAACCATGCTGACTCGAAGGTCACGGGACAAACGGCAGAAAAGCGAAGATATTCAGAGAAAAGTGGCGGAAATAACGCAAAAACCGCCCGAATGAGGGCGGTTCTGCTTCTCGTTTAGAGTCAGCTAAGCGTTACGCCCAATGCAGTTGCAATGCCCTGGCCGTAAGCTGGGTCAGCCTTGAAAAAGTGCTGAAGCTGGCGCTGAACCACATCACTGCTGACGCCGGCCATCGCGCCGGCGATGTTGTTAATCAGCAGCGCTTTCTGAGCGTCGTCTTGCAGGCGGAACAACGCACCGGCATGGCTGTAGTAGTCCGTGTCTTCACGTTGATCATAACGGTCAGCAGCACCGTTCAGCGCCAGAGGCGGCTCAGCGTACTGTGGCGCCTGCTTTGGTGTATCCGCCACGCTGTTGGGCTCATAGTTAGGAGACGCACCACCGTAACCAAAGGACATGGAACCATCGCGCTGGTTGTTATTGACCGGACTCAATGGGGAGTTGATCGGCAACTGCTGATGGTTGGTGCCAACGCGATAGCGGTGGGCGTCCGCATAAGCGAAAACACGGCCTTGAAGCATACGGTCTGGCGACAGACCAACACCCGGAACCATATTGCTTGGGCCGAAGCATGCCTGCTCGACTTCAGCAAAGTAATTCACTGGATTACGGTTCAGCTCCAGCTCACCCACCTCGATCAACGGAAACTCCTGCTGCGACCAGGTCTTAGTCACGTCGAACGGGTTTTCATAGTGAGCAGCGGCCTGAGCCTCGGTCATGATCTGGATGTTGACGCTCCACTTCGGAAAGTCACCGCGCTCAATCGCATCAAACAGGTCACGCTGCGCGTAATCAGGATCGGTACCGGCGATACGTGTCGCCTCCTCGGGTGTCAGGTTTTTGATCCCTTGCTTGGTTTTATAGTGCCACTTGACCCAATGGCGCTCGCCTTTAGCGTTGATAAGGCTGTAGGTATGGCTCCCGAAGCCGTGCATGTGACGATAGCCGTCTGGAGTGCCACGATCCGAGAACAGAATGGTGATCTGGTGCAGCGCCTCTGGGGACAATGACCAGAAGTCCCAGACCATCTGTGCACTTTTGAGGTTGGTTTGCGGCAACCGTTTCTGGGTGTGGATAAAATCTGGAAACTTGAGCGGGTCGCGAATGAAGAACACCGGGGTGTTGTTGCCAACGATGTCCCAGTTACCTTCCTCGGTGTAAAACTTCAAGGCAAAGCCGCGCGGGTCACGCGCAGTATCTGCCGAGCCACGCTCACCACCCACCGTGGAAAAACGCAGAAACGTTGGAGTCTGCTTGCCTACGGACTCAAACAGCTTGGCGCGGGTGTATTGGGTAATATCCCGAGTCACTGTAAACGTACCGTGTGCACCAGAGCCTTTGGCGTGCACACGACGCTCAGGAATGTTCTCACGGTTGAAGTGCGCAAGCTTCTCGATGAGATGAAAATCATCGAGGAGCAGTGGCCCACGCGGGCCGGCAGTGCGGGAGTTCTGGTTATCTGCGACGGGAGCGCCGCTGGCGGTGGTCAGAATTGTACTCATGCTCAATCTTCCTCAGGTCAGGCTTAGAACTGCCGGCTAATCGGCTGGAGGGAGTATTGACCATCAAGATGACACCATCAAATGCATTAAATTATGGACTTTGATAGAAAATAACTAATAACCCGTCAGGGCGAATAGAGTTTGGATTAATAAGGGAACCGGCAGCGACTTGAGGAATATAGACGACTTTCCTATCGCCCACAAAAAACCGGGCACTAGGCCCGGTTCTTCGTTGCAGCGTGTCGTCTTACTCGGCGCTTACAGCTTCGCCGGCAGTAGCACGATCAACCAACTCGACATACGCCATAGGCGCGTTGTCGCCAGTGCGGAAGCCGCACTTGAGGATGCGCAGGTAGCCACCCTCACGGGTAGCGTAACGCTTGCCCAGGTCGTTGAAGAGCTTACCAACGATAGCTTTCGAACGAGTACGGTCGAAAACCAAACGGCGGTTAGCCAGGCTGTCTGTCTTGGCCAAAGTGATCAGCGGCTCAGCAACGCGACGCAGTTCTTTAGCTTTCGGCAGGGTAGTTTTGATCAGCTCGTGCTCGAACAGCGACACCGCCATGTTTTGAAACATGGCCTTGCGGTGCGAGCTGGTACGGCTCAGGTGACGACCACTTTTACGATGACGCATGGTTCATTCCTTACCAAACTCACGTTCGGTGATTACGACGATCAGGCAGTCGCCTTGTCGTCCTTCTTAAGACTTGCAGGCGGCCAGTTGTCGAGGCGCATGCCGAGGGACAGACCGCGGGAGGCCAGAACGTCCTTGATTTCAGTCAAGGATTTCTTGCCCAGGTTCGGAGTCTTCAACAGTTCTACTTCGGTACGCTGAATCAGGTCGCCGATGTAGTAAATGTTTTCCGCCTTAAGGCAGTTAGCCGAACGTACAGTCAGTTCCAGATCGTCAACCGGGCGAAGCAGGATCGGATCGATCTCGTCTTCCTGCTCGATTACCACTGGTTCGCTGTCACCTTTGAGGTCGACGAACGCAGCCAACTGCTGTTGCAGAATGGTTGCAGCGCGGCGGATAGCCTCTTCAGGATCCAGAGTACCGTTGGTTTCCAGATCAATAACCAGCTTGTCCAGGTTAGTACGCTGCTCGACACGGGCGTTTTCCACCACGTATGCGATACGGCGAACCGGGCTGAACGAAGAGTCAAGCTGCAAGCGACCAATGCTGCGGCTTTCGTCTTCATCGCTCTGACGCGAGTCGGCCGGTTCATAACCACGACCACGAGCTACAGTGAGCTTCATGTTCAGGGCGCCGTTAGACGCCAGGTTAGCGATTACGTGATCGGGATTAACGATCTCGACATCATGATCCAGCTGAATATCGGCAGCGGTAACCACCCCCGAACCCTTCTTCGACAAGGTCAGCGTAACTTCGTCACGGCCGTGCAGCTTGATAGCCAGACCTTTAAGGTTCAACAGGATTTCAATTACGTCTTCCTGTACACCTTCGATGGCGCTGTACTCGTGGAGCACACCGTCAATCTCGGCCTCGACTACTGCACAGCCGGGCATTGAGGACAACAGGATGCGGCGCAGCGCGTTGCCCAGGGTGTGGCCAAAACCACGCTCGAGAGGCTCGAGAGTGATCTTGGCGCGGGTTGGACTGACAACCTGCACATCAATGTGGCGGGGTGTCAGGAACTCATTTACCGAAATCTGCATGGATGCACCTATTTTCTAGCCCTTACTTGGAGTAGAGCTCGACAATCAGGCTTTCGTTGATGTCGGCGGACAGATCACTGCGAGCAGGAACGTTCTTGAAAACGCCCGACTTCTTCTCAGTGTCTACTTCTACCCATTCTACGCGGCCACGTTGGGCACACAGATCGAGAGCTTGGACAATGCGAAGTTGGTTTTTTGCTTTCTCGCGAATCGCGACCACGTCACCAGCACGAACCTGGTAGGACGGAACGTTAACGGTTTGGCCGTTTACGCTGACGGATTTGTGCGATACCAGCTGACGGGATTCGGCACGAGTCGAACCAAAGCCCATACGGTATACAACGTTGTCCAGACGGCATTCGAGCAGTTGCAGCAGGTTTTCACCGGTTGCACCTTTCTTGCCAGCAGCTTCTTTGTAGTAGCCGCTGAACTGACGCTCGAGAACGCCGTAAATACGACGGACCTTCTGCTTTTCACGCAGTTGGGTGCCGTAATCGGACTGGCGACCGCGGCGTTGGCCGTGGATACCAGGTGCTGCTTCAATGTTGCACTTCGATTCGATCGCGCGCACGCCGCTCTTCAAGAAGAGATCGGTGCCTTCGCGACGAGCGAGTTTGCATTTTGGACCAATGTAACGAGCCATTCTTTACAATCTCCTGGATTACACGCGGCGCTTCTTCGGCGGACGGCACCCGTTGTGCGGGATTGGCGTCACGTCGGTGATGCTGGCGATCTTATAGCCACAGCCGTTCAAAGCACGGACAGCAGACTCACGACCTGGACCTGGACCTTTGACGTTAACGTCGAGGTTTTTCAGGCCGTATTCCAGCGCAGCTTGACCAGCACGTTCAGCAGCTACTTGAGCAGCAAACGGGGTGGACTTGCGGGAACCGCGGAAACCCGAACCACCAGAGGTAGCCCAAGACAGCGCGTTACCTTGACGGTCGGTGATGGTCACGATGGTGTTGTTAAAAGATGCATGGATGTGGGCGATGCCATCAACCACTGTCTTTTTAACTTTTTTACGAGGACGAGCAGCAGGTTTTGCCATGATAATTTTCCTGTCGATTCGCGTGGGCGATTACTTGCGGATCGGCTTACGCGGACCTTTACGGGTACGCGCGTTAGTCTTGGTACGCTGACCGCGTACTGGAAGACCACGACGATGACGCAGACCACGGTAGCAACCGAGGTCCATCAAACGCTTGATTTTCATGTTGATTTCGCGACGCAGGTCACCTTCAGTGGTGAACTTCGCCACTTCGCCACGCAACAGCTCAATCTGCTCGTCGCTCAGATCTTTGATCTTTGCGGCTGGGTTTACCCCAGTGTCTGCGCAAATTTTCTGCGCAGTAGTGCGACCAACACCATAGATGTAGGTCAGCGAGATAACAGTGTGCTTGTTATCTGGAATGTTAACGCCTGCAATACGGGCCATTCAGTGGGACTCCAATTGACAGCTACCTACGCCCCGGAAGCCAAGAAATAGGGCGCGAGATAATATCGCTGTAATAACAAATAATCAACCCGGCAGCGCACTAGCTGCCGGGCTTCAAGCGGATCACACTCAGCCTTGGCGCTGTTTGTGACGCGGTTCCGCGCTGCAAATTACTCGAACAACACCTTCGCGGCGAATAATCTTGCAGTTACGGCACAGCTTTTTCACCGATGCACGAACTTTCATCACCAACTCCTCGAACCTTATGGGGTACTCAGCGCAACATGCCGCTGCCGTAGCCCTTCAGGTTGGCTTTCTTCATCAGGGATTCGTACTGGTGCGAAACGAGGTGCGATTGTACTTGGGACATGAAGTCCATCACAACCACGACCACGATCAGCAACGAGGTCCCGCCAAGGTAGAACGGAACGTTTGCTGCAACCACCAGGAACTGGGGAAGCAAGCACACGGCCGTCATATATAGAGCACCGAACAGGGTCAAACGAGTCAGAACGCCATCAATGTAGCGTGCCGACTGCTCACCTGGACGGATACCCGGAATAAAGGCACCGGACTTCTTCAGGTTTTCCGCTACGTCTTTCGGATTGAACATCAACGCCGTATAGAAGAAGCAGAAGAAAATAATCCCTGCACTAAACAGCAGAATATTCAACGGCTGACCAGGAGCGATCGACTGAGAGAGGTCCTGCAGCCAGCCCATATTTTCAGACTGACCAAACCAGGTACCCAACGAAGCCGGAAACAGCAAAATGCTGCTCGCGAAAATTGCCGGAATAACACCGGCCATATTCACTTTCAGCGGCAAGTGGCTGGTCTGCGCAGCAAAGACCTTACGGCCCTGCTGACGCTTGGCGTAGTGAACAGCAATACGACGCTGGCCACGCTCAATGAACACCACAAAACCGATAATCGCTACTGCCAGCACACCGATGGCAACCAGGGCGAAGATATTGATATCACCCTGACGTGCAGACTCGAAAGACTGCCCGATTGCTCTCGGAAGACCGGCGACGATACCTGCGAAAATCAACATCGAGATACCGTTGCCAACACCACGCTCAGTAATCTGCTCACCCAGCCACATCATGAACATCGCGCCAGCCACAAACGTGGATACCGCGACGAAATAGAAGCCAAAGTCACCAGTGAACGCAACGCCCTGCCCCGCCAGGCCAACGGACATGCCGATAGCTTGAACCAGGGCGAGAACGACAGTGCCGTAGCGGGTGTACTGGCTAATCTTGCGACGGCCAGCTTCACCTTCCTTCTTCAACTGCTCCAGCTGCGGGCTCACGGCGGTCATCAACTGCATGATGATCGATGCCGAAATGTACGGCATGATCCCCAATGCAAAGATGCTCATCCGTTCCAGCGCGCCGCCGGAAAACATGTTGAACAAGCTAAGAATGGTCCCCTCATTCTGTCGAAACAGGTCTGCGAGTCGGTCCGGGTTGATACCTGGAACCGGGATGTGTGCGCCTATTCGGTAGACGATAATCGCCAGGAACAGAAAACGCAGACGAGCCCAAAGTTCAGACATACCGCCTTTGCCGAGCGCTGAGAGAGCACCTTGCTTAGCCATTTATTCCTCGAACTTGCCGCCAGCTGCTTCGATAGCCGAACGCGCACCTTTGGTGGCGCCGATTCCCTTGCCGATAGTGACAGCGCGAGTCACTTCACCGGACAACATGATTTTCACACGTTGTACGTTGACGTTGATCACGTTGGCATCTTTCAGGGTCTGCACAGTAACGATGTCGCCTTCCACTTTAGCCAGCTCGGACAGACGCACTTCTGCGCGATCCATGGCTTTCAGGGATACGAAACCGAACTTAGGCAGGCGACGATGCAGCGGCTGTTGACCGCCTTCAAAGCCAGGAGCAATGGTGCCACCGGAGCGGGAGGTTTGACCTTTGTGGCCACGGCCACCAGTCTTACCCAAACCGCTACCGATACCACGGCCCGGACGATGCTTTTCGCGACGGGAACCCGGCGCTGGACTCAGATCATTGAGTTTCATCGATTAACCCTCTACACGCAGCATGTAGTAAGCCTTGTTGATCATCCCGCGATTCTCGGGAGTATCCTGGACTTCTACAGTGTGACCGATGCGACGCAGACCCAAACCTTTAACACACAGTTTGTGGTTAGGGATGCGGCCGGTCATGCTTTTGATCAGCGTTACTTTAACGGTAGCCATGATCAGAAGATCTCCTTGACAGTCAGACCACGCTTGGCAGCGATGGACTCAGGAGATTGCATAGCTTTCAAACCCTTGAAAGTGGCGTGAACCACGTTTACCGGGTTAGTCGAGCCGTAGCACTTGGCCAGAACGTTCTGAACGCCAGCAACCTCGAGGACAGCACGCATAGCGCCGCCAGCGATGATACCGGTACCTTCAGAAGCAGGCTGCATGTACACCTTCGAAGCGCCGTGAGCGGACTTCATTGCGTACTGCAGCGTGGTGCCGTTCAGATCAACTTGGATCATGTTGCGACGAGCAGCTTCCATTGCCTTCTGGATCGCGGCAGGCACTTCACGTGACTTGCCACGGCCGAAGCCAACACGCCCTTTACCATCACCTACCACGGTCAACGCGGTGAAAGTGAAGATACGGCCGCCTTTAACGGTTTTGGCTACGCGGTTAACTTGAACCAGCTTCTCAATGTAGCCTTCGTCGCGCTTTTGGTCGTTATTTGACATAACTTAGAACTCCAGCCCAGCTTCACGAGCAGCATCAGCCAGCGCTTTCACGCGACCGTGGTACTTGAAGCCAGAGCGGTCGAAAGCCACTTGCGAGACGCCCACGGCCTTAGCACGTGTAGCGACCAGCTGGCCAACCTTTGTGGCCGCGTCGATGTTGCCGGTGGCACCACCACGCAGTTCTTTATCCAAAGTCGAGGCGCTGGCCAGGACTTTGTTGCCGTCGGCCGAGATGACCTGGGCGTAGATGTGCTGCGACGAGCGGTACACGCAGAGACGCACGACTTCGAGTTCGTGCATTTTCAGGCGTGCTTTGCGAGCGCGACGCAGTCGAGTAACTTTTTTGTCGGTCATTTGCTATGCCCTACTTCTTCTTGGCTTCTTTACGACGGACGACTTCGTCCGCGTAGCGCACACCTTTGCCTTTGTACGGCTCTGGTGGACGGAAGTCGCGGATCTCAGCGGCCACCTGACCTACCAGCTGCTTATCAATACCCTTGATCAGGATATCGGTTTGGCTAGGGGTCTCAGCGGTGATGCCTTCCGGCAGTTCGTAATCCACTGGGTGCGAGAAGCCAAGGGCCAGGTTCAAAACCGTGCCTTTTGCTTGCGCTTTGTAACCAACACCGACCAGCTGGAGCTTACGCTCGAAGCCTTGGCTTACGCCTTGGACCATGTTGTTTACCAACGCACGCGTGGTACCGGCCATTGCGCGAGTTTGTTGATCGCCATTGCGAGCAGCGAAACGCAGCTCACCAGCTTCTTCAACGATCTCAACGGACGAATGGATGTTCAGTTCAAGAGTGCCCTTGGCACCCTTCACCGAAAGCTGTTGGCCTGCGAATTTTACTTCGACACCGGCTGGCAGCTTAACGGGGTTCTTAGCGACGCGAGACATGCTTATCCCCCCTTAGAACACAGTGCAAAGAACTTCGCCGCCGACACCGGCAGCGCGCGCAGCACGATCCGTCATCACACCTTTGTTGGTGGAGACGATAGACACGCCCAGACCGCCACGAACTTTCGGCAGATCTTCAGCGGACTTGTACTGACGCAGGCCTGGACGGCTAACGCGCTTCACTTCTTCAATGACCGAACGGCCTTCGAAGTACTTCAGCTCGATGGACAGCAGTGGCTTGGTTTCGCTGCTGATCTGATAACCCGCAATGTAGCCTTCGTCTTTCAGGACTTTGGCAACAGCTACCTTCAACTTGGAAGATGGCATGCTTACGACGGACTTTTCAGCCATCTGGGCATTACGGATACGAGTTAGCATGTCCGCTAACGGGTCCTGCATACTCATGGGCTAGACGCTCCTAATACAAAAAAATTAGCCTTGCGGCTACATATGTCGCCGAGAATCTCCGGCCATAAAAAACACGGGCTCAGGCGAGCCGCGTATTTTAGACATACTCCGGAAATGAAACAAGCCCCAAAAGGGGCTTGATCCAGATTCAAGGTCACCGGCGGTCAGTATCTTGCGATTCTGCCCACCTGGACGCTGAAAGTACTTACCAGCTGGCTTTAACCAGACCTGGTACGTCACCACGCATTGCCGCTTCACGCAGTTTGTTACGGCCGAGGCCGAACTTGCGGTAAACGCCGTGTGGACGACCGGTCAGGCGGCAGCGGTTACGCATGCGCGAAGCGCTTGCGTCACGTGGCTGCTTCTGCAGAGCAACTGTAGCTTCCCAGCGTGCTTCTGGACTTGCGTTCAGATCAACGATGATTGCTTTCAGTGCTGCACGCTTCTTGGCGTACTTGGCAACCGTGAGCTGACGCTTCAGCTCGCGGTTTTTCATGCTCATCTTGGCCATGGTCCTACTCCAATCAGTTGCGGAACGGGAATTTGAAAGCACGCAACAGGGCGCGACCTTCATCATCGTTCTTGGCAGTGGTGGTCAGGGTGATGTCCAGACCGCGGAGAGCATCGATCTTGTCGTAGTCGATTTCCGGGAAGATGATCTGCTCTTTCACGCCCATGCTGTAGTTACCACGACCATCGAAGGACTTGGCATTCAGGCCGCGGAAGTCGCGAACCCGAGGCAGGGAGATCGACAGCAGACGATCCAGGAATTCATACATACGCTCACGGCGCAGAGTCACTTTGACGCCGATCGGCCAACCTTCACGGACTTTAAAGCCAGCGATGGATTTCCGAGCGTAAGTCACAACGACTTTTTGACCGGTGATCTTTTCCAGGTCAGCAACAGCGTGCTCGATGACTTTTTTGTCACCGACCGCTTCGCCCAGACCCATGTTCAGGGTGATTTTGGTAACGCGTGGAACTTCCATCACGTTCGAAAGCTTAAGTTCTTCCTTAAGTTTCGGTGCGATTTCTTTCCAGTAAATCTCTTTTAGTCGTGCCATGGTCTTCTACCTAGCAGTGTTCAAGCATCAACCGCTTTTTGGGTCGACTTGAAGACACGAATTTTCTTGCCGTCTTCTACTTTGAAACCAACGCGGTCAGCCTTGTTGGTTTCGCCGTTGAAAATGGCGACGTTAGAAGCGTCCAGTGGAGCTTCTTTTTCGACGATACCGCCTTGTACGCCCGACATCGGGTTAGGCTTGGTATGACGCTTAACCAGGTTCAGACCGCCGATAACCAGACGGTTATTAGCGAGAACCTTAAGCACCTTACCGCGCTTACCTTTGTCTTTGCCGGCGATCACGATGATCTCGTCGTCACGACGAATCTTTTGCATGTCGGATCTCCTTACAGCACTTCTGGGGCGAGCGAGACGATCTTCATGAACTTCTCAGTACGAAGTTCACGGGTCACTGGCCCAAAGATACGGGTGCCGATCGGCTCTTGCTTGTTGTTCAGAAGAACAGCAGCGTTGCCATCAAAGCGGATAATGGAGCCATCAGCACGGCGTACGCCGTGACGAGTGCGGACTACAACAGCAGTCATCACTTGGCCTTTTTTCACTTTACCGCGAGGAATTGCTTCCTTCACGGTAACTTTGATGATGTCACCGATACCAGCGTAACGACGATGGGAGCCACCCAGCACCTTGATGCACATAACACGGCGAGCGCCGCTGTTATCGGCCACATCGAGCATGGATTGAGTCTGAATCATATAATTTCTCCGACCCCTAGTCCTTAGACTTCCACAGCGCGTTCGAGAACATCAACCAGTGCCCAAGACTTGGTCTTGGCCAGCGGACGAGTTTCACGAATAGTGACTTTGTCGCCGATGTGGCACTGGTTGGTTTCGTCGTGCGCGTGCAGCTTAGTCGAACGCTTAACATATTTACCGTAGATCGGGTGCTTAACGCGACGCTCGATCAGTACGGTGATGGTTTTGTCCATCTTGTCGCTGACAACACGGCCAGTCAGCGTACGGACAGTCTTTTCGGCTTCAGCCATGATCACTTACCTGCCTGCTGGTTGAGCACAGTCTTCACGCGAGCGATGTCACGCTTAACTTGCGAGAGCAGATGAGACTGCCCCAACTGGCCAGTTGCTTTCTGCATACGCAGATTGAACTGGTCGCGCAGCAGGCCGAGCAGTTGCTCGTTCAGCTGCTGTGCGGATTTTTCACGAAGTTCATTCGCTTTCATCACATCACCGTCCGTTTAACAAAGGCGGTGGCGAGCGGCAGCTTTGCAGCAGCCAGGGCAAAAGCCTCACGCGCCAGCTCTTCAGTTACACCCTCGATTTCATACAGGACTTTGCCTGGCTGAATCTGGGCTACCCAGTATTCCACGTTACCCTTACCTTTACCCATCCGAACCTCGAGAGGCTTTTTGGAGATCGGCTTGTCCGGGAATACACGGATCCAGATCTTGCCGCCACGTTTAACGTGACGGGTCAGTGCACGACGCGCTGACTCGATCTGACGAGCGGTGAGACGACCACGAGCTACAGACTTCAGCGCGAACTCGCCGAAGCTGACT
Organism: Pseudomonas sp. PA-6-3C; assembly: GCF_021605825.1. Lineage (NCBI taxonomy): Bacteria > Pseudomonadati > Pseudomonadota > Gammaproteobacteria > Pseudomonadales > Pseudomonadaceae > Pseudomonas > Pseudomonas sp. PA-6-3C. The sequence continues at coordinate 217,299 of NZ_WKDV01000003.1, forward strand.
TTGCTACCGCGCTGAGCCAGACCACGGTTGTGGCCTGTCATCTGCTTGCGGAACTTCGTACGCTTAGGTTGCAACATTTGGCGTACCCCTTACTTAGCAGCTTTTTTACGAGGCGCTGGTGCTTGTGGTTTCAGTTCTTCTTGGCGACCACCAATTACTTCGCCCTTGAAGATCCAAACCTTTACACCGATCACACCGTAAGTGGTGTGAGCTTCGTAGTTGGCATAGTCGATGTCGGCACGCAGGGTGTGCAGTGGCACACGACCTTCGCGATACCATTCAGTACGTGCGATTTCAGCACCGCCGAGACGACCGCTCACTTGGATTTTGATGCCTTTGGCACCAATGCGCATGGCGTTCTGTACAGCGCGCTTCATAGCGCGACGGAACATTACACGACGCTCCAGCTGCTGAGCTACGCTCTGCGCAACCAGCATACCGTCGAGCTCCGGCTTGCGGATCTCTTCGATATTGATGTGCACAGGCACACCCATTTGCTTGGTCAGGTCCTGACGCAGTTTCTCAACATCTTCACCTTTCTTCCCGATAACGATACCTGGACGAGCGGTGTGGATGGTGATACGTGCAGTTTGTGCCGGACGATGGATATCGATACGGCTTACGGACGCGCTTTTTAGTTTGTCTTGGAGATACTCACGCACCTTCAGATCAGCGAACAAATAGTCCGCATAAGTCCGACCGTCTGCGTACCAGACGGAGGTGTGCTCCTTGACGATTCCCAGGCGAATGCCAATGGGATGTACTTTCTGACCCATCTCTTCGACTCCGTTACTTGTCAGCAACCTTGACAGTGATATGGCAAGACCGCTTGACGATGCGATCAGCACGGCCTTTGGCACGTGGCATGATGCGCTTCAGCGAACGCCCTTCGTTGACGAAAACGGTGCTGACCTTCAGGTCATCAACGTCTGCGCCTTCGTTATGCTCGGCGTTGGCTACGGCCGACTCCAGCACTTTCTTCATGATCTCGGCGGCTTTCTTACTGCTGAAAGCCAACAGGTTGAGCGCTTCGCCCACCTTCTTCCCGCGGATCTGGTCGGCGACCAAGCGGGCTTTCTGGGCGGAGATTCGAGCGCCCGACAACTTAGCGGCTACTTCCATTTCCTAACCCCTTAACGCTTGGCTTTCTTGTCTGCCACGTGCCCACGATAAGTGCGGGTACCGGCAAACTCGCCCAGTTTGTGGCCGACCATGTCTTCGTTAACGAGAACTGGGACGTGTTGGCGACCGTTGTGTACTGCGATGGTCAGACCGACCATTTGTGGCAGGATCATCGAACGACGCGACCAGGTCTTAACTGGTTTGCGATCGTTCTTTTCCGCCGCCACTTCGATCTTCTTCAGTAGGTGAAGATCAATAAAAGGACCTTTTTTCAGAGAACGTGGCACTGTCGTATCCCTCTATTTACTTGCGACGACGGACGATCATTTTGTCGGTACGCTTATTACCACGAGTCTTCGCGCCCTTAGTCGGGAAGCCCCATGGCGATACCGGATGACGACCACCAGAGGTACGACCTTCACCACCACCGTGTGGGTGGTCAACCGGGTTCATGGCAACACCACGAACGGTTGGGCGAACGCCACGCCAGCGTTTGGCACCAGCTTTACCCAGCGAACGCAGGCTGTGCTCGGAGTTCGAGACTTCGCCCAAGGTCGCGCGGCATTCAGCCAGCACTTTACGCATCTCACCAGAACGCAGACGCAGGGTCACGTAGACACCTTCACGAGCGATCAGCTGAGCCGAAGCACCAGCGGAACGAGCGATTTGCGCGCCTTTACCTGGCTTCAATTCGATGCCGTGTACGGTGCTACCAACTGGAATGTTACGCAGTTGCAGAGCGTTGCCCGGCTTGATCGGTGCCAAAGCACCTGCGATCAGCTGGTCACCAGCACTCACGCCTTTAGGGGCGATGATGTAGCGACGCTCGCCATCTGCGTACAGCAGCAGAGCGATGTGAGCAGTACGGTTTGGATCGTATTCGATACGCTCGACAGTGGCAGAGATGCCATCTTTGTCGTTGCGACGGAAATCGACCAGACGATAATGCTGCTTATGGCCACCACCGATGTGACGAGTGGTAATACGACCATTGTTGTTACGACCACCAGTCTTCGATTTTTTCTCGAGCAGCGGTGCGTGAGGAGCGCCTTTATGCAGCTCCTGGTTGACCACCTTGACCACAAAACGGCGGCCAGGGGAAGTCGGTTTGCATTTAACGATTGCCATGATGCACCCCTTCCTTACTCAGCACTGCTGCTGAAATCGAGATCTTGGCCTGGCTGAAGGGAGATAACTGCCTTCTTCCAGTCATTACGCTTGCCCAGACCGCGAGCAGTGCGCTTGCTCTTACCCAGAACATTCAGGGTAGTAACACGCTCTACTTTCACGCTGAACAGGCTTTCGACGGCCTTCTTGATTTCCAGCTTGGTTGCGTCAGTTGCAACCTTGAAAACGAACTGGCCTTTCTTGTCAGCCAGAACCGTAGCCTTTTCGGAAACGTGCGGGCCAAGCAGAACTTTAAATACGCGTTCCTGGTTCATCCCAGCAGCTCCTCGAATTTCTTCACGGCCGACACGGTGATCAACACCTTGTCGTATGCGATCAGACTAACTGGATCGGAACCTTGCACGTCACGTACATCAACGTGTGGCAGGTTGCGAGCAGCCAGGTACAGGTTCTGATCAACAGCTTCCGACACGATCAAAACGTCGGTCAGGCTCATGTTGTTCAGTTTGCCCAGCAGATCTTTGGTTTTTGGACTTTCAACAGCGAAGTCTTGAACCACGACCAGACGATCAGTACGCACGAGTTCAGCAAGGATGGAGCGCAGTGCTGCGCGATACATCTTCTTGTTGAGCTTCTGAGTGTGATCCTGTGGACGAGCTGCGAAAGTGGTACCGCCGCCACGCCAGATTGGGCTACGGATAGTACCGGCACGAGCACGGCCAGTACCTTTCTGACGCCAAGGGCGCTTACCGCCACCACGTACGTCGGAACGGGTCTTTTGCTGCTTGCTACCTTGACGGCCGCCGGCCATGTAGGCCACGACTGCTTGGTGAACCAGCGTCTCGTTGAATTCGCCGCCAAATGTCAGTTCGGAAACTTCGATCGCTTGAGCGTCATTTACATTTAATTGCATGTCAGCTTCCCCTTAACCGCGAGCCTTGGCCGCTGGACGTACAACCAGGTTGCCGCCAGTAGCGCCAGGAACAGCACCCTTGACCAACAACAGATTGCGTTCAGCGTCGACGCGCACTACTTCGAGGGACTGCACGGTCACGCGCTCAGCGCCCATATGACCGGACATTTTTTTGCCCTTGAATACACGACCAGGAGTCTGGCACTGGCCAATAGAGCCCGGGACGCGGTGGGAAACGGAGTTACCGTGAGTGTTGTCTTGGCCACGGAAATTCCAACGCTTGATCGTACCCTGGAAGCCTTTACCCTTGGACTGACCGGTTACATCAACCAGTTGACCAGCGGCGAAGATTTCAGCGTTGATCAGATCGCCAGCCTGGTAGTCGCCGTCTTCGAGACGGAACTCCATAACAGTGCGACCAGCTGCAACGTTTGCTTTAGCGAAGTGACCTGCTTGAGCAGCAGTCACGCGCGAAGCACGACGCTCGCCGACAGTGACTTGCACTGCACGATAGCCATCGGTTTCTTCAGTTTTGAACTGGGTGACGCGATTCGGCTCGATCTCAATGACCGTGACCGGAATGGAGACACCTTCTTCGGTGAAAATACGGGTCATACCGCATTTACGACCGACTACACCAATAGTCATGTTGTAAACCTCATGAGTGTACGGGGCTTTCACCCGCTATGGCCGCCCATTTCAGAGCGTTACACGACTAAGACCCAAGTCTTAGCCGAGGCTGATCTGTACTTCCACACCGGCCGCCAGATCAAGCTTCATAAGTGCATCAACGGTTTTATCCGTTGGCTGGACGATGTCCAGTACGCGCTTATGAGTACGGATCTCGTACTGGTCACGCGCGTCTTTGTTGACGTGCGGGGAGACCAGAACGGTGAACCGCTCTTTACGGGTAGGCAGTGGAATTGGACCACGCACTTGAGCACCAGTACGTTTCGCGGTTTCCACGATTTCCTGGGTGGATTGGTCGATCAGGCGATGGTCAAAAGCCTTCAACCTGATACGGATTTGCTGATTTTGCATTGGATTTCAGACTCCGGCTGCTATTCCCAGCGAGCGCAATACGCCCGTTAAAAGGAGGCGCAATTCTATAGACGGCCCTGATAGGTGTCAACCCAATAAAAAAGGCCCCCGCTGAGCGGGGGCCTTTTCAAAACATCAGAGCTATCTCAGAAGAGATAATTACTCGATGATTTTAGCTACAACGCCAGCACCAACGGTACGGCCGCCTTCACGGATTGCGAAACGCAGACCGTCTTCCATAGCGATGGTTTTGATCAGGGTGACAACCATTTTGATGTTGTCGCCTGGCATTACCATTTCTACGCCTTCCGGCAGTTCGCAGTTACCGGTTACGTCGGTAGTACGGAAGTAGAACTGTGGACGGTAGCCTTTGAAGAACGGAGTGTGACGGCCGCCTTCTTCTTTGCTCAGCACGTACACTTCAGCTTCGAACTTGGTGTGCGGCTTAACCGAACCTGGCTTAACCAGAACCTGGCCACGCTCAACGTCGTCACGCTTGGTACCACGCAGCAGAACGCCGCAGTTCTCGCCAGCACGACCTTCGTCGAGCAGTTTACGGAACATTTCAACACCGGTGCAGGTGGTGACGGTAGTGTCACGCAGACCAACGATTTCCAGTGGATCTTGAACCTTGACGATACCGCGCTCGATACGACCAGTTACAACAGTACCGCGACCGGAGATCGAGAATACGTCTTCGATTGGCATCAGGAACGGCTTGTCGATAACACGAACTGGATCTGGGATGTAGCTGTCCAGAGTCTCAACCAGTTTACGAACGGACGTGGTGCCCATTTCGTTGTCGTCTTTGCCTTCCAGAGCCATACGAGCAGAACCGATGATGATCGGAGTGTCGTCGCCTGGGAAGTCGTAAGTGCTCAGCAGATCGCGCACTTCCATCTCAACCAGTTCCAGCAGCTCAGCGTCGTCTACCAGGTCGGCCTTGTTCAGGTAAACCACGATGTACGGAACGCCTACCTGACGGGACAGCAGGATGTGCTCACGGGTTTGTGGCATCGGACCATCAGCGGCCGAGCAAACCAGGATCGCGCCGTCCATCTGGGCAGCACCGGTGATCATGTTCTTCACATAGTCAGCGTGACCTGGGCAGTCAACGTGAGCGTAGTGACGGATCAGCGAGTTGTATTCAACGTGCGCGGTGTTGATGGTGATACCACGAGCTTTTTCTTCTGGCGCGCTGTCGATTTTATCGAAATCAACGATTGCGGAACCGAATACTTCGGAGCAAACGCGAGTCAGAGCAGCAGTCAGAGTGGTTTTACCGTGGTCAACGTGACCGATGGTGCCAACGTTGACGTGCGGTAGGGAACGATCAAATTTTTCTTTAGCCACGACAATTAACTCCTTGCCTAAAGGACTGAATCAGCCTTGTTTTTTGGATACAGTTTCAGCGATGTGCGCCGGAGCTGTGTTGTATTTTTTGAATTCCATAGAGTAGCTTGCGCGACCCTGGGACATGGAGCGAACGTCGGTCGCATAACCGAACATCTCACCCAACGGAACCTCGGCGCGAATCACTTTGCCGGAAACCGTGTCTTCCATACCCAAGATCATGCCGCGACGACGGTTAAGGTCGCCCATGACATCACCCATATAGTCTTCAGGTGTAACAACTTCTACCGCCATGATTGGCTCAAGCAACTCACCACCGCCCTTCTGGGCCAGTTGCTTGGTTGCCATGGAAGCAGCCACCTTAAACGCCATCTCGTTGGAGTCGACGTCGTGGTAAGAACCGTCAAAAACGGTTGCTTTCAGGCCGATCAGCGGATAGCCGGCAACAACACCGTTCTTCATCTGCTCTTCGATACCCTTCTGGATAGCAGGGATGTATTCCTTAGGAACAACACCACCCACTACTTCGTTCACGAATTGCAGACCTTCCTGACCTTCGTCAGCAGGAGCAAAACGGATCCAGCAGTGACCGAACTGACCACGACCGCCGGACTGACGAACGAACTTGCCTTCGATTTCACAGTTCTTCGTGATGCGCTCACGATAGGAAACCTGAGGCTTACCGATGTTGGCTTCGACGTTGAACTCACGGCGCATCCGATCAACCAGGATGTCCAGGTGCAGCTCGCCCATGCCGGAGATGATCGTTTGACCAGTCTCTTCATCAGTCTTGACGCGGAAAGATGGATCTTCCTGAGCAAGTTTGCCCAAAGCGATACCCATTTTTTCCTGGTCATCCTTGGTCTTAGGCTCTACGGCAACCGAAATAACCGGCTCCGGGAAGTCCATGCGAACCAGGATGATTGGCTTGGCAGCGTCGCACAAAGTCTCACCAGTGGTGACGTCCTTCATGCCGATCAGGGCCGCGATGTCACCAGCGCGTACTTCCTTGATCTCTTCACGGGCGTTTGCGTGCATTTGCACCATACGACCCACGCGCTCTTTCTTACCTTTAACCGAGTTGATCACGCCGTCGCCGGATGCCAACACGCCCGAGTAAACACGGACGAAGGTCAAAGTACCCACGAATGGGTCGGTAGCGATCTTGAACGCCAGGGCCGAGAACGGCTCGCTGTCGTCTGCATGACGCTCCATTTCTTCTTCCTCGTTATCAGGGTTGGTACCCTTGATAGCAGGAATATCGGTTGGAGCAGGCAGGTAGTCGATCACAGCATCGAGAACCAGGGGAACGCCCTTGTTCTTGAACGAGGAACCGCAAACAGCCAAGACGATCTCACCAGCGATAGTACGCTGACGCAGAGCGGCCTTGATTTCCACGTTGGTGAGTTCTTCACCCTCGAGGTACTTGTTCATCAGCTCTTCGCTGGCTTCGGCCGCAGCCTCAACCATGTTGTTGCGCCACTCGTCAGCCAGTTCCTGCAGTTCTGCAGGGATAGGCTTACGAACAGGAACCATACCTTTGTCGGAGTCATTCCAGTAAACAGCTTCCATGTTGATCAGATCGATCTGACCCTGGAAGTTGTCTTCGGAGCCGATTGCCAATTGAATTGGCACCGGAGTGTGACCCAGGCGCTGTTTGATCTGACCGATCACGCGCAGGAAGTTGGCACCAGCACGGTCCATCTTGTTTACGTAAACAAGACGTGGAACGCCGTACTTGTTGGCTTGACGCCATACGGTTTCCGACTGAGGCTCAACACCCGAGGTACCGCAGAACACAACGACAGCGCCGTCGAGTACGCGCAGGGAACGCTCAACTTCAATGGTGAAGTCTACGTGGCCTGGTGTATCGATTACGTTGAAGCGATGCTCGTCTTTGTACTGCTTCTCGGAACCCTTCCAGAAGGCGGTAATAGCAGCAGAAGTAATGGTAATACCACGCTCCTGCTCCTGAACCATCCAGTCTGTGGTCGCGGCGCCGTCATGCACCTCGCCCATTTTGTGACTTTTGCCGGTGTAAAACAGTACGCGCTCGGTGGTGGTGGTTTTACCAGCATCCACGTGAGCAACGATACCGATGTTACGGTAGCGGCTAATCGGAGTAGTACGAGCCATAAAGCCCTCGCAAAATTAGTGAAGCTAAGATTAGAAGCGGTAGTGCGAGAAAGCTTTGTTAGCTTCAGCCATACGGTGCACGTCTTCACGCTTCTTAACAGCAGCACCTTTACCTTCAGCGGCGTCCAACAGCTCGCCGGCCAAACGCAGAGCCATAGACTTCTCGCCGCGCTTACGGGCGAAGTCTACCAACCAGCGCATTGCCAGAGCGTTACGACGGGACGGACGAACTTCGACCGGAACCTGGTAAGTAGCACCGCCTACACGGCGCGACTTCACTTCGACCAGCGGAGCGATGGCGTCGAGAGCTTTCTCGAAGATTTCCAGGGGGTCGCTGTTCTTGCGTTCTTTAACCTTTTCCAGCGCGCCATAAACGATACGCTCGGCAACGGCTTTCTTGCCGCTTTCCATCACGTGGTTCATGAACTTGGCCAGAATTTGGCTTCCGTATTTTGGATCGTCAAGCACTTCGCGCTTGGCTGCTACGCGTCTTCTTGGCATGGATAAGCCCTCAAACGGTCTTCAGGTTCGCTCGGAATCGGTGCCCTTTCGGGACGCCTCCGACCTTACTCTTATCGACTCAGAAAATAAGATGATTCAGTTTTACAAAAAGCCGCTACTACTTAGGCTTCTTGGTACCGTACTTCGAACGACCCTGGTTACGACCTTTAACGCCGGAAGTATCCAAGGAGCCGCGTACGGTGTGGTAACGAACACCTGGCAAGTCTTTTACACGACCGCCGCGGATCAGTACCACGCTGTGCTCTTGCAGGTTGTGGCCTTCACCGCCGATGTACGAGGAAACCTCGAAACCGTTGGTCAGACGCACACGGCATACTTTACGCAGTGCCGAGTTAGGTTTTTTCGGCGTGGTGGTATACACACGAGTGCATACGCCACGACGTTGCGGGCAGTTCTGCAGCGCAGGTACGTCGGATTTCTCGACGATACGCTTACGCGGCTGACGTACCAGCTGGTTGATAGTTGCCATCTACTAGCTCCACTGTTGTCTTGCGACGCTATTGTCTTGCAAGAAAAGCAAAATGGCAGGAACGAATTCCCGCCAAATTTAGGGGTACAAGAGTCTAAAGAGGATCTTGCCCCCAGTCAAGGCAAGGCCCCGACCTCCCCTCTCATCGAACCGGGACAAAAATGCCTCGATCCGACGAATGGGGGCTGCCAGGGCCCAGACTTATTTATCGCAGAACTCAGTTACCGCTTGAGTTCAGCGCTTCGGTCAGTGCAGCTTCCACTTCACTGGCGCTTACGCGCAGCGGCTTGTCAGCATCACGGCGGCGCTTGCGCTCGCTGTGGTAAGCCAAACCGGTACCTGCCGGGATCAAACGACCCACGACTACGTTTTCCTTCAGGCCGCGCAGGTAATCGCGCTTGCCGGTTACCGCTGCTTCGGTCAGTACGCGAGTGGTCTCCTGGAAGGAGGCCGCCGAGATGAACGACTCAGTGGACAACGACGCCTTGGTGATACCCAGCAACACACGAGTGAACTTGGAGACAAATTTGTCTTCCGCGCCCAGACGTTCGTTTTCTACCAGTACGTGAGTCAGTTCCATCTGGTCGCCCTTGATGAAACTGGAATCGCCGGATTCAGCGATTTCAACTTTACGCAGCATCTGACGCAGGATGGTCTCGATGTGCTTATCGTTGATCTTCACGCCTTGCAGACGGTAAACGTCCTGGATCTCGTTAACGATGTACTTGGCCAGCGCACTCACACCCAGCAGACGCAGGATGTCGTGTGGATCGCTCGGGCCGTCGGAGATAACTTCGCCGCGGTTTACCTGTTCGCCTTCGAAGACGTTCAGGTGACGCCACTTCGGAATCAGCTCTTCGTACGGATCAGTACCATCGTTCGGGGTAATGACCAGACGGCGCTTGCCTTTGGTCTCTTTACCGAACGCGATGGTGCCGCTGACTTCAGCCAGAATCGACGCTTCTTTCGGACGACGAGCTTCGAACAAGTCGGCAACACGCGGCAGACCACCGGTGATGTCGCGAGTCTTCGAAGTTTCTTGCGGGATACGCGCGATAACATCACCGATCGCGATCTTCGCACCATCCGCTACACCGACCAGGGCGTTGGCTGGCAGGAAGTACTGAGCGATTACGTCAGTGCCTGGCAGCAACAAGTCCTTGCCGTTGTCGTCAACCATCTTAACGGCAGGACGGATGTCCTTACCGGCAGCTGGACGATCTTTCGCGTCGAGTACTTCAATGTTGGTCATACCGGTCAATTCGTCAGTCTGACGCTTGATCGTGATGCCTTCTTCCATGCCCACGTAGGTCACGGTACCTTTCATTTCGGTAACGATTGGGTGAGTGTGCGGATCCCACTTGGCCACGATTGCGCCAGCGTCGACCTTGTCACCTTCTTTAACCGAAATCACAGCACCGTACGGCAGCTTATAACGCTCACGCTCACGACCGTAGTCATCAGCGATTGCCAGCTCACCGGAACGGGACACAGCAACCAGGCAACCATCCACTCGCTCAACGTGTTTCAGGTTGTGCAGACGGACAGTACCGCCGTTCTTCACCTGAACGCTGTCAGCTGCGGAGGTCCGGCTTGCCGCACCACCGATGTGGAACGTACGCATGGTCAGCTGGGTACCCGGCTCACCGATGGACTGGGCAGCAATTACGCCAACCGCTTCACCGATGTTCACCTGGTGACCACGAGCCAAGTCACGGCCGTAGCACTTGGCGCAAATGCCGTAGCGGGTTTCGCAGCTGATCGGCGAGCGAACAATCACTTCGTCGATGCTGTTGAGTTCGATGAACTCGACCCACTTTTCATCCACCAGGGTGCCAGCAGGAACGATAACTTCCTCGGTACCTGGCTTGAATACGTCACGGGCAATTACTCGACCCAGTACGCGCTCACCCAACGGTTCTACAACGTCGCCGCCTTCGATGTGCGGAGTCATCAGCAGACCGTGTTCGGTGCCGCAGTCAACTTCAGTCACAACCAAGTCTTGCGCAACGTCTACCAGACGACGAGTCAGGTAACCGGAGTTAGCCGTTTTCAACGCGGTATCCGCAAGACCCTTACGAGCACCGTGAGTGGAGATGAAGTACTGAAGTACGCTCAAACCTTCACGGAAGTTCGCAGTAATCGGCGTTTCGATGATGGAGCCGTCCGGCTTGGCCATCAGGCCACGCATACCGGCGAGCTGACGGATCTGCGCAGCAGAACCCCGTGCGCCCGAGTCGGCCATCATGTACATCGAGTTGAACGACTCTTGATCGACTTCTACGCCATGACGGTCGATAACCTTCTCTTTCGAGAGGTTAGCCATCATCGCCTTCGACACTTCGTCGTTGGCCTTGGACCAAAGGTCGATCACTTTGTTGTACTTCTCGCCCTGGGTTACCAGGCCGGAGGCGTACTGGCTTTCGATTTCTTTCACTTCATCAGTTGCAGCATTGATGATCTGAGCTTTTTCATCCGGGATAACGAAGTCGTTAACACCGATGGAAACGCCGGAAATGGTCGAATAAGCAAAGCCGGTGTACATCAGCTGGTCAGCGAAGATCACGGTCTCTTTCAAACCAACCACGCGGTAGCACTGGTTGATCAGCTTGGAGATCGCCTTTTTCTTCATCGGCAAGTTGACGACGTCGTACGACAGGCCTTTTGGCACAACTTGATACAGCAAGGCACGGCCGACAGTGGTGTCGACAATACGGGTGCCGCTCACGCTGCCGCCATCACGGTCGTTGACGGTTTCGTTGATCCGCACTTTGACCTTGGCGTGCAGTGCGGCTTCGCCGGCACGGAACACACGGTCAACTTCTTGCAGGTCAGCGAACACACGACCTTCACCTTTGGCGTTGATCGCTTCACGAGTCATGTAGTACAGACCCAATACAACGTCCTGCGACGGAACGATGATTGGCTCACCGTTGGCTGGCGACAGAATGTTGTTGGTCGACATCATCAACGCGCGCGCTTCCAACTGGGCTTCCAGTGTCAGCGGTACGTGCACGGCCATTTGGTCGCCGTCGAAGTCGGCGTTGTACGCAGCACAGACCAGAGGGTGCAGCTGGATAGCCTTACCTTCGATCAGTACTGGTTCAAACGCCTGGATACCCAGACGGTGAAGGGTCGGTGCACGGTTGAGGAGAACCGGGTGTTCGCGAATCACTTCAGCGAGAACGTCCCAAACCTCTGGCAGTTCGCGCTCGACCATTTTCTTGGCCGCTTTGATGGTGGTCGCGAGACCGCGCATTTCCAGCTTGCCGAAGATGAATGGCTTGAACAGCTCAAGTGCCATCTTCTTGGGCAGACCGCACTGGTGCAGACGCAGGGTCGGGCCTACGGTAATTACCGAACGACCGGAGTAGTCAACACGCTTGCCGAGCAAGTTCTGACGGAAACGACCTTGCTTACCCTTGATCATGTCAGCCAAGGATTTCAGAGGACGCTTGTTGGAACCGGTGATAGCGCGGCCACGACGGCCGTTGTCGAGCAAGGCATCGACAGCTTCTTGCAACATACGCTTTTCGTTGCGCACGATGATGTCCGGAGCGGACAGATCGAGCAGGCGCTTCAAGCGGTTGTTACGGTTGATCACGCGGCGGTACAGGTCGTTGAGGTCGGACGTCGCGAAACGACCACCGTCCAACGGTACCAGCGGACGCAGGTCTGGCGGCAGAACCGGCAGAACGGTCAGCACCATCCACTCTGGCAAGTTGCCGGAACCCTGGAAGGCTTCCATCAACTTCAGACGCTTGGACAGTTTCTTGATCTTGGTTTCGGAGTTGGTTTGCGGAATTTCTTCGCGCAGACGGCCAATCTCGTGCTCCAGGTCGATAGCGTGCAGCAGCTCGCGGACAGCCTCGGCACCCATACGGGCATCAAAGTCGTCGCCGAATTCTTCCAGCGCTTCGAAGTACTGCTCGTCGTTCAGCAGCTGACCTTTTTCAAGGGTGGTCATGCCTGGATCGATAACGACATAGCTCTCGAAGTAGAGAACGCGTTCGATATCACGCAGGGTCATGTCCATCAGCAAGCCGATACGGGACGGCAGCGATTTCAGGAACCAGATGTGGGCAACCGGCGAAGCCAGTTCGATGTGCGCCATGCGCTCACGACGAACCTTGGCCAGTGCAACTTCAACGCCGCACTTCTCGCAGATCACACCACGGTGCTTCAAGCGCTTGTACTTACCGCACAGGCACTCGTAATCCTTTACCGGGCCAAAGATCTTGGCGCAGAACAGGCCGTCACGCTCAGGTTTGAACGTACGGTAGTTGATGGTTTCCGGCTTTTTAACTTCACCGAACGACCACGAACGGATCATCTCAGGCGATGCCAACCCAATACGGATGGCGTCGAACTCTTCGACTTGACCCTGGTTTTTCAGCAAATTCAGTAGGTCTTTCAAGGCCTTTCCTCCTGGCGGAGCAGAGAGCGGGCTAAACAACCCCGCTCTCGATTCGCGTCACGTGTTATTCGGTTTCCAGATCGATATCGATGCCGAGGGAACGAATTTCTTTGATCAACACGTTGAAGGACTCGGGCATGCCCGGCTCCATACGGTGATCGCCGTCCACGATGTTTTTGTACATCTTGGTCCGACCGTTCACATCGTCCGACTTCACTGTGAGCATTTCTTGCAGAGTGTATGCAGCACCGTATGCTTCCAGTGCCCAGACCTCCATCTCCCCGAAACGCTGACCACCGAACTGAGCCTTACCACCCAGCGGCTGCTGGGTAACCAGGCTGTACGAACCGGTAGAACGAGCGTGCATCTTGTCGTCTACCAAGTGGTTCAGCTTCAGCATGTACATGTAGCCAACAGTAACCGGGCGCTCAAACTTGTTGCCGGTACGGCCGTCGAACAGCTGCATCTGGCCGCTTTCCGGCAGGTCTGCCAGTTTCAGCATGGCCTTGATTTCGCTTTCCTTGGCACCGTCGAACACCGGGGTAGCCATTGGAACGCCGCCGCGCAGGTTCTTCGCCAGGTCCAGGATTTCCTGGTCGGAGAAGGTGTCCAGCTCTTCGTTGCGACCGCCGATCTCGTTGTAGATCTCGTGCAGGAACTTACGCAGGTCAGCAACCTTGCGCTGCTCTTCGATCATACGGTTGATCTTCTCGCCCAGACCTTTGGCCGCGAGGCCCAGGTGGGTTTCGAGGATCTGACCAACGTTCATACGCGAAGGTACGCCCAACGGGTTGAGGACGACGTCGACCGGGGTGCCATTGGCATCGTGCGGCATGTCTTCAACCGGCATGATCACGGAGACCACACCTTTGTTACCGTGACGACCGGCCATCTTGTCGCCCGGCTGGATGCGGCGACGGATTGCCAGGTAAACCTTGACGATTTTCAGCACGCCTGGAGCCAGGTCATCGCCCTGCTGCAGTTTGCGCTTCTTGTCTTCGAACTTGTCGTCCAGCAGACGGCGGCGATCAACGATGTAGGCCTGGGCCTTCTCGAGCTGCTCGTTCAGAGCATCTTCAGCCATGCGCAGTTTGAACCACTGGCCGTGCTCAAGACCGTCGAGTACTTCGTCGGTGATGTCTTGACCTTTCTTCAGACCTGCGCCGCCTTCAGCCTTGTGGCCTACCAGAGCGGAACGCAGACGTTCGAAGGTCGCGCCTTCAACGATACGGAACTCTTCGTTCAGGTCCTTGCGGATCTCGTCGAGTTGAGTCTTCTCGATGGACAGTGCACGAGCATCACGCTCAACGCCGTCACGGGTGAAGACCTGTACGTCGATAACAGTACCCTTGGTACCGGTAGGTACACGCAGGGAGGTGTCTTTAACGTCGCTGGCTTTTTCACCGAAGATGGCACGCAGCAGCTTCTCTTCCGGAGTCAGTTGGGTCTCGCCTTTCGGAGTGACCTTACCTACCAGGATGTCGCCTGCGCCAACTTCAGCACCTACGTAAACGATACCGGCTTCGTCCAGCTTGTTCAGTGCAGCCTCACCCACGTTCGGGATGTCTGCAGTGATTTCCTCTGGCCCAAGCTTGGTATCACGTGCCACACAGGTCAGTTCCTGAATGTGGATCGTGGTGAAACGGTCTTCTTGAACAACACGCTCGGACAGGCAGATGGAGTCTTCGAAGTTGAAGCCGTTCCATGCCATGAACGCGATGCGCATGTTCTGACCCAGAGCCAGTTCACCCATGTCGGTGGACGGGCCGTCGGCCATGATGTCGCTACGCTGAACGCGGTCACCCTTGCTCACCAGCGGACGCTGGTTGATGCAGGTGTTCTGGTTCGAGCGGGTGTATTTGGTCAGGTTGTAGATGTCGACACCGGCTTCGCCAGTTTCAACTTCATCATCGGCAACACGAACCACGATACGGCTGGCATCAACGGAGTCGATCACGCCGCCACGACGGGCTACGACGCAAACGCCGGAGTCACGGGCTACGTTACGCTCCATGCCGGTACCTACCAGCGGCTTGTCAGCGCGCAGGGTTGGTACAGCTTGACGCTGCATGTTGGAACCCATCAACGCACGGTTGGCGTCATCGTGTTCCAGGAACGGGATCAGCGACGCTGCAACCGAAACTACCTGCTTCGGCGAAACGTCCATCAAGGTGACGTCTTCCGGCGCCTTGACGGTGAACTCGTTCAAGTGACGAACAGCTACCAGCTCGTCGATCAGGACTTTCTTGTCGTTCATCGTGGCCGAAGCCTGAGCGATCACGTGATCAGCTTCTTCGATGGCGGACAGGAATACGATCTCGTCGGTGACCAGAGCGTCTTTCACCACGCGGTACGGGCTCTCGAGGAAGCCGTACTGGTTGGTGCGCGCATAAGCGGCCAGGGAGTTGATCAGACCGATGTTCGGACCTTCCGGCGTTTCGATCGGGCAAACACGACCGTAGTGCGTCGGGTGTACGTCACGAACTTCAAAGCCAGCACGCTCACGGGTCAGACCGCCCGGGCCCAGTGCAGAAACACGGCGCTTGTGGGTGATCTCGGAGAGCGGGTTGTTCTGGTCCATGAACTGGGAAAGCTGGCTGGAACCGAAGAACTCTTTCACTGCCGCAGCCACTGGCTTGGCGTTGATCAGGTCTTGCGGCATCAGGCCTTCGCTTTCAGCCATCGACAGACGCTCTTTGACCGCACGCTCAACACGCACAAGGCCAACGCGGAACTGGTTTTCGGCCATTTCGCCTACGCAGCGAACACGACGGTTACCCAGGTGGTCGATGTCATCGACGATGCCTTTACCGTTACGGATGTCGACCAGAGTCTTCAGTACCGCGACGATATCTTCCTTGCACAGCACGCCCGAACCTTCGATCTCGGTACGACCGATACGACGGTTGAACTTCATCCGGCCGACCGCAGACAGGTCATAACGCTCAGGGCTGAAGAACAGGTTGTTGAACAGGGTCTCGGCAGCGTCTTTGGTCGGTGGCTCACCAGGACGCATCATGCGATAGATCTCGACCAGCGCTTCCAATTGGTTGCTGGTGGAGTCGATCTTCAGTGTGTCGGAGATGAACGGACCGCAGTCGATGTCGTTGGTGTACAGGGTCTCGATGCGAACAACCTGGGCCTTGGCGATTTTTGCCAGGATTTCGGTGTTCAGCTCGGTGTTGCACTCAGCCAGGATTTCGCCTGTAGCCGGGTGAACGATAACCTTGGCGGTGGTGCGACCCAGGACGTAGTCCAGAGGCACTTCCAGCGACTTGATGCCGGCTTTTTCGATCTGGTTGATGTGGCGCGCAGTAATACGACGACCCGCTTCAACGATCACTTTGCCGTTTTCGTCCTGAATGTCCAGAACGGCAATTTCACCACGCAGACGCGAAGCAATCAGCTCCAGGCTGAGGGTTTCATCCTTCAGGCTGAATACGTTGGTGGTGTAGAAAGCGTCCAGCACCTGCTCAGTGGTGTAACCGAGCGCGCGCAGCAGTACCGAGGCCGGCAGCTTGCGACGACGGTCGATACGCACGAACACGCAGTCTTTCGGGTCGAACTCGAAGTCCAACCACGAACCGCGGTACGGAATGATCCGCGCGGAGTACAGGAGTTTACCGGAGCTGTGCGTCTTGCCGCGGTCGTGGTCGAAGAACACGCCCGGGGAACGGTGCAGCTGGGAAACAATAACACGCTCGGTACCGTTGATTACGAAGGTACCGTTTTCAGTCATCAGTGGGATTTCGCCCATGTAGACTTCTTGCTCTTTGATGTCCTTGATCGCTTTGTTCGACGATTCTTTGTCGAAAATGATCAGGCGGACTTTTACCCGCAAAGGTACGGCGTACGTAACACCGCGCAACACGCATTCTTTGACATCAAATGCCGGTTCGCCCAGGCGATAACCCACGTACTCCAGCGCAGCATTGCCGGAGTAGCTGATGATCGGGAAAACGGATTTGAAGGCCGCATGCAGGCCCACGTCGCGGAACTGATCTTTGGTCGCTCCCGCCTGCAAGAATTCACGATACGAATCCAGCTGGATAGCCAGAAGGTACGGGACATCCATGACGTCCGGCAACTTGCTAAAGTCCTTGCGGATACGTTTTTTCTCAGTATATGAGTAAGCCATCAGCGTTCCCCAGCTTGGTCACCTGCTTGTTTGGCCCCTCCGACGGGAGCAGCCAGAAAATCTTGCAAACCCCATGGTTTGCACCACCGCATCGGGTGGTTACAGCGCGTAATTGGCGGCGACCGAGTCGACAGCCAAGAACGGAAAAAGGCCGGTGGCAAGAGCCACCAGCCATCAGCCTTCAGCTTAACGCTTGGGCTGGAGACGCAAGGTCGATGCTTACTTCAGCTCGACTTTAGCGCCTGCTTCTTCCAGCACTGCTTTAGCTTTGTCAGCGGCGTCTTTCGACACTGCTTCCAGAACCTGGGCAGGAGCGCCGTCAACTACAGCCTTGGCTTCTTTCAGGCCCAGACCGGTCAGTTCACGAACTGCCTTGATCACGTTTACTTTCTTCTCGCCAGCTTCCAGCAGCATGACGTTGAATTCGGTTTGCTCTTCAGCAGCAACAGCAGCAACAGCTGGGCCAGCGGAAGCAGCGGCAGCGGAAACGCCGAATTTTTCTTCGAAAGCTTTGATCAGCTCAACAACCTGCAGAACCGACATTTCAGCTACGGCGTTGAGGATATCTTCTTGGGAGATAGACATTACTGTATTTCCTGAATTGGGGGACGGCCTACGCGGCCATCGAAATAAACAAAAATACGCGAAAGGAGGTGCTCAGCCTTAGGCTGCGGCAGCTTCTTTTTGCTCGCGAACTGCGGCCAGAGTACGAGCCAACTTGCTGGTAGCGCCTTGAATCACGCTCATCAGCTGAGAAATAGCTTCGTTACGGGTCGGCAGTGTTGCCAGTACGTCGATTTGGTTAGCTGCGAGGAACTTGCCCTCGAACGCAGCTGCCTTGATCTCGAACTTATCCTGACTCTTGGCGAATTCCTTGAACAAACGGGCAGCAGCACCCGGGTGATCTTTGGAGAACGCGATCAGAGTCGGGCCGGTGAACACGTCATTGAGAACACTGTATTCAGTGTCAGCAACAGCGCGCTTGAGCAGGGTGTTACGTACAACACGTACGTATACGCCAGCTTCACGAGCCTCTTTACGGAGTCCGGTCATAGCGCCTACTGTCACACCACGGGCATCAGCCACGACAGCGGACAGAGCAGCTTTGGCAGCCTCGTTGACTTCAGCGACGATGGCCTTCTTGTCTTCGAGATTAATTGCCACGGGTTTAACTCCTGCTTGTTACCGTTTCATCTGGCCGAAGCCGGATGTCGTTTTGGTGTCTGATTCGGTAAGGAACCGGGAGCACCATCTGCGTAGGCTTGAGGTTTAAGGCTTGCGCCGCCTACGGTCTTGGATAGCCCCCGCCAGGCAGGGACCCCAATTTTTTCAATTGGCGCGATCTCTCGCACCAACGTATTTCTTATACGTCCAGCGAGCCTTGGTCGATGACCAGACCTGGGCCCATAGTGGTGCTCAGGGTAACGCGCTTGACGTAGATACCTTTCGAAGAAGCTGGCTTGATACGCTTCAGATCAGCGATCAGGGCTTCAACGTTTTCCTTCAGCTTGACGGCATCGAAGCCGACTTTGCCAACGGAGGTGTGAATGATGCCGTTTTTGTCGGTGCGATAACGAACCTGACCAGCCTTGGCGTTTTTAACCGCGGTAGCTACGTCTGGCGTTACGGTGCCGACTTTAGGGTTAGGCATCAGACCACGTGGACCGAGGATCTGACCCAACTGACCTACAACGCGCATTGCATCCGGGGAAGCAATAACTACGTCGTAGTTCAGGTCGCCGCCTTTCATTTCGGCAGCCAGGTCGTCCATGCCAACGCGATCAGCGCCGGCGGCCAGAGCAGCTTCAGCTGCCGGGCCTTGGGTGAAGACAGCAACACGTACAGTCTTGCCAGTACCGTGTGGCAGCACAGTAGCGCTACGAACGACCTGGTCGGATTTACGTGGGTCAACACCCAGGTTTACAGCAACGTCAACGGACTCGCTGAACTTGACAGTCGACAGCTCGGTCAGCAGGGCAGCGGCGTCTACAAAGTTGTAGGCCTTGCCTGCTTCGATTTTGCCGGCGATAGCCTTTTGGCGCTTGGTCAGCTTAGCCATTACACACCCTCCACGTTAAGGCCCATGCTACGAGCAGAACCGGCGATGGTACGCACGGCTGCATCCATATCAGCTGCAGTCAGATCCGCGTTTTTGGTTTTCGCGATTTCTTCCAGCTGAGCACGAGTTACGGTGCCAACCTTAACGGTGTTAGGACGAGCGGAACCGCTAGTCAGACCAGCAGCTTTCTTCAGCAAAACCGAAGCCGGGGTCGACTTGGTTTCGAAAGTGAAGCTACGGTCGCTGTATACAGTGATGATCACTGGAGTCGGCAGACCTGGCTCAAGACCCTGAGTACGGGCGTTGAAGGCCTTGCAGAATTCCATGATGTTCACGCCGTGCTGACCCAGAGCCGGGCCGACAGGTGGACTTGGGTTGGCCTGAGCGGCCTTCACTTGCAGCTTGATGTAAGCGGTAATCTTCTTGGCCATGAGGCACTCCAATTACGGGTTCAAACGCCTCGAAAGGCTCCCCGGTTACTTGCGCGTTTATCCCAGTGACGACAAAACCCCACAGCCTAAGGCTGCGGGGTTGGGATGCTTGCTCAGCTAGACCTTCTCGACCTGGCTGAACTCCAACTCTACCGGAGTAGAGCGACCGAAAATGAGCACTGCCACTTGGATCCGGCTCTTTTCGTAGTTAACTTCTTCGACGGTGCCGTTGAAATCAGCAAACGGACCATCTGTGACACGAACAACCTCACCCGGCTCGAACAACGTCTTCGGCTTAGGCTTGTCGCTACCGTCAGCAACGCGACGCAGAATTGCTTCCGCCTCTTTGTCGGTGATCGGAGCAGGCTTATCAGCAGTACCGCCGATGAAACCCATGACACGAGGAGTGTCCTTGACCAAGTGCCAAGTACCTTCATTCATGTCCATCTGAACCAGCACGTAGCCAGGGAAGAACTTGCGTTCGCTTTTGCGCTTCTGACCATTCCGCATTTCAACCACTTCTTCAGTGGGAACCAGAATTTCGCCGAAGCCATCTTCCATGCCTGCAAGCTTTACGCGCTCTAGCAAAGAGCGCATAACATGCTTCTCGTAACCCGAGTAAGCATGCACAACGTACCAACGCTTAGCCACGGGACACCCTTAGCCAACAATCAAGGAAACAAGCCAGCCGAGCAGGGAATCAAGCCCCCACAACAGCAACGCCATAACCAGAACAACAGCCACAACAATCAATGTGGTCTGCGTGGTTTCTTGGCGAGTCGGCCAAACGACTTTACGAATTTCGGTGCGAGCTTCCTTTACCAGGACCGCGAAAGACTTGCCTTTGGCAGTCTGCAGGCCTACAAAGGCAGCTACAGCAGCAAGAGCGAGCAAAGCGAGTACGCGGTACAGGATCGGCGAAGCAGAGTAGTACTGATTGCCAACAACGCCTACGACCACCAACGCGACCACAGCGAGCCACTTGACGAGATCGAAACGAGAGCTTTGAGCTTCAGCCTTAGGAGTCATCTATGAAGATCCTGTGAAAAGAAAGCCAGACACACCACGTGAATCTGGCAGGTCAGGAGGGAATCGAACCCCCAACCTACGGTTTTGGAGACCGTCGCTCTGCCAATTGAGCTACTGACCTAAAACAAAATCAGGCCGACCATTATGCAGGCCTGAAAAAGACTTTACAACAACCAACCCCACTAGACCTGAAATCACCTGGCAACAAAGCCAAATGCAACACCAACAAGCCGAGGCAGCTGTTAAAACAAAGGCAGATATTTTCATATCTGCCTTGTTATATGGAGCTCTTGAGCGGATTTGAACCGCTGACCTCACCCTTACCAAGGGTGTGCTCTACCAACTGAGCTACAAGAGCAAAACACATTGCACAACCTGCAAACTTGGAGCGGGTAGCGGGAATCGAACCCGCATCATCAGCTTGGAAGGCTGAGGTTCTACCACTAAACTATACCCGCGGAGCTTGCAGCTCACGCTAAAAATGGTGGAGGGGGAAGGATTCGAACCTTCGAAGTCGTAGACGTCAGATTTACAGTCTGATCCCTTTGGCCGCTCGGGAACCCCTCCTAAGCGAGCCGGCATTCTACATCACGCCGGCCTTCTGTCAAGCATTTTCTCATTAAAAATATGAGGTTAGCTGCGTTGACCTTCGCTTCACGCTGTAGACCGTAAAGGTCTTCACTGCGAAGCGGGCGCCATTCTATGCAAACTATTCGACAGTTGCAACGCCTTCGCACAACATTATTTTATGTTTTAACTCATTGAATTCCTTAGCAAGGTTTTCAAACGGCAGATCCTCAGCCAACCTCCTGCTTTCAGGGGCGACACGAAGCCAATAGCCGGAGGCATCAGGCGTATTGAGGAGAAGCACTTTGACCTTTATATCCAGGCTTATGAGGCGCTGCTCTACCGACTGGGCCTGGCGCTGATCAGCGAAACCACCGATGTATAGACACGTACTTTGTGCGTCAGGCGCTTTTGCCCGGTCGCGCCGAACCATGGGGTCAGAGGATTCACTCAATAGGCGAATATCCTGCTGAGAGCCCTTATAGAGACTCAGTGGCGTTACATCTTTAGCACGCAATGGGGCTTCCTGTTGATGCCAGATGTAATAGAAGGCATTGAGAACGAGCAAAAGCAAAAACAGCCAACGCATAAATACCTCAGGACAAAGGGCACGCCATCGCCAGACCAACAAAAACCAGATCAGGAACAAAACGAGCGTGAGGCACGGCATCGGAGACCAGGTCAGCATCCCCGCCAGTCAGAAAAACCGTGAAGTCATTCCCCCAATAGCTCCGAGCCAACTCAAGCTGTGTCAAAACAAACCCTCTGAGCATCAGCGTACAACCCCGCTCAACGGCTTCCACAGTCGTCCGCCCCGGCGAGAGGCGTGCCAGGGCCTGCTCTGCCGCAATATCGTCGTAGCGGATTTTGCGCGTGTGCGTTCGCAACTGGCTGCGCATGAGGGGCATTCCCGGGCAAATGAAGCCGCCAAGGTGCTCACCATCGGCAGCAATAAAGTCTGCAGTGGCTGCGGTACCGAAATCGAGTACCAGGCAGGCACCTGATGCCAGCTTGAAACCACCGAGCATTGCCAACCAACGATCCAGCCCAAGACGCTCAAACTCTTCGTAGCCGTTACGTACCCCCGCCGCCTCCCTCGCTGAGACAGCACAAGACACAACAACCCCAAATGCCCCCTGCAATGCCTCAACCAACTGCCCGGTCTCTTCGGAGGCCCGAACACTTACCAGGCGGCAGCGCGTCAATGACAACCCCGGGATTGCCTTCAGGCCCTCGATCAACTCAAGGTCCGAGCCGACAACACCCTCAGCGGACGCCCTGGCCATAGGCGAATCGAGCACACGCCACTTGATAAAGCTATTCCCACAGTCGAGCTCAAGAATCATCACGCAACCTCAGGCTTAACTCACCGCCGCTGTATATTTTCTCGACACCCTCGACACTCAGCCGCAGCGCGCCCTGGTGATCAACACCCAGCACCACACCATCAATCTGGTTAACACCCGCGATAAGAGATACGGCCTTACCCTGCCACAAATGATTTCGCTCCCACTCTTCCTGAAGCGCAGCAAAACCGAAAGCCTTATGTCGCTCCAGGTGACTTTGCAACTGCAGTCCAAGGCGTGCGACCAAGTGATTTCGGTCGACAGGGGAGCCCGTCTCCAACTGCGCCGACGTCCACTGCTGATCGACCTCTGCCGCCTTCTGCATATTTACGTTGATCCCTATACCGAGCACAACATGGCAAACATCAGCGGGATCTCCAACCAATTCCAGCAAGATACCGGCAATTTTTTTCTGCCCAACCAGGACGTCATTCGGCCATTTCAAGGCGGCGCCCTGGACACCCAACTCACGCAGGGCCTGCATGACTGCCAATCCGACGACAAGGCTAAGCCCTTCCAACTGCCTCAGCCCGCCGTCAATGCGCAATACGAGGCTGTAATACAGGTTTTGAGCAAACGGACTGACCCACTTGCGGCCCCGCCTCCCTCTTCCCGCCGTTTGCTGCTCCGCAAGCACCAGAAATGGCGCCGCGCAACCTGTGCCGACGAGGCGCAAAGCCTCGGCATTGGTGGAGTCTATGGAGTCAGAGATGTAAACAGGCCACGCCAAAGCAGGAGCGCGCTCTTGAATTTCTTCAGCACTCAAGAACACCAATGGAGATGCTAGCTGGTACCCCCTGCCGCGAATTTTATGAATGGGCAGGTTCAATTCAGACTCCAGATGCTGGAGCTGCTTCCAAACAGCACTGCGGCTGACACCCAGGGCAGCACCGAGCGCCTCTCCGGAGTGGAATCGACCATCTTTGAGAAGTGTTAACAACGTCAGCATGCAAGCATCGCCTCACAATGAGGCACGCATGATAGCCATGCGCAAGGTCATTGCATAGAAAGGACAGGATTTAGCACTGGAGGCGGCTGCAAAGCAGGCTTACGTGGCATCTCAGCCTGAACGCGTTGTGATTAACGCCACTCGTGAGCGAGATTTACGCCTAAACGAGCGCCAAAAACAAAACCCCTGATTGCGTTAGCAATCAGGGGTTTTGGAATTTAATCTTGACGATGACCTACTCTCACATGGGGAAACCCCACACTACCATCGGCGATGCATCGTTTCACTACTGAGTTCGGGATGGGATCAGGTGGTTCCAATGCTCTATGGTCGTCAAGAA
>NZ_WKDV01000030.1:0-87555 GCF_021605825.1 Pseudomonas sp. PA-6-3C
ATCCCGAACTCAGTAGTGAAACGATGCATCGCCGATGGTAGTGTGGGGTTTCCCCATGTGAGAGTAGGTCATCGTCAAGATTAAATTCCGAAACCCCTGATTGCTAACGCAATCAGGGGTTTTGTTTATGTAGAAGTCCATGAATTTCACCGGCACGTTGCAAGCGCAACGGGCTGGTACACAGAATTTCTTGACGACCATAGAGCATTGGAACCACCTGATCCCATCCCGAACTCAGCAGTGAAACGATGCATCGCCGATGGTAGTGTGGGGTTTCCCCATGTGAGAGTAGGTCATCGTCAAGATTAAATTCCAAAACCCCTGTCTGCTAACGCAGACAGGGGTTTTGTCGTTTAGGGGGGATGATAATGCCCCGGCTGCAGATCGCCCACATATACGTCTGGGCCGGACAAAGGCAACCTGACGACACCCACAAAAAAGCCGGCACCAGGAATCAGGCGCCGGCTTGTTAGAAGCTTTAACGGATCAGAACTGATAGCTGACCGTCGCACTGACATTACGCTCTTCACCCAGATAGCAAAAGTTCAGGCTGGCACAGGACGCCACATAACTCTCATTGGTCAGGTTGTTGGCATTGAGCCTTACATCCACACCCTTCAAGCCCACTTTGCCCAAGTCGTATCCTCCTGAAGCGTCAAACAACGTATGGTAGGAGGAGTCTGGTGAGTCGTTGAGAAAGCGCACAGTCATGATCAAGGTCCGTAGAGGCGGTCAAGGCAGATAAAGAGGCTTACTGTCTAAGCCGTACTCACGGAAAAAAGCCGCCAACAAAAACTGAAAAAGTCAGGCCAGGCGTTCCAGGCTCACCCACCAACGTGTGCGATAGCGCACTTGAACTGGCAGTGTTTGCGCAACGATCGTCAGCAACTTGTCGGTGTCGTCCAAGCGGAAAACCCCTGATAGCCGCAAGTCGCCGATATCCGCCGCACAGCCCAGGTAACCCTGACGGGAGCGCTCCACTTCCGACACCAAGTCAGCCAGGCGCATGTCTCGCGTCACAATCAGCCCATCGGCCGTCTGCGGTGAATGGATGGCCACATTGCCGCTGACTACGCTCAAGCGTGTGCACTCGCTGTCTTGGCTCACGGTAAAACGCCCATCGATGCCTTCGAGCAAGCCGTGGCGAGTGTGTACCAGCAAAGGTGCTGACGATGGCGAACCGCAGGTCACCAGGATTTTCCCGCGCACCAATGTGATCAGGCGCTGTTGCGGATTGAAGGTGAGGTACACCGTACTGTCGGAGTTGAGTTGCAGGCGTGTGCCGTCCGGTAATTGCACGCTGCGCCGCTCGCCGGTGGCGGTTGCGAAATCGGAGGTCCAGCGCTGCCAGCCGGTCATGCCCCGGCTTATCCACGCCGCGGACCCCACCAACACCACACTCGACAACACCTTCAGTGCCCGTCGTCGGCCCAAGCCTTGTGCGACGTTTTCCAGTGCCGCATGCGCCCCAGGAATCGCCGCCCTTGCCCAAGCGACTGCGCAGACAAGTGTTGAGCCAGTTGTGGTGGGTGCTGCAAAGCGTGTGTACAACCCTTTCGCGCGCAATGTAGTCAGTAGAGGGCACTCACACAGGCCTGGCCAAGTGTCACAAATGACAATTAGTCGCATTGTCGCGAGGGCAGAAAAAATTTGCAGCGCCGAACCCTGAGCGTCTACCGCTGGTCGGTTTCCTACTCAAAATCAGGATGCTTCTCACAAATCTCTAAGATTTCTCCTGAAGTGGCCGAAAGCCTGACGAGCCATGCGTGCACCGAAATAGAGCGGCCGAAGAGTCCGCCTATCCCGTTACATGGAATGTTCCACTCGGCACGCTCACCCCCCTTTGGCAAAAGAAGTCGATGAAATGAATCTCAAGTTCAGTCATAAAATTCTACTGGCCGCGTCAGGCGTCGTGGTTCTGGCCTTCGCGCTATTTACCCTCTACAACGATTACCTGCAGCGCAGCACCATCAAACAAAACCTTGAGTCGTCCATTCAACAATCGGGCGAACTCACGGCCAGCAGCGTGCAGAACTGGCTCAGTGGCCGCATCCTGGTCCTCGAAAGCCTGGCGCAAAACGTTGCTCACCAGGGCAGCGGTGCTGACCTGCCAGGGCTGGTCGACCAGCCCGCGCTCACCTCGAACTTCCAGTTCACCTATGTCGGCCAAACCAACGGTGTATTTACGCAGCGCCCTGACGCCAAGATGCCCGACGATTACGACCCTCGTCAGCGCCCTTGGTACAAGCAGGCGGTCGCCGCCGATAAAACCATGCTCACTCCGCCTTATATGGCGGCCGTTGGCGGGCAAATCGTGACCATCGCCCTGCCGGTAAAAAAGAACGGCGAGCTGCTCGGCGTAGTCGGCGGTGACCTGAGTCTGCAAACCCTGGTGAAGATCATCAACTCGGTGGACTTCGGGGGTATTGGCCATGCGTTCCTGGTCAGCGCCGATGGCCAGGTCATCGTCAGTCCTGACCAGGACCAGGTGATGAAGAACCTCAAGGACATCTACCCGGGCACCAGCCTGCGTATCGAGAAGGTCAGCCAGGACGTTGTGCTCAACGGCCAGGACCGTATTCTGTCATTTACCCCGATCAGCGGTTTGCCGGGCGCGGATTGGTACATCGGCCTGTCGATCGACAAAGACAAAGCCTACGCACCACTCAGTAAATTCCGTACATCGGCACTGATCGCCATGTTGATCGCCGTGGTGGCGATCGCTGTACTGCTCAGCCTGCTGATTCAAGTGCTGTTGCGCCCGCTGACCACTATGGGCGTGGCCATGCAGGACATCGCCCAGGGCGAAGGCGATTTGACCCGCCGCCTGGACGTGACCAGCAAAGATGAGTTCGGCGAAGTGGGCAGTGCGTTCAACCAATTCGTCGAGCGCATCCATGCCTCGATTTCCGAAGTGTCTTCGGCTACGCGTCAGGTGCACGACCTGTCACAGCGCGTCATGGCATCCTCCAACGCTTCGATCATCGGCTCGGACGAGCAAAGCGCGCGCACCAACAGCGTGGCAGCCGCCATCAACGAGCTGGGCGCCGCCACCCAGGAAATCGCCCGCAACGCAGCCGACGCATCGCAACATGCCAGCGGTGCCAGCGAGCAAGCAGATGACGGGCGCAAGGTGGTGGAGCAAACCATCCTGGCCATGTCGGAACTGTCGCAAAAGATCAGCTTGTCCTGTACGCAGATCGAAACCCTCAACGCCAGCACCGATAACATTGGGCACATCCTGGATGTGATCAAAGGCATCTCTCAGCAAACCAACTTGCTGGCGCTCAACGCGGCGATCGAGGCTGCGCGTGCCGGTGAAGCCGGGCGCGGATTTGCCGTGGTTGCCGATGAAGTGCGCAACCTGGCGCACCGTACCCAGGAATCGGCCGAAGAGATCCACAAGATGATCACTTCGCTGCAAGTGGGCTCGCGTGAAGCCGTGACCACCATGAACGCCAGCCAGGTCTCCAGCGAAGAAAGCGTTGAAGTGGCCAACCAGGCGGGTGAGCGCCTGGTCAGCGTGACGCAGCGAATCGTCGAGATCGATGGCATGAACCAATCGGTTGCGGCGGCTACCGAAGAGCAGACCGCAGTGGTTGAAACCCTCAACGTTGATATCAACCAGATCAATCTGTTGAACCAGCAAGGTGTCGTCAACCTCAACGAAACGCTCAAGGACTGCGATGCGCTGTCGCAGCAGGCCAGTCGATTAAAGCAACTGGTCGACAGCTTCAAGATCTGACCCGACTTGGCAGGAGCGAGGCCTCTCGCTCCTGCTGATCAGTCGAACATCCGGCGCACATTCTCCAAGGCGCTGTCGGCAAAAGCCTGCGCAAACTGCTCGAATGCCGCCTGCGGTGTATCAACCGGTTCGCCAATCAGCGTCCAGGTCGCCCTGGCGTGTTTGGCGCCAAGTGCTTCCACACGCATGGCGGCCCATAGCCGCGCGACCCCCAAGGTGTTGTAGAGGGTGGTCCACGTCATGCACATCGCTTCGTCGTCACGGCTGTTGAGTTGCTCAACGACGCGATGCCCATCATGGAAAAATTTGGTGCGTAATGCGCCTACGCCGGTTCCCGTCATTTCGATGTGCGACAGGGCAGGAATGAAGGCATCAAAGCCTGCAAAATTTCCCACCACACTCCACAGGCTTGCGGCATCGCACGCGACGTCAACAGACGCTATCAGCGGCGCGCCATTCGGGTTACGGATCAATGTATCGGGTTGCAGCGGTTCCATAAGGAGTCCTGTCAAAGAAAGCCAATGGCCTTGAGGTGGTCGCAGCCTTTGCGCAACAGCGCAGGGTCCTTTCGCGGGTACTGTTCGCCCATCGCTGCCACACCCTGGCGTGCGTTGTCGTGACAAATCATCGAGACGTCGCTGATATCTTCCGCGAGGTCATCCAGGTAAAAACCCAGTACGCCAAACAGCGCGTTATCAGGCCCCACTGTTGGCAGCATCTTTTGCCACTGCGCGACGCTCACCCGTTCGAAAAGATGGCCGGCCTGGCTGAACGCATCCAGGTAATGGTCCCAGCTCAAAGGCTGCGGGTTATGCAGGTTGAAGACGTTTCGCCGTGCCGCGAATTGACCGCAGTGAAACGCGACGAAACGTGCGAGAAAGTCCACCGGCATCAAGTCAAAATTCACTTCCAGGCTGGGCGCGAGGCCCAACTGCAGCGACCCCTTGAGCATCAGCATCAGGCGGTTGTTTTGCGGCTGGCAAACACCGTTGTGGCTGTTGAACGCAATATTCCCCGGTCGATGAATATTCACCCAGGCACCTTGTTCGACCGCACGCCCCAGCAGCCGCTCGGCAACCCACTTGGAAAGGTTGTAGCCATTCTTGAGGTAGAGCGGCAACGTGGCCACGGCCGGTGCTTCGAGGATGTGACCCTGAGCGTCGATGCTGCTGCAGGCTGACAGCGTCGAGATGAAGTTGAAGACTTTCTTGCTGTGGGTTTCACACAGGCGCAGGCACTCAAGCACGGGTTCGACGTTATCCCGGGCAAGTGAGGCATAGTCCAGCACATGGTTGACCCTGGCTGCGTTGTGCACCAACACACCATGGTTTCGGGCGAGGTGGTCATAGACATCGCAGGCCAGGCCCAGACGAGGCTGGCTCATGTCAGCGGCATAAACCTGCACACGGCTCAGGTCCAGATGCTCCAGGTGGTACTCGCGCAGTGCCTGTGCAAACCGCGCTGGCGCCGAGTGCCCCGGGCGTTCACGCACCAGGCATGCCACCTCCTGTGCTCCACCCGCCAACAACGCTTCGACCAGATGCACACCCACGAAGCTGTTTGCACCCGTGACGATCACCTTGCGCGGATCCCCAGCGGACCTCTCTGGCAGGATTTCTACATTCAGCGCCTGGCATGCGTCCTTTTCCATCTGGCATGACGGTGTGTAAGACGGTGCGGCGTCTTCCATCAGCAAGGCAAGCGAACGAATCGTCGGTGCTTCAAAAAAACGGTTCAAAGAAAGGCTGCGGCCAAACTGTTCGCGCAATCGCAGCAGCAAGGTCGAGAGCAAGATGGAATGGCCGCCCAGATTGAAAAAACTCTCATCAATGCAAAGATCAACGCCAGGCATGCCCAACAACTCGCTCCACAGGGTCACCAGTTGCGTTTGCAGCGGCGTTTGCGCCGAGGCGCGGGCGGTGCGCGGCGTCGCGTGCCCGAGCACCGTCAGCAACGCCTGGCGGTCAATTTTGCCATTGCCGGTGCAGGGCATGCCCGGCAGCTCTGTCCAGCGCTCGGGTTGCATGTAAGCCGGCAACCACTGCTCTGCATGCTGCTTCAGATCCGTCACCGTTGCGTCGGCCTCGGGCTGGGCGGCAAAAGCTAAAATCCGTCGGTCAAGGTCGATCACCACCGCCACTTGGCGAAATAGCCGACTGCTGCGCAGGCACTGTTCGATCTCCTGGGGTTCGACGCGAAAGCCCCGGATTTTCACCTGATCGTCCCGTCGTCCGCCCAGCTCTATACCGTCCGCCGTCCATTTGGCCCGGTCACCGCTGCGGTAGGCCCTCAGCGCTTGGCCGCCCGGCAACGTAAGCTCAACGAACGGGTTGCCCCCGGGCGGCGGCGCGGTCACATACCCCAGCCCTACGCCAGGGCCTGTGATGTAAAGGTCGCCCATGACCTGCTCATCCACCGGTTGCAGCGCGTCATCGAGGATCAGCACCTGGCTGTTGGCAATGGGGCGCCCCACATTGCGATTGCTGTCACCGGGGCGCAACGTCCGGTGGCTGACCAGCACCGTGGTCTCGGTAGGGCCGTAGAGGTTGTGCAACTGGCACTGGCCCGCCAGCCGTTCGATCACATAGGGCTCGCAGGCATCGCCGCCGGTCAACAGATGGGTCAGGCCCAGGGGCTCTTCCAACGGTAGGATGCTCAGTAGCGCCGGCGGCAAAAAACCATGGCTGATGCGCTGTTGGCGAATCAACTCGACCAGTTGCTGAGGGTCGCGCCGCTGCTCTTCGCTTGGGACGATCAACTCGGCACCGGCGATCAGGGCCGGGAAGATATCGATCAGTGATGAGTCGAAACTCAGTGGCGAAAACTGCAGGACACGGCTGTGTTCATCCAACGCCAGGCTGGCGCCGGTCCAACTGGTGAAATGCGCAAGATTGCCCTGGCTCAGTAGTATGCCTTTGGGCTGGCCGGTGGTGCCCGAGGTGAACAGCACCATGCACGGAGCGTCGATGTCGGGGCGGCGTTGTATCAATGGCTGCGTGATGTCGGCGTGGTTGGAGTCAATATTGCCGACACTCAGTGTCGTGAACTGCTCGCGCAAAGGGTGTCGGCCGTCATCCAGCAATACCTTGGCGCCGCTGTGTTCCAGCATGGCCTGCTGGCGTTGCGGCGGATGATCCGGAGCCAGTGGCAGATACACCGCGCCGCAACCGAGTACTGCGAGAATACTGGCATACAACTCGACGGACTTTTCCAAGCACACGCCAACCACCGGCGTCTCAACGCCTTCCAGTAGAGGGTGCAGGCGTTGCTGGATCGACAAGGCGCGAAGCTGCAATTGGCGGTAGGTCAGCACGCTACCCGCGATGTTCAGCGCCGGGCGCTCGGCGAAGGCGTGCAGACCGGCCTGCAATCGCTCGATCATCGGCACCTGGGCAGCCAGCAACAATGCTGGCTGGTCGGTGCGATTGAACCGGTGCATAAACGCAAGGGCGTCCAGTCCGTGCAAGCTTTGTTCAGGCCAGAGGTTAATGGTGCTGCTGGCGGCAAAAAAGCCCGCATCCCTCGAGAAGCCGCTGACCAGCGAGGTGGCCCACTCCACGAGTGAGCTTGTCGCCTGCCGGCGCAATCGCTGGCCGTTGCCGCTGGGCTCCTCGGCAACGTTATGTACCGCCAGCACGCGTTGGTCACGGTCATAGCAGCGTAACTGCAGTGAGGGCAGGCCGCCTTCGTACACCGGGCCGATACCCAACCGCAGGCTTAACCATCGGGTTGCGGCACAGTATGCGAGCGGCGCTTGAGTGCCGTCCTCGATAAACAGGTCGAAGGCTTGTGTCACGCTGGCGTGTCCGTATTCTTCGAGCACTTGCTTCAGCGCAATCAGGGCGTGGCTGGTGCCGGCCCATCCGATACTCAGACGTCGCATGTCTGCCTCCCCGACTCGGGCAGGTAGTCGCTCAACGCGCGGGCGACGCTTGGTGTGTGCAGCACGCCGCTGTTATGCAGGAACCCCATGATATTGCCGAGCAGCGGGTGCTGGCGGGTGATGGGAAAGTGCAGGGCCGTGACTTCGTCGCGTAGTGCCTGGCGGATGTCGGTGCCTACGTCCAGGTGCTCGACAAGCTGAAGGTCGAAGCCTTTGTGCAGCGTGTTGGTCAGGTAGTGGGTCAAGAAGGTCGGCAGGACTGCGGCGATGCTGTCGCGGTCTGCCGGGCTAGCCGCCTGCCAGTAGAGACGCACCAGCTGCGTCCAGAACTGGGCGTGACGCCCCTCGTCAAACAAGTGGTCGGCCATCAAGCCGCGAATCGAAGGTTTGACGCTATCGTCCTTGGCAAACGCCGCTACATCGTGGGTGACGGTGTTCTCGGCGATGGCCACGCCAATCAACGCTACAGCGTCGTGCAGGTGTTGCGGGGCAAGCGCCTGGGCGGCCGGCAAGGCCCGGCTCAGTTCGATTTGCGTGGGCAGCTCGAGCGGTTGTATGCCGGTCAGTTCAATGGTCTGTTGCAGGAAGTCCAACGCGACCAGCGCGTGGTAATCCTCATCGACCACGACCGTCATCGCATCAATGCGACAGGCAAGGGGGAAGGGCAGTGTGAAGCGATTCTTGGCAATGCTGCGGGCGATCTTGTCGACGATCTCGGTTTCGAAGATCACCACGTCATTAATGAATTTGTAGAAACTTTGCGTCAACACGAAGTCGCGCCACTGCGGGCAATGCTCGACAAAAGTTGCGTTTAGCACCAAGGGTTGGCGGCAGAGCGGAAAGATCAAGCGATCGTCGTTTTCCAGCAGGCGCCGGGGGCGCGTGCGGATGGTGGCGCGACGTTCCCAATCTTCGGCAAACGAGCGGTAGTCTGCAGTGTTCATGGTCGCACCTCGTGTAGG
The DNA here is from genome assembly GCF_021605825.1 of Pseudomonas sp. PA-6-3C. Taxonomy (NCBI): domain Bacteria; kingdom Pseudomonadati; phylum Pseudomonadota; class Gammaproteobacteria; order Pseudomonadales; family Pseudomonadaceae; genus Pseudomonas; species Pseudomonas sp. PA-6-3C. Next base: position 8,591 of record NZ_WKDV01000030.1, read on the forward strand.
GAGGCATGTACGTCGTCCCAGAAACCGAGGCGGTTTTCTATGGCGCTGATGGCGGTTTCATCCGCTTCGCGTTGGCGCTTGGGGTCGGCACCGATCAAGCGCTGGAGTAACTGCTCTGCACCTGGGCCATGATCCTCGGTGTCCAGTTCGATGTGACGGCTGAGGTAGTGACAGAACAACGGTGCCTGACGCGCCATGAAGGCGTCGCCCTGCAGAATACGTTCGAACATCGATGGGATGACGCTCTCGCGGCCGTGCAGGAACGTCGCTGCCACACAGTGTGCGGGCGCGTTCAGCGCGATCTGCAAGGTGCTGCTGACGAAGCGCGTTACGCCAGGGCGTACATTGACCCTTTGCATCGCAGCATCTGCCTGGACGCCTTGGCGCTGCAGTTCAATGAAGCGTTGGATGGCTGAGGTATCTGCGCCGGTCTCGGTCATCGCCTCCAGATATAGCTCGAAGTGGCTGCAGTGGCCACGCGTTGGATGTTCGTCTGACTCTTCGCCAAGCACTATTTCATTGATCAGGCGTGCGCTCTGCGGGTCAACGGGTGGCAGCCACGGCAATTGCATGCATGTCAGATCCTGCTGCAGGCGTTTAGCCAAGCTCATGAAGTCCCAAACAGCAAATACATGCTGCTCCATAAAAATTTGTAACTTGTTAAGTGAAGTTATTTCTGCAAATAACGGATGGCTGCATAGCTGTAGTTTTTTTTGTTCAAGCAAATGTTGATGCATGGTTGACGCCTATAAGTTGTTGCGACTGCTCTGGAAACAGTAATGGGGTTTTGTAATGAAAAGCGGATGGCCTGCGTTTAGGCAAGCCACGCGTACAGCGCTAACCTGACATAGGTTGGCACTGCCGAATGAAGTGTTCTTTTATGGGTGAAAGATAATAATCCGATTAAACGTTTGGATAAACTGATGAAAGTATTAAATGTTTTTGCGGGAAGCAACTAGTCGTGATCAAGTAGTGTGCAAGTGTGTGAGAAGTTTCTTTAACAAGCGTGGGCTTATTTGAATGTTAATCTCAGCGTGGCGCATAAACATGGGGCACTTCCTGAGAGGATAGATACCCCATAGCGTTAACGTGGCAAGAAAGGGCGGTGTAGACCCTTACTGTGAAGTTTTTTTTGCGGTGCCCTCAAGGCTATCGAGGTAGGTATTGATCACTTCCATGCCGCGCATCAGGTGATTGCGTAGCGTCAGGATGCTTTCGTCGACTTTCTTGTGCACCACCAGGTTCAGCAATTCACGGTGATCTTCCTGGGATGTCTCGCCCAGGCCCATCGCTTCGAGGTTGAAGCGCAGAAAGCGTTCCTCCTCATTCAAGCCGTGCGCAACCAGATTGAGCAACCGCTGGTTGGGCGCCTTGCCATACAACGCCATGTGGAACAGCCGATTGAGCCGGCCAATCTCGGCATAGTCACGCTCTTGTTCCAACGCATTGATGCAGGCTTCAGCCTCGGCAATGTCTGCGTCGGTGAGCAACGGAATTGACAGGCGCAGCGCTTCGGATTCCAGCAACATGCGCAGGGCATAGGTCTCGGCCGAATTGTCTTGGATCAACGGCGCAACCACAGCACCTTTGTGGGTTACCACATGGAGCAAGGACTGGGCTTCCAGCTGGCGCAAGGCTTCGCGCACGGGCATGCGGCTGACGCCGAACAGGCTGGCCAATTCTTGCTGGCGCATCGCGGTACCACAGGGCAACCTGCCGTCGAGAATGGCATTGCGCAACGTTTCTTCAATAACGGCGCGTGCAAGATGGGCGGGAATAGGCCCGCTGATTTTGATGCTGCTTAATGGGTTCGGCTTCTGCGTCACGGTTACGCTATCCTCCCTTCTTGAATGGAGTGTGTTTAATTGGATCCAAAGCACACTAGAGATGGGTCGCGCGCTTGTCAAACAGCCAAAGTTTCAGTTTGTAAGGGCTTACAGGCGGAACTTTGTGAGTCCCACAAGCGGTGTTTATAAACTCGAACCCCTCATGAATGATTGCACTGTGCCATTGTTTTTTGTTGATCGAAGCTTCACCATCCCTGAAATTCCGTCTCCCTTCACGGACTGAACGCCTTGGCGGTAAGTTTTATTCCCTCTCGAATAGTCGGCTGGCTACTTTCAGCGACTTTGCTCGCTGGCCTGATGCCCGGCGGGCTGCATGCCGATTGGGATTTCTCGCAGATCAGCCGCAAAGCCACGGCTCTGTACGGGCCGCTCGGCGAGGGCCAACAGCGCATCGACGCCTGGCAGCGCCTGTTGGCGACTGAAAAGAAGGTCGATGAACAGGAGCAGCTCAAGGTCGTCAACCTGTTCTTCAACAAGCAAATGAGCTACGTAGAAGACATCGACCTCTGGCACGTGGTCGACTATTGGGAAACCCCCATCGAAGCGCTGTGGAAGGGTGCAGGAGATTGCGAGGACTACGCAATCGCCAAGTATTTCAGCCTGCGCCACCTGGGCGTCTCCAGCGACAAATTGCGCATTACTTACGTTAAGGCTTTGCGTCAGAATCGCGCGCACATGGTGCTGACGTATTACCCGACGCCCGATGCCATCCCGCTGGTGCTCGACAGCCTGATGGATGAGATCCTGCCGGCCACCCGCCGTACCGACCTGGTGCCGGTGTACTCATTCAACGCCGAGGGCTTGTACCTGCCCGGCGCCAAGGGCAACAAGAAAGTCGGTGATACCAAACGCTTGTCGCGTTGGCAGGATGTGTTGAAAAAAATGCGTGCGGAAGGCTTCCCGGCCGAGCCTGCCAACTAGGAGTAACTGATCGGATGTCACTGTTCAAACAACTATTGATCGCAATCTGTCTGTTCCTGGTGGTCGCCTTCAGCGGCAGCTTCATGGTCAGCCTGGAAAGCTCGCGCACCCAATACGTCAACCAATTGCGCTCCCATGCACAGGACGCGGCTACTGCGCTGGCATTGTCGCTGACGCCCAATATCGACGACCCGGCGATGGTGGAGTTGCTGGTCAGCTCGATTTTCGACAGTGGCTATTACGCCAGCATCCGCGTGGTGGATTTAGCCACCGACAAAACCATCGTCGAACGCAGCGGCATCCCGGACAACAACGGCGTGCCCAACTGGTTCGTCAAGCTGATCGGTCTTGAGCCGGCCGGCGGCGATGCACTGGTCAACCGCGGCTGGGAGCAGGCGGCGCGCGTGGAGGTGGTCAGCCACCCGATGTTCGCCCTGGCCAAGCTCTGGCAAAGCGCCCTGGGCAGCCTGGGCTGGTTGCTGCTGTGCGGCGCGGTGAGTGCGGTGCTCGGTGCATTGCTGCTGCGTCGGCAGTTGAAGCCGCTGGACTACATGGTCAAACAGTCCCACGCCATCGCCCGCCGCGAGTTTCTCAGCCTGCCGGATCTGCCCCGCACGCCGGAACTGCGGCGCGTAGTGCAGGCCATGAACCAGATGGTCGAGAAACTCAAGGCGCTGTTCCAGGAGCAGGCCGAGCGCAGTGAAAAATTGCGCATTGAATCCTATCAAGACAACCTGACCGGCCTCGCCAACCGGCGTTATTTCGAGATGCAGCTCAACGCCCGCGTCAGTAACCCGGAAGACACCAATTCCGGTTACCTGCTGCTGCTACGAGTCAAGGACCTGGCCGGCCTTAACCAACGCCTGGGTGGCCAGCGCACCGACCAGTTGCTGCAAGCGGTTGGCGAACAATTGTTGCGCCAGTGTGAGCCTTACCCGGAAACCCACAACCTCGTCACCCGTATTCGTGGTGGTGAGTTCGCGGTGCTGGCGCCCGGGCTGGTGCGTGAAGAAGCGCTGCAATTGGCACAAAACCTTGAAAGCACCCTGCTCAGCCTGCAGGCCACCAGTGCCAGTGACGTCACGCCGGTGGCCTACATTGGCCTTGCGCCATTCAACCACGGTGATTCGCCCCAGGCATTGCTGACCCTGGCTGACCAGGCTCTGGCCCAGGCCGAAGGGCAGGGCGACAGCAGTTGGGTGTGCCTGGACCACAGCGCCGCCGCCAGTGTCGGTGACGATCACCATGCCTGGCACACGCTGTTGGACCAGGCCCTTACCCACCAGCGTTTTGAGCTGTACTTCCAGCCGGTTGTCGCCAGCCAGGACCCGCAATTGGTGCTGCACTACAAAGTGCTGTCGCGTTTGCAGGATGACGACGGCCACACCATCCCGGCCGGGCGTTTCCTGCCGTGGCTTGAGCGTTTCGGCTGGACTGCACGCCTGGACCGACTGATGCTCGAACACGTGCTCAAGCAGATGGCCAGCCATACGCACAGCCTGGCGCTGAACCTCTCGGCGGCCACCTTGCAGGATGCCCAGGCGTTGAACCGGATTGTCGAGTTGCTGCGCCAGCACAGCAACCTCGGCCCGCGCTTGACCCTGGAGATTGGCGAAGAACAATTACCCGAGCAGGCTCTGCTGGAGCAGTTGACCCAGCGCCTGCGCGAGTTGGGCTTCTCCCTCAGTCTGCAGCGTTTTGGTGGGCGCTTCAGCATGATCGGCAACCTGGCACGCCTGGGCCTGGCGTACCTGAAGATCGACGGCAGCTACATCCGCGCCATCGACCAGGAAAGCGACAAACGCCTGTTTATCGAAGCGATCCAGCGCGCGGCCCACAGCATCGACTTGCCGTTGATTGCCGAGCGCGTGGAGACCGAAGGTGAATTGAAGGTGATTCGCGAGATGGGGATTTTCGGTGTGCAGGGGCAGTTGATTGGTGAGCCTGCTCCCTGGAAGTGATGCAAATCCAATGTGTGTGCGGGCTTGTGTGGGAGCAGGCAAGCCAGCTCCCACATTTCGATCCGGTTCGACTTTAAGAAATCAGATCAACCCAGTCTCTTCATCATTGATCAGATGGCTCAACCCACCCAGCGCTTCCCGTGCATGGTTACGGTCCATCAGCTTGGCCTGGGCCGCCGGGGGCAGGTCGGTGACGCTGATCACGCCCTTGCGGGTCAGTACCTGAATCAAGTCGTCCAGTACCCGGATCATCTCCATGTCACTTTGTTTGAGCTGGGCCAGGCTGGTTTCCACCACTTCGTTGGCGTACCAGGCCTGGATCTCATGGTGATCGGCCGGCAGGGTTTCGGTCGAATCGGCAAAGGCGGCGGCCTCCACGCGACTCAGCACTCCCTGTGCATCACGTTGCACGTAAAACATAAGAATCCCTCGAAAATGAGCCACACGCGTTCACCAGCATAGGTCAATGCTGTGTTTATGGTCGCGAGTATGCGATGCAACCGGCCGCCAGGGCCAGCGACGTATCGCCCAAGCAAATCGACCGCCCTTGCGGGCGGCCGATAAATCACAGCTTAGGAGGTGTGGTCGATCTTGATGGTCGGGTCGGCGCCTGTAATCAGCGAGTTGATGCTGGTGTGCGACCAATCGTTGCCTTCCAGCTTGATGGTCACATCGGCATTGGCCAGGCCGCCGGCGGCGTTGAGCTTGCCTTCACTGCTGATTTGCAGGGTCGACACACCTTCTACCGTGGTGATCTTGAGGTAGTTGTCGATGGTGCTGTCCGTCTCACCTTTCAACAGATCCTTGAGATCGATCCGGTCACCTTCCGAGGCCTTGAAGTCCTTGATTACGTCGTTGCCGAAGTCGCCCGCCTTCCAGACGAAGGTGTCGGCACCCGAGCCGCCGATCAGGATGTCGTTGCCCGGCCCACCGATCAGGGTGTCGTTACCGGTGCCGCCCAACAGGATGTCATTGCCTTTGCCGCCGTCCAGCAGGTCGTTGCCGCCCTGGCCGAACAGGATGTCATCACCTGCGCCGCCCAACAGCGTGTCGTTGCCGTCCTTGGCGCCGGAGACGTCGAAGTCCGCGTAGTGCTCGGTGACGTACTGGTGCACGTTCGAGGTGGTCACCGCCGAGACAGCCACGCCGGTTTTCTGTGCCACAAAGGCCTGCAGTGCGTTGTAGCCCTCACCGGTAATCCCGCTGAAGCTCACCAGGTCGCCGAAGAGGATGTCGTTGCCGTCGCCACCGCTGATGGTGTCGGCGCCTGGCAGCGTGGCTTCGGTGTGGCCGAGGATCGCGTTGGCCAGGTCCTTCGGATCGATGTTGCTTTGCGGCTTGCCATCGGTGTCGTAAGGCTTGAGGTCGTTGAGGCTGACGTCGCCGTTGATACCGATGGCTTCAACCGCCGACAAGCCTTTGAGCAGTGCAAAACCGCTGTTGGCATTGCTGGTGGTTGACGAGTCGGTGCTGCTGCCGCTGCCGTTGAGGTACGAGACTTCAAACGTCCCGTCGCCCTGGGCATGCACGGTGCCGATAACGCCGTTGTCGTACCAACTGCCACCGCGGTATTGCACCCACTGGTGGACCTGGCCACGACTGTCGATCAACTGCAGGTTAGTGCCATTGACGTTGATGTTGAAGGTGTTGCCCAGCACATAGTTGTTGGTGTTGATGTAATCGTCCAAGCGACCATCGGTGGTGTTGCTGCTATAGAAATCAACCACCACCGGGTTCGTCTGCTCGCCGCTTTGGTAGTAGGTTGGCTGACCATCGGTGATGAAGTACGTCAGGTTCGTGGCACTTGTGTTACTGGTTGCCAGGTTACTCTGGAAGAAGTTCGCAGTGGCCTTGAACACGTCTTCATAGTTGGTACCGCCACCCGACACCATCGAATCCAGCACGGACTTGAGCAACGTCAGTGCATTTGGATCGTTAAGGTTGATCGCGATCGACTTGTTCACCTGGGTATCGAAGTCCGCCAGGAAGATGTTCACGGTGCCCGAGGTGTTCGCGCCGAGGCTGTCTTTGAGCGAGTTGAACACCGACGTCAGCGAAGCTTTGGCCGCGTTGACCGAAGCGGTGCTCATACTGCCGGAACTGTCCACCATGAACGCGATGTTGTAGTTCTTGCCTTGCACCACGTTCAGGCCGCCGATATCGGCCACGACGATGTCATTGCCGTCAGTGCCGACAATGTTGTCGCTGCCCGAAGTACCCGTCACCGAGTTGTAGGTTGCCGGGTACACGGTGACTGGCAATTGCGCCGTGGTAGACGCCGAACCGCCGAGGCTTTCGGTGGAGGTCGACGTCACGGTCAGGTTGAACTGGCCGCTGTAATAGGTCGGTGGCTTGATGGACAGGGTGTTCAGGTCCCAGCCCGTGACGTTCACTTCGCCCACGCCTTTGGTCGCAGTGAAGGTGTGCCCGGACGCGTCGGTGAGGACCGAGCCTGCCGGTACGCCGCTGATCTTCACGCTCAGGGTTTCCGAACCGTCGGTATCAGTCAGCGCGGTGGTTACCTTGGACAGCTTCACAGTGCCGTTTTCCTGGGCTTCGTTAAGCTTGTAGCCCACGTAATAACCGTCACCGTTGCTGCCATGCAGGTCGGACACGGTCACACCGGCGTTGGTCAAATCAGTGAGGCCGGTGTACAGCGGCACGGTGCTGGTGCTCAAGTTCTGAATCGCCCCGCCGTTGATCGACAGATTGACGTCAAAGCTGCCAGGCCCCGCTTGGTTGGCTTGGTAGATCTCGAGGCTGTAGTAACCGCTGACCGTTGGCGTAAACGAGCCGCTGAATTTGCCGCTGTTGGTCGCCCATAGCCCGCTGGCAATGTCTTTGCCGCCAACGTTGACCACCACACTGTCATCGGCGACGCCGCTGAAGGTGTAGCTCTTGCCAGCTTCCATGTACATCAGGCCGGAGATCTTGGAGCCAGAGCCGGCGTTGACATTGTCGACTGACTCGACATTGGTGACGACACTGGTGTTGTTCGGCGTACCTGCGTTGTCGATGGCGTTTTTCAGTACGTCTGGTGCCGCGCCGTTCCCGTTGGTGCCGAGGCCGGCAATGCTGTTCCAGCCCTGTTTGATCAGACCGGTCGAGGCGACATTGTTATCGGCCACGTTCAGCGTAGGTGCATCGGCCACGGGTGTGATATCGACTTTCACCGTGGCGCTGTTGCCCAGGTCCTTGCCGTCGGTAGGCTGGAACTTGAACTGCGCATAATCAGCCTGCTTGTTGCCAACACCGGTGCCGCCATAACCGTCGGCGCCGGACTCGTTGGCGTTAGGCATAAAGCGCAACTGGCCGCCGTCGATCTGGGCCTTGGTGAAGGTCTGGTTGGCAGTCACGTTGGTCCAGGTGGTGCCATCCGCTGCCAGGTATTGCAGCTTGCCGGCCACCGGCAGGTCGGTGATTTTCACGCCCAGGCTGGCTTGTGGCGAATCCACATCGGTCACGCCGAAGTTGGCCCAGGTCAGCGCCAGCGGCGTGTCTTCGGTGCCGGTCACGGCGCTGCCGGTGGCGACTGGCGGATCGTTGACTGCCACCACGTTAACGGTGGTGGTGGCAACGTTGGAATAGTTGCCGCCATCGGTCACGGTCACGGTGATGGTCCGCGGCGTGGTGCTTGGGTCGTGACTGTTGTTGGTGAACGTGATGTTCTGGATACGCTGCATGTAATCAGCCAGCGTCGCGCTGCCCGACAACGTCAGGGTGATGGTGCCCGTCTGGTTGTTGGTGCTGACGATGATGCCATTGACGCTGTTGCCCAGGTTCAGTGCATCACCGGCCTGTGCGTTGGTCAGGGTGACCGTCGCACCGGTCAGCATCGTGCTGTCCGGATCGGTGATCTTGATATCGGTGTCGGCAATCGACACACCCGGCCCGGCGGTGCCTTCGGTGAACGTGGTTCTGTAGTCGGCACCGGTCGCGCCGCTGGAGTTGTTGGCGTCCAGGTCGATGACCGGCGGCGCATCGTTATCGATGATATTGGTGCTGACGCTGCCGTTGCCGACCACCAGGTTCTCGAAGTTGCCGCCGGTGGTCTTGTCGATAGTGATGACAATCTGTTCGGTCGGCTCGGTGATCCTGTCGTCGATCGTGGCGATGTTAAACGGCACGCTGCTGGCGCCCGCCGGGATCTTCACGGTGTATACGCCGTTGAAGTCCGAACCGTCGGTGGCGGTGCCGCTGTACTTGAGCGTCACGGTCACATCGGTTTGCGCCGGGTTGCTCAGGGTCAGCGTGTAATGCGCAGTGCCGCCTTCAGTCACCGAGGCGTCGCCGGTGATGCTGATAGTGGTGTTGTTGACCACATCCGTCACTTTGGTGGTGACGGTGCTGCCGTCGACGATCAGGTGTTCGTACTTGTCGCCGCCGCTGACTACGCCGGTAATCTTGTTGTTCACATCGTTGGCGCCGACATACGCGTCGTTAGGCGCAACAGCCGTGGTGGTGCTGCTGGACTTGCCGTTGCCGATGGTGATGGTCGAGCCGTTATCCAGCCTTACCACCAAGTCGGAACCGACGTTGGTCACTGCAGCGCCGTTCTTGTCGACCAGCGATGCGGTGTAGGTAATCTGACCGCCTTCAGCGACCGATCCGGTGGCTTTGAGCACCACGGTCACATCATCGATGGTGTCGTTGATGGTGGTGGTCGCGCCGCCCGGAGTGATGGTCACGCCTTCGAAGTTACCGCCGGTAGTGCCGGTGATCTTGACGGTTTGGGTGCTCTTGTCGATGAACACGTCATCGCCAGGCGCGGCAACGGTCACAGAGCCTACGGTCGCACCTTGCTTGATGGTGATGCTCGAACCGTTATCCAGCGTGACTACCATGTCGGTGCCAGCCTTGTTGCTCAAGGTGGCGGTGTAGGTGATGGTGCCGCCTTCGTTGACGGCACTCGGTGCGGTCAGCGTGACGCTGGTGAGATCGGTGGTGCCTGGGGTATCCGTCACTGTGGTGTTAACAGGCGTAGTGCCTGGCACCAGATTCTCGAAGTGCGCGCCGCCGGTCACGTTGGTGATGGCGGTGGTAACGGTCTGGTCGCCTTTGTACACGTCGTTGGGTGCTACGACGGTGACGGTGCCGCTGGACTGGTTCACACCGATGGTGATGGTTTTACCGTTGTCCAGGGTCACGGTCAGCGGGCTGGTGATGTTGGTCACCAGCGCGCCGTTTTTATCCACAAGGCTGGCGGTGTAGATGATGTTGCCGCCTTCGCCAACGGTGGTGGTGGCGGTGAGGACTACATCAACCTTGTCGATGGTGTCGTTGATCGTCGTGGTTGCGCCGTTACCTGCAACTTCCAGTTTCTCGAAGTTGCCGCCAGCGGTGTCGGTGATCTTGACGGTCTGGGTGCTCTTATCGATGAACACGTCATCGCTAGGCGCAGGGACGGTCACGGTGCCGACGGTGTCGCCCGCTTTGATGGTGATGGTCGAGCCGTTATCCAACTTCAGCGTGACGTCAGTACCCGCTTTGTTGCTCAAGGTTGCCGTGTAAGTGATCTGGCCACCTTCGTTGACGGCACTTGGCGCGGTCAACGTGACGGTCGTGGTGTCCGCAGTGCCAGGTGTGTCAGTCACTGTGGTGTTAACAGGCGTAGTGCCTGGCACCAGATTCTCGAAGTGCGCGCCGCCGGTCACGTTGGTGATGGCGGTGGTAACGGTCTGGTCGCCTTTGTACACGTCGTTTGGTGCTACAACGGTGACGCTGCCATTCGACTGATTCACACCGATGGTAATGGTCTGGCCATTGTCCAAAGTCACGGTCAGCGGGTTGGTGATGTTGGTCACTGCCGCGCCGTTTTTATCCACAAGGCTGGCGGTGTAGACGATATTGCCGCCTTCACCAACGGTGGTGGTGGCGGTCAGGACCACATCGACTTTGTCGATGGTGTCGTTGATCGTGGTGGTTGCGCCGTTACCTGCAACTTCCAGTTTTTCGAAGTTGCCGCCAGCAGTGTCGGTGATCTTCACCGTCTGGGTGCTCTTGTCGATGAACACGTCATCGCTAGGCGCAGGGACGGTTACTGTGCCGACGGTGTCACCCGCTTTGATGGTGATGGTCGAGCCGTTATCCAGTTTCAGGGTTACGTCAGTACCGGCCTTGTTGCTCAAGGTGGCGGTGTAAGTGATCTGGCCACCTTCGTTGACGGCACTTGGCGCGGTCAGCGTGACGGTCGTGGTGTCCGCAGTGCCAGGTGTGTCCGTGACGGTGGTATTCACCGGCGTTGTGCCCGGCACCAGGTTTTCGAAGTGCTCGCCGCCAGTTACACCCTTAATTGCGGTGGTAACGGTCTGGTCGCCTTTGTATACGTCGTTAGGCGCAACGGTGGTGACAGTGCCGCTGGACTGATTCACACCGATGGTGATGGTTTTGCCGTTGTCCAGGGTGACGGTCAGCGGGCTGGTGATGTTGGTCACCGGATTGCCCGACTTGTCGACCAGCGACGCGGTGTAAACGATGTTGCCGCCTTCACCAACGGTGGTAGTGGCGGTCAGGACCACATCGACTTTGTCGATGGTGTCGTTGATCGTGGTGGTCGCACCGTTACCTGCAACTTCCAGTTTTTCGAAGTTGCCGCCAGCAGTGTCGGTGATCTTGACCGTCTGGGTGCTCTTGTCGATGAACACGTCATCGCTAGGCGCAGGGACGGTCACGGTGCCGACGGTGTCGCCCGCTTTGATGGTGATGGTCGAGCCGTTATCCAGTTTCAGGGTTACGTCAGTGCCAGCCTTGTTGCTCAAGGTCGCGGTGTACGTAATTTGACCGCCTTCATTGACTGCGCTTGGCGCGGTCAGTGTTACGGTCGTGGTGTTATCGGTACCCGGAGTATCGGTGACGGTGGTGCTAACCGGCGTGGTACCTGGGACCAGATTTTCGAAGTGCTCGCCGCCGGTGACGCCTTTAATAGCGGTAGTGACAGTCTGGTCGCCCTTGTACACGTCATCTGGAGCTACAACGGTCACGCTGCCGTTCGATTGGTTCACACCGATGGTAATGGTTTGGCCGTTATCCAAAGTCACAGTCAGTGGGTTGGTGATGTTGGTCACCGCATTACCCGACTTGTCGACCAGCGACGCGGTGTAAACGATGTTGCCGCCTTCACCAACGGTGGTGGTGGCGGTCAGAACGACATCGACTTTGTCGATGGTGTCGTTAATGGTGGTGGTTGCGCCGTCGCCTGCGACTTCCAGTTTTTCGAAGTTGCCACCAGCAGTGTCGGTGATCTTGACCGTCTGAGTGCTCTTGTCGATGAACACGTCATCGCTAGGCGCAGGGACAGTCACGGTGCCGACGGTGTCGCCAGCCTTGATGGTGATGGAAGAGCCGTTATCGAGTTTCAGGGTTACGTCAGTACCGGCCTTGTTGCTCAAGGTGGCGGTGTAAGTGATCTGGCCACCTTCGTTGACGGCACTTGGCGCGGTCAGCGTGACGGTCGTGGTGTCCGCAGTGCCAGGTGTGTCAGTCACTGTGGTGTTAACAGGCGTAGTGCCTGGCACCAGGTTTTCGAAGTGCTCGCCGCCAGTTACACCCTTAATTGCGGTGGTAACGGTCTGGTCGCCTTTGTATACGTCGTTAGGCGCAACAGTGGTGACGGTACCGCTGGACTGATTCACACCGATGGTAATGGTCTGGCCATTGTCCAAAGTCACGGTCAGCGGGTTGGTGATGTTGGTCACTGCCGCGCCGTTTTTATCCACAAGGCTGGCGGTGTAGACGATATTGCCGCCTTCACCGACGGTGGTGGTGGCGGTCAGAACCACATCCACTTTGTCGATGGTGTCGTTGATGGTGGTGGTTGCGCCATCACCAGCCACTTCCAGTTTTTCGAAGTTACCGCCAGCGGTGTCGGTGATCTTGACGGTTTGGGTGCTCTTGTCGATGAACACGTCATCGCTAGGCGCAGGGACGGTTACGGTGCCGACGGTGTCACCAGCTTTGATGGTGATGGTCGAGCCGTTATCCAGTTTCAGGGTTACGTCAGTACCGGCCTTGTTGCTCAAGGTCGCGGTGTACGTAATCTGACCACCTTCATTGACTGCGCTTGGCGCGGTCAACGTGACGGTAGTGGTGTTATCAGTACCCGGAGTGTCGGTGACGGTAGTGTTGACCGGCGTTGTACCTGGGACCAGGTTTTCGAAGTGCTCGCCACCGGTGACGCCTTTAATAGCGGTAGTGACGGTCTGGTCGCCCTTGTACACGTCATCTGGAGCTACAACGGTCACGCTGCCGTTCGATTGATTCACACCGATGGTAATGGTTTGGCCGTTATCCAAAGTCACAGTCAGTGGGTTGGTGATGTTGGTCACCGCATTACCCGACTTGTCGACCAGCGACGCGGTGTAAACGATGTTGCCGCCTTCGCCAACGGTGGTGGTGGCGGTCAGCACCACATCCACTTTGTCGATGGTGTCGTTGATCGTCGTGGTCGCGCCGTCGCCCGCCACTTCCAGCTTCTCGAAGTTACCGCCAGCAGTGTCAGTGATCTTGACGGTTTGAGTGCTCTTATCGATGAACACGTCATCGCTAGGCGCAGGGACGGTTACGGAGCCAACGGTGTCGCCCGCTTTGATGGTGATAGTCGAGCCGTTATCCAACTTCAGGGTTACGTCAGTACCGGCCTTGTTGCTCAAGGTCGCGGTGTACGTAATCTGACCACCTTCATTGACTGCGCTTGGCGCGGTCAACGTGACGGTAGTGGTGTTATCAGTACCCGGAGTATCGGTGACAGTGGTGCTGACAGGCGTAGTACCTGGCACCAGGTTTTCGAAGTGCTCACCGCCAGTCACGTTAGTAATAGCGGTAGTGACGGTCTGGTCGCCCTTGTACACGTCATCTGGAGCTACAACGGTCACGTTGCCGCTGGACTGATTAACGCCGATGGTGATGGTCTGGCCGTTATCCAGGGTCACGGTCAGCGGGTTGGTGATGTTGGTCACCGCATTGCCCGACTTATCGACCAGCGACGCGGTGTAAACGATGTTGCCGCCTTCGCCCACTGTGGTCGTTGCGGTCAGCACCACATCCACTTTGTCGATAGTGTCGTTAATGGTCGTAGTTGCACCATCACCAGCCACTTCCAGTTTTTCGAAGTTACCGCCAGTGGTGTCGGTGATCTTGACGGTCTGAGTGCTCTTGTCGATGAACACGTCATCGCCAGGTGCAGCAACGGTCACAGAGCCGACGGTGTCGCCAGCTTTGATGATGATGCTCGAACCATTGTCGAGTTTCAGGGTTACGTCAGTACCGGCCTTGTTGCTCAAGGTCGCGGTGTACGTAATCTGACCACCTTCATTGACTGCGCTTGGCGCGGTCAACGTGACGGTAGTGGTGTTATCAGTACCCGGAGTATCGGTGACGGTGGTGCTAACAGGCGTAGTGCCTGGCACCAGATTCTCGAAGTGCGCGCCGCCGGTCACGTTAGTGATGGCGGTGGTAACGGTTTGGTCGCCTTTGTACACGTCATCTGGAGCTACAACGGTCACGCTGCCGTTCGATTGGTTCACACCGATGGTAATGGTTTGGCCGTTATCCAAAGTCACAGTCAGTGGGTTGGTGATGTTGGTCACCGCATTACCCGACTTGTCGACCAGCGACGCGGTGTAAACGATGTTGCCGCCTTCACCAACGGTGGTGGTGGCGGTCAGGACCACATCGACCTTGTCGATGGTGTCGTTGATAGTCGTGGTTGCACCATCACCCGCCACTTCCAGCTTCTCGAAGTTGCCGCCAGCAGTGTCGGTGATCTTGACCGTCTGAGTGCTCTTATCGATGAACACGTCATCGCTTGGCGCAGGGACAGTCACGGTGCCGACGGTGTCGCCAGCCTTGATGGTGATGGTCGAACCGTTATCCAACTTCAGCGTGACGTCAGTGCCCGCTTTATTGGAGAGCGTAGCGGTGTAAGTGATCTGACCACCCTCGTTCACTTCAGACGGAGCCGTCAGTGTCACGGTGGTGGTGTTATCGGTACCCGGAGTATCGGTGACGGTGGTGCTAACAGGCGTAGTACCTGGCACCAAGTTTTCGAAGTGCTCACCGCCGGTCACATTAGTGATAGCGGTAGTAACGGTCTGGTCGCCCTTGTACACGTCATCTGGAGCGACAACGGTCACGCTGCCGTTCGACTGGTTCACACCGATGGTGATGGTCTGGCCGTTATCGAGAGTGACGGTCAACGGGTTGGTGATGTTAGTCACCGGCGCGCCGTTTTTATCCACAAGGCTGGCGGTATAGACGATGTTGCCGCCTTCGCCGACTGTGGTGGTTGCAGTCAGGACCACATCCACTTTGTCGATGGTGTCGTTGATAGTCGTGGTTGCGCCGTCGCCTGCGACTTCCAACTTCTCGAAGTTGCCGCCAGCGGTGTCAGTGATCTTGACGGTCTGAGTGCTCTTATCGATGAACACGTCATCGCTAGGCGCAGGGACAGTCACTGTGCCGACGGTGTCGCCAGCTTTGATGGTGATAGTCGAGCCGTTATCCAACTTCAGCGTTACGTCTGTGCCCGCTTTATTAGAGAGCGTAGCGGTGTACGTAATCTGACCGCCTTCATTGACTGCGCTTGGCGCGGTCAACGTGACGGTAGTGGTGTTGTCCGTACCCGATGTATCGGTGACGGTGGTGCTGACCGGCGTAGTACCTGGTACCAAATTCTCGAAGTGCTCGCCGCCAGTCACGTTGGAGATAGCAGTAGTAACGGTCTGGTCGCCCTTGTACACGTCATCTGGAGCTACAACGGTCACGCTGCCGTTCGACTGGTTCACACCGATGGTGATGGTCTGGCCATTATCGAGAGTGACGGTCAACGGGCTGGTGATGTTAGTCACCGGCGCGCCGTTTTTATCCACAAGGCTGGCGGTATAGACGATGTTGCCGCCTTCGCCGACTGTGGTGGTTGCAGTCAGGACCACATCCACTTTGTCGATGGTGTCGTTGATAGTCGTGGTTGCGCCGTCGCCTGCGACTTCCAACTTCTCGAAGTTGCCGCCAGCGGTGTCAGTGATCTTGACGGTCTGAGTGCTCTTATCGATGAACACGTCATCGCTAGGCGCAGGGACAGTCACTGTGCCGACGGTGTCGCCAGCTTTGATGGTGATAGTCGAGCCGTTATCCAACTTCAGCGTTACGTCTGTGCCCGCTTTATTAGAGAGCGTAGCGGTGTACGTAATCTGACCGCCTTCATTGACTGCGCTTGGCGCGGTCAACGTGACGGTAGTGGTGTTGTCCGTACCCGATGTATCGGTGACGGTGGTGCTGACCGGCGTAGTACCTGGTACCAAATTCTCGAAGTGCTCGCCGCCAGTCACGTTGGAGATAGCAGTAGTAACGGTCTGGTCGCCCTTGTACACGTCATCTGGAGCTACAACGGTCACGCTGCCGTTCGACTGGTTCACACCGATGGTGATGGTTTGGCCATTGTCCAAAGTCACAGTCAGCGGATTGGTGATGTTGGTCACTGCCGCGCCGTTTTTATCCACAAGGCTGGCGGTGTAAACGATATTGCCGCCTTCACCAACGGTGGTGGTGGCGGTCAGAACCACATCGACCTTGTCGATGGTGTCGTTGATGGTCGTAGTTGCACCATCACCAGCCACTTCCAGCTTCTCGAAGTTGCCGCCAGCAGTGTCAGTGATCTTGACCGTCTGGGTGCTCTTATCGATGAACACGTCATCGCCAGGCGCCGCAACAGTCACGGAGCCAACGGTATCGCCAGCCTTGATGGTGATGGTCGAGCCGTTATCCAACTTCAGCGTGACGTCAGTGCCCGCTTTATTGGAAAGCGTAGCGGTGTACGTAATCTGACCACCTTCGTTTACTGCAGACGGAGCTGTCAGTGTCACGGTGGTGGTGTTATCGGTACCCGGAGTATCCGTGACGGTGGTGCTCACCGGCGTTGTACCTGGAACCAAATTCTCGAAGTGCTCACCGCCAGTCACATTAGTAATAGCGGTGGTGACGGTTTGGTCGCCCTTGTACACGTCATCTGGAGCGACAACTGTGACGTTGCCGCTGGACTGATTAACACCGATGGTGATGGTTTGGCCATTGTCCAAAGTCACAGTCAGCGGATTGGTGATGTTGGTCACTGCCGCGCCGTTTTTATCCACAAGGCTGGCGGTGTAGACGATGTTGCCGCCTTCGCCGACGGTGGTGGTGGCGGTCAGAACCACATCCACTTTGTCGATGGTGTCGTTGATCGTGGTGGTTGCGCCGTTACCTGCAACTTCCAGTTTCTCGAAGTTACCGCCAGCAGTGTCAGTGATCTTGACGGTTTGAGTGCTCTTATCGATGAACACGTCATCGCCAGGCGCCGCAACAGTCACGGAGCCAACGGTGTCGCCAGCCTTGATGGTGATAGTCGAACCGTTATCCAACTTCAGCGTTACATCAGTGCCCGCTTTATTGGAGAGCGTAGCGGTGTAAGTGATCTGACCACCCTCGTTCACTTCAGACGGAGCCGTCAGTGTCACGGTGGTGGTGTTATCGGTACCCGGAGTATCGGTGACGGTGGTGCTAACAGGCGTAGTACCTGGCACCAAGTTTTCGAAGTGCTCACCGCCGGTCACATTAGTGATAGCGGTAGTGACGGTCTGGTCGCCCTTGTACACGTCATCTGGAGCTACAACAGTGACGTTGCCGCTGGACTGATTAACGCCGATGGTGATGGTCTGGCCGTTATCGAGAGTGACGGTCAACGGGTTGGTGATGTTAGTCACTGCCGCGCCGTTTTTATCCACAAGGCTGGCGGTGTAGACGATGTTGCCGCCTTCGCCGACGGTGGTGGTTGCGGTCAGAACGACATCCACCTTGTCGATAGTGTCGTTGATGGTCGTAGTTGCACCATCACCAGCCACTTCCAGCTTCTCGAAGTTACCGCCAGCAATGTCAGTGATCTTGACGGTTTGAGTGCTCTTATCGATGAACACGTCATCGCCAGGCGCCGCAACAGTCACGGAGCCAACGGTATCGCCAGCCTTGATGGTGATGGTCGAACCGTTATCCAACTTCAGCGTTACATCAGTGCCCGCTTTATTGGAAAGCGTAGCGGTGTACGTAATCTGACCACCTTCGTTCGCCTCGGACGGAGCCGTCAAGGTGACCGTCGTGGTGTCAATCGAGTCGGTAATCGTGGTGACCGCAGGCGTAGTGTTCGGCACCAGGTTTTCAAAGTTGCCGCCGGTCGCGCCAGTAATGGTGGTGCTCACCGTACTGCCATTCACGTAAACGTCGTTCGGTGGAGTGTCGACCACCACACTGCCGACAGATTCGCCAGCTTTGATAGTGATCACCGAGCCATCGCTCAAGGTGACAGTTACCGGGGTTTGCGCCGGGTTGGTCAGGGTGGCGGTGTAGGTAATCTGCCCACCTTCGGTAACGGTATTGGTAGCCGTCAGCGAAACAGTGGTGGTGTCGATCGAATCGGTGATCGTGGTGACCGCAGGCGTAGTGCTCGGTACCAGGTTTTCAAAGTTGCCGCCGGTTGCCCCGGTGATGGTGGTGCTGACGGTCGAACCGTTGTTGTAAACGTCGTTCGCCGGGGTATCCACGACGACGGTGCCAACCGACTCCCCAGCCTTGATCGTAATCACCGAGCCATTGCTCAAGGTGACAGTCACCGGCGTCTGCGCCGGGTTGGTCAAGGTGGCGGTGTAGGTAATCTGGCCGCCTTCAGTCACGGTACTGCCCGCCGTCAGTGTGACGGTGGTGGTATCGATCGAATCAGTAATCGTAGTAACCGCAGGCGTAGTGCTCGGCACCAGATTTTCAAAGTTGCCGCCGGTCGCACCGGTAATAGTAGTGCTGACAGTCGAGCCATTGTTGTAGACGTCGTTCGCCGGAGTGTCCACGACGACGGTGCCAACCGACTCCCCAGCCTTGATGGTAATCACCGAGCCATTGCTCAAGGTGACAGTCACCGGCGTCTGCGCCGGATTGGTCAGGGTAGCGGTGTAAGTGATCTGACCGCCTTCGGTCACGGTGTTACCCGCCGTCAGCGTGACGGTGGTGGTGTCGATCGAATCAGTGATCGTAGTAACCGCAGGCGTAGTGCTCGGTACCAGGTTTTCGAAGTTGCCGCCGGTCGCACCGGTAATAGTAGTGCTGACAGTCGAGCCATTGTTGTAAACGTCGTTCGCCGGAGTATCGACAACAACAGTGCCAACCGACTCCCCAGCCTTGATCGTGATCACCGAGCCATTGCTCAAGGTGACAGTCACCGGGGTTTGCGCCGGGTTGGTCAGGGTGGCGGTATAGGTAATCTGACCGCCTTCAGTCACGGTATTGCCCGCCGTCAACGTGACGGTGGTGGTGTCGATGGTGTCGGTAATCTGCGTAACGGCCGGGTTCGGGTCAATCGTCAGCACCAGGTTGTTGCCGCCGGTGGTGCCGGTGACGTTCACGTTGATCTGGCTTGGGTCGATGTACGGGCTGTCATTCGGTGCCAGCGGCACGTTAACGGTGCCGGTCAGTTGGCCGGCGGTGATGGTGATCACGGCACCATTGGACAGGGTGATGCTCAGGTCATTGATCGGCGGCTGCGTGACGGTGGCGGTGTAGGTCAGCACACCACCAGCTTCAGTGATGGTCGGCGTTGCGCTCAGCGTCAGGGTCGACGTCTGCAAGACCAGGTTGCCATTGCCACCGGCGCCCTGGGCGCCCGTGAGTTGGGTCGTTGTTGCGGCGCCCTGGCCCAGTGGGCCGGTCGGGAACCCGATCGTCGGGTCGACACGGCCAGCCGTCGCGTCCAGTACAACAAAGCTGTGGCCCCCGCCCGCAGCACCATTACCGGCAGCCGTCGCGCCGGCGGCGGTAGCATCCAGGTCGGTGGTCGGGTCGGCGCCCGCAACGATGGCTTGCTGCAGTTCAGCAACCGACGGCGCGGCGTTTTCGGCGGCAGCGGCCAGGTCGAGGCTGGAGTCCGGCAGGTCGGCGCTCCACTGGGTTTCACGGCCCAGGTCCAGGGTGCGGCCGTCGGCCAACTCAAGGCTCACAGCGCCGGACATGCCGGTGTCGATCTGGTCGCCTGCGAACAGACGGTCACCTTCTACTAAAACACGACGCGTCCCTTCCGGAGAAATAACGAAAACTTGACCAACAATGCTTTTGACGATGGCAACTACACTGCTCATTAAAGATTTCTCCGGCGATCCGTTACTGATGAATTCCATGTGACCGCTCGCGGGGGGGGAGGGCCAAACAGGAGGGGTGTAGTATAAGTAGTTACTGACGTCAAATAATTGGCTAGATTTATTCGTTATCTAGTTTATGCCAAAGTATTGACCTTATGGTCGCCATCCTAAACAATTGGCCCCGTAATGTCACATTGATATTTATGCGGCGAACCGTCCTACATGTGTGAAGCAGTTCCGCTTTTTGAACTTTCCGACGTACGGTCATTACGGTAGCCATTATCCGACGCAGCGGTACCAATCGCTGTGATTTGAGACAAGAAGTCCTGGGGAATTTTTAAATGCGTTTGAACCTGTTCAAGGCAATACCGTTCGTACTCGCCGCCGGTTTCGTACAAGCCCAAACATTGCCCCAGGCCATGCAGCAGGCGCTGGATGTGCACCCGGAAATCCAGGCCGGCGTGAACAGCCGTATCGCCGCCGATTACCAATTGCGCGCCGCTCAAGGTGGTTACTTGCCGCGCGTTGACCTGAACGCCGGTTACGGTCGCGAAGGCACCGATAACTCCACCACCCGCGCCGCCAACGGCCCAAACGGCAACCACTGGGACACGCTCAACCGCGGCGAGTCCAGCCTGCGCCTGCAACAGATGATTTTTGACGGTTTCGCCACGTCCAGCGAAGTTGGGCGTCAACAAGCCAACGTCAACTCCCGTGCTTATTCCTTGCTCGGCACCTCCGAGCGCACCGGTTTGACCGTGGCCCAGGTCTACCTGGACGTGTTGACCCGCCGCGAATTCGTGCGCCTGGCCGAAGAGAACCTGCGCAACCACGAACGCATCTACGACCAGATCAAATTGCGCACCCAGCGCGGTGTCGGCAACGGTGCCGACCAGGACCAGGCCGAAGCGCGTCTGGCCCAGGCTCGCAACAACCTGATCACCGAGCAGACCAACCTGGCCGACTCCCAGGTCAACTACCTCAGCGCCGTCGGCCAGATGCCCGACCAGCTTGAGCGCCCAGCGCCATTTATGGCCATGCTGCCGGCGGACCTGAATGAAGCCCGTCGCCAGATGCTCGATAACAGCCCGATCCTGCGCTCGGCCGAGTCGGATATCTCCGCCGCCGAGAGCCAGTACGAAGCTGCCAAGTCGACCTTCTACCCACGCTTTGATGCCGAGCTTGGCACCAACGCCGATAACAACGTAGCCGGCGACGCCAGCCATAACAACGGCTGGGAAGCCATGGTGCGCATGCGCTTCAACCTGTTCGCCGGTGGCAGCAACAAGGCCGACTTGCAGTCCAAGTCGTACCAGACCAGCCAAGCCCTGGATATCCGTAACAACGCCTTGCGCCAACTCAATGAAGAACTGGGCCTGGCCTGGAACGCCTTGAACAACGCCAATGCGCAGTTGCCGGTTGCCCAGCAATACGTCGACCACAGCACCCGCGTGCGTACTTCGTACCAGCAGCAGTTCAGCCTCGGCCAACGAACCCTGCTCGACTTGCTCGACAGCGAGAACGAATTGTTCACCGCTTCCCGTCGTCTGGAAGAGATCAAGAACATTCAGTTATTTACTCAGTATCGAATCAAGGCGACCATGGGTGAATTGCTCAAAAGCCAGGGAGTGGTCGCACCGATGGCGTCCGTCGTACAGAACGACGTGAAACCTAAAGTTCAACTGCCTGGGATGAATTGAGCCACCCCAATAGCCCCATCTGTTAGTCGAGAGTGCGCCGCGTGGAATCCGAAGTCAGTCGAGTTCATCTCAGTCATGATCCACGCACGCTCCACGACGACCCGTTACTGGACGGGTTGTTGGCGCTCTGTGCCCTGCATCAAAAACCTGCCAGCGCGGCCATGCTCACCACCGGTTTGCCGCTGCCGTCGCAGCGACTGAGTGCCGAGTTGCTGCCGCGTGCAGCCGCGCGTGCCGGGCTGCAAGGCCGGGTGTTGCAGCGCAAGCTGGAGCAGATCCCGACGATTGCACTGCCGGCGCTGCTGTTGCTCAAGGACGGCCGCAGTACCGTGCTGGTGGGTTGGCAAGGTGAAGACGAAGCACGCATCCTGCTCAGCGAAAGCGACGGCGGTGAAGTACTGATCAAGCGTGAGCTGCTGGCCAATGACTACATCGGCAAAGTCTTCTTCGCCCAGCCTCAGCACAAATTCGACGTCAACCACGGCACCCTGATCCCTCGGGCGCGCTCGTGGTTTCGCGACACGCTCAAACGTTCGCGCTGGCTCTACACCGACGCCATCGCCGCGAGCTTCCTGATCAACATCATCGCCATGGCCGCGCCGCTGTTTGTGATGAACGTGTACGACCGTGTCGTGCCAAACCAGGCCACCGCGACCCTCTGGGTGCTGGCCGTGGGTATCTGCGGCGCCTACCTGTTCGACTTGGTTCTCAAAAGCCTGCGCAGTTTGTGCCTGGACCTGGCGGGCAAAAAAACCGACCTGATCATCTCGGCCACGCTGTTCGAGCGCATTGTCGGCATGTCCATGAAGTACCGCCCGGCACGGGTTGGCAGCTTCGCGCAGAATATCCATGAGTTTCAGAGCCTGCGTGATTTCCTCGCATCCTTGACCCTCACCAGCCTGATCGACCTGCCGTTTACCCTGCTGATTTTCCTGGTGATCGCCATCCTGGGCGGGCACCTGGTGTGGATCCCGGTATTGGCCTTCCCGCTGGCCCTGGGCATCGGCTATGCCCTGCAAAAACCGCTGGTGGCGACTATGGAGCGGACCATGGCCCTGGCCGCCGAGCGCCAGTCCAGCCTGATCGAAACCCTCGCCGGGCTTGATGCGGTCAAGGTCAACAACGCCGAGAGCGAGCGCCAGTACGGCTGGGAGCAGACCATCGGCACCCTCAGCCGCCTCGAACTGCGCGTGAAGTTGCTGTCGGGTCTGTCGATGAACATGACCTTGCTCATCCAGCAACTGGCCGGCGTGATCATGATCGTGTTCGGCGTTTACCAGATCATCGACGGCAACCTCAGCATGGGCGGCCTGATTGCCTGCTACATGCTCAGTGGCCGCGCCCTGAGCCCGCTGGCCTCGCTGTCGGGCCTGCTGACCCGTTACCAGCAAGCCAAGGTCACCATGACCTCGGTGGACCAGATGATGGAACTGCCCCAGGAGCGCAATTTCGAAGAGCGGCCCATGAGCCGCCGCACCCTGCAAGGTGCCATTGAGTGCCGTGGCCTGAACTTCACGTATCCGAACCAGCAGAACGCCGCGCTGAGAAATATCAACCTGGTGATCAAGCCAGGCGAGAAAATCGGCATCATCGGCCGCAGTGGCTCGGGCAAAAGCTCCCTGGCCAAACTGATCGTCGGCCTGTACCAGCCCGACTCCGGCGCCTTGCTGGTGGACGGTGTGGACGTACGCCAGATCGACGTGAGCGAGTTGCGCCACAACATCGGCTACGTCGCTCAGGACATTCAATTGCTGGCCGGCACCCTGCGCGACAACCTGGTTTCCGGTGCGCGCTATGTAGAAGACGAAATGGTCCTGCAAGCCGCGGAATTGGCCGGCGTGCACGAATTCGCCCGCCTGCACCCACAAGGTTATGAACTGCAAGTGGGCGAGCGTGGGCAGAACCTGTCCGGCGGCCAGCGCCAGAACGTCGCCCTGGCACGCGCGCTGCTGCTCAACCCGCCCATCCTGCTGCTGGACGAACCCACCAGCGCCATGGACAACACCGGTGAAGAACGCTTGAAACAACGCCTGCAAGCTGTGGTGCAAAGCAAGACCGTGGTGCTGGTGACGCACCGTGCCTCACTGCTCTCGCTGGTGGACCGCCTGTTGGTGGTCGACCGTGGGCAGATCCTCGCAGACGGCCCGAAAGCCGTGGTTATGGAAGCGTTGAAAAAGGGGCAGATCAGTGTTGCTTAACTCCATCAAAAGCGCGGTCGGCCGCTACTTCAAAGGCACCGACTCGCTGCAGGGCCAGCCCCTGCCTGAAGTCAACAAAGCGCTGATCGAAGATGCGCCGAGGGTGATCCGCCTGACCATCTGGGCCATCATCGCGTTCTTCATATTCCTGGTGACCTGGGCCGGTTTTTCCAGCATCGACGAAGTCACCCGTGGCGACGGCAAGGCGATTCCGTCGTCCAAGCTGCAGAAAATCCAGAACCTGGAAGGTGGCATCGTCTCCGAACTGTATGTGAAGGAAGGCCAGATCGTCGAAGCCGGTGCGCCGTTGATTCGCCTCGACGACACCCGGTTTGTCTCCAATGCCGGCGAAACCGAAGCCTTGCGCCTGGCCATGCAACTGCGCGTCGAGCGCCTGAGTGCGCAGGTGGATGACCGTCCGCTGAACATCCCGGATGACGTGCTCAAGGCTGCGCCCAGCCAGGCCGCCAACGAGCGCTCGCTGTATGAAAGCCGCCGTCAGCAATTAAAAGACGAAGTCGGTGGTTTGCAGGAGCAACTGGTGCAGCGCCAGCAGGAACTGCGCGAATTCAGCTCCAAGCAAGGCCAGTACCGCAGCCAGTTGTCCCTGCAACGCCAGGAAATCAACATGTCGGAGCCGTTGGTGGCCCAGGGCGCGGTATCGCCGGTGGAAGTATTGCGCCTCAAGCGCGCCGAGATGGAAACCCGCGGTCAGTTGGACGCCACCACCCTGGCGATCCCTCGCGCCGAGTCGGCGATCAAGGAAGTGCAGCGCAAGATCGACGAAACCCGTGGCAAATTCCGCAGCGAAGCCCTGACCCAACTCAATGAAGCCCGCACCGAGCTGAACAAGGCCGAGTCCACCGGC
Organism: Pseudomonas sp. PA-6-3C; assembly: GCF_021605825.1. Lineage (NCBI taxonomy): Bacteria > Pseudomonadati > Pseudomonadota > Gammaproteobacteria > Pseudomonadales > Pseudomonadaceae > Pseudomonas > Pseudomonas sp. PA-6-3C. The sequence continues at coordinate 33,232 of NZ_WKDV01000030.1, forward strand.
CGTGCCCTCGAAGACCGCGTCAGCCGTACCTTGGTCACCTCGCCGGTGCGCGGCATCGTCAAGCAGCTGTTGGTCAACACCGTGGGCGGCGTGATCCAGCCGGGCAGCGACATGGTCGAAATCGTGCCGCTCAATGACACCCTGCTGGTGGAAGCCAAGATCCGCCCGCAAGACATCGCCTTCCTGCACCCTGGGCAAGAAGCGATCGTCAAATTCACCGCCTATGACTACACCATCTATGGCGGCCTCAAGGCCAAGCTTGAACGCATCGGTGCCGACACCATCACCGATGAAGACAAGAAAACCACCTACTACATGATCACCCTGCGCACTGATCGCAGCCACTTGGGCACCGACGAGAAGCCGTTGCTGATCATTCCTGGCATGGTGGCTTCGGTGGATATCATTACCGGCAAGAAAAGTATCCTCAGCTACCTGCTCAAGCCGATCATCAAGGCGCGGGCCGAGGCGTTGCACGAGCGCTGATCTTCGGCGCCTGTTGTGACCTCATCGCAGGCAAGCCAGCTCCCACATTTGAATGTGTTCACATATCAAAATGTGGGAGCTGGCTTGCCTGCGATAGCGTCATCCAAATCACCGCAGGTCCCAACCCTAAAGCATATCGATATTCGCTAACGGTATTTAAGCTTCCATTCTTATACCTATAAATTCACTCCCCTGTCCGACCGGGAGTGCCCTCATGTCCGCCACCTCTACTGTTCCAACAGCGACCCCAACCGCCCAATCCTTCGAGATTCGCCCACTGCCCGGCAGCGTCGGCGCCGAGATCGTTGGCCTGGACTTGTCCCGCCCGGTCAACGACACAGACTTCGCGCGCATCCACCGCGCGCATTTGGATCACCACGTCGTGGTGTTCCGCGACCAACGCATCACCCCCGAACAACAGATCGCCTTCAGCCGCCGCTTCGGCGTGCTGCAGATCCACGTGCTCAAACAGTTCCTGCTGGCCAACCACCCGGAAATCCTGATCGTCTCCAACATCATCGAGAACGGCCAATCCATCGGCCTGGGTGATGCGGGTAAATTCTGGCATTCGGACCTCTCCTATAAAGAGCTGCCCAGCCTGGGCTCGATGCTGCACGCTCAGGAGCTGCCCTCCGAAGGCGGCGACACCCTGTTCGCCGACATGCACAAAGCCTGGGACCAACTGCCCGAGCACCTGCGCAAAGCCGTGGAAGGCCGCAGCGCCGCGCACTCCTACACGGCGCGCTACAGCGAAACCAAATTCGAAGGTAATTGGCGCCCAACCCTCACGCCCGAGCAGCTCGCTCAGGTGGCGGAAGTGGTCCACCCGATTGTGCGCACCCACCCGGAAAACGGCCGCAAAGCCCTGTTCGTCAGCGAAGGCTTCACCACCCGTATCGTCGACCTGCCGGAAGACGAAAGCCGCGACCTGCTGGCCCAGCTCTACGCTCACAGCGTGCTGCCGCAGAACATCTATCGCCACCAGTGGCAGCCCCACGACATGGTGTTCTGGGACAACCGCTCGCTGATCCACCTGGCTGCCGGTTGCCCGAGCCATCTGCGCCGCAAACTGTTTCGCACCACCATCCAGGGCGATGCGCCTTTCTGATTCCCGGCAAGAGAGTTGACATGAACGCGCCCCTGCAAGGCCACGCGGCCAGCACCCTGAGTACCGCCAAACCGCTGTTGGCGGTGGACAACGTCAGCCTCGAATACCGCACGCCCGAGCGTGTGGTGCGGGCCACGCACCAGGTCAGTTTCGAAATCGACCCGGCCGACCGTTACGTGCTGCTCGGCCCTTCGGGGTGCGGCAAATCCACCTTGCTCAAGTCCATCGCCGGGTTTATCAAACCCTGCGAAGGCGAGATTCGCCTGTTGGGGCAAAAGGTCGACGAACCCGGGCCGGATCGCATCGTGGTGTTCCAGGAATTCGACCAACTGCCACCGTGGAAAACCGTCAAACAGAACGTGATGTTCCCGCTGTTGGCCTCCAAGACCCTCAAGCGCCGCGAAGCCGAAGAACGCGCGCTGCACTACCTGGAAAAAGTCGGCCTCAGTGCCTTTGCCGACGCCTACCCGCACACCCTGTCCGGCGGCATGAAAGCCCGGGTGGCCATCGCCCGCGCCCTGGCCATGCAACCGAAAATCCTGCTGATGGACGAACCCTTCGCCGCCCTCGATGCCCTGACCCGGCGCAAGATGCAGGAGGAACTGCTGCTGCTGTGGGAAGAAGTGCGCTTCACCCTGTTGTTCGTCACCCATTCCATCGAAGAAGCGCTGGTGGTGGGCAACCGCATCCTGTTGTTATCGCCGCATCCCGGGCGCGTGCGGGCAGAAATCCACAGCCATCAATACGACCTGCACAGCCTCGGCGGTGTGGAATTCCAGGCGTCGGCGCGGCGCATTCATCGCCTGCTGTTCGATGAAGCGCCCGAAGCCGAACGTGAGTTGGGTTTCGCCGATATCCGCATTGCTTACTAAGGGGCCGAACCATGCGCCAGGAATTTGAAGTCACCCTCGAACCACTGCTCAGCGTCCCTGTCGAGCGCGAACTGCCCCTGCGCCAACGCCTGTGGCAGCAAGGCTGGTTGCGCAAGGGCTTGATCCTGATCGTGCTCGCGATCCTCTGGGAGGCGGTCGCCCGCTACCAGAACAACGACCTGCTGCTGCCGAGCTTTTTGCAGACCTCCCAAGCACTGTTCGACGGCTTGCTCAGCGGTGAGCTGTTGAGCAAGGTCTGGATCTCGCTGGCGGTGCTGATCAAGGGCTACCTGATCGGCATCGTGCTGGCGTTTGCCCTCACTACGCTGGCGGTCTCAACCCAACTGGGCCGCGACCTGCTCAGTACCCTGACCTCAATGTTCAACCCGCTGCCGGCGATTGCCCTGCTGCCGCTGGCGCTGCTGTGGTTTGGCCTGGGGCAGAACAGCCTGATCTTTGTGCTGGTGCATTCGGTGCTGTGGGCCTTGGCGCTGAACACCTATTCGGGGTTTCTCGGCGTGTCCGAAACCCTGCGCATGGCCGGTCGCAACTACGGCCTCAAGGGCATGCGTTTTGTGTTGTTCATCCTGATTCCGGCGGCGCTGCCGTCGATCCTGGCCGGCCTGAAAATCGGCTGGGCCTTTGCCTGGCGCACACTGAACGCCGCTGAACTGGTGTTCGGCGCCACCAGCGCCAAAGGCGGGCTGGGTTGGTACATCTTCCAGAACCGCAACGAGCTGTACACCGACAAAGTGTTTGCCGGCTTGGCCGTGGTGATCCTGATCGGCCTGCTGGTGGAAAACCTGGTGTTTGATACTTTCGAGCGGCTCACCGTAAAGCGCTGGGGCATGCAGCGCTGAGCCACTGATCCCTGCTAGGATTGCGTGCAATTCACTCCCCACTGCTCACGAGTGCTTGGCATGCAACTACCGGACATGAACCTGTTGGTCGCCCTCGACGCCTTGCTCGACGAGGGCAGTGTGGTCGGCGCGGCGCGGCGGATGAACCTCAGCCCGGCGGCCATGAGCCGCACGCTCACGCGGATTCGCGAGGCGGTGGGCGACCCGATCCTGGTGCGGGCCGGTCGCGGCCTGGTGCCGACGCCCAAGGCTTTGCAGCTGCAAGGCCAGGTGCGCAACGTGGTGGAACAGGCGGCGTTGCTGTTTCGCTCCGCGGACCAGGTAGACCTCAGCACCTTGCGCCGCCGCTTCAGCGTGAGGGCCAATGACTTTTTTGTTGGCGTGTACGGCGGTCGGTTGTTCGACACCATGGAGCGCATGGCGCCGCTGTGCGAGCTGTGCTTTGTGCCCGAAGGTGATACCGACGACGACGCGCTGCGCGAAGGGCGCCTGGACCTGCGCGTGAGCAATACGTTGCCGGCCAGCCCGGAGGTGAAGGTACAGAATTTGTTTTCCACCACCTTTGTTGGCCTGGCGCGGCAAGATCACCCGCTGTTCGACGAAGAAATCACCGCCGCACGGTTTGCCAGCTATTCCCATATCAGCATTTCGCGACGCGGCATCGCCCGTGGCCCGATTGACACTGCGCTGAATGCCCAAGGCCTGGAGCGCCGCGTGGCAATGATCGCCCCAGGCTTTCACGGCGCGATGTTCATGCTGCCCGACTCTGATCTACTGCTGCCGGTGCCAAAGGAAGCCTTGCTGAGCGCCAACCGCCTGAACCTGCCATTGCGCGCCTTCCCGTTGCCTATCTCCTTGCCGACGTTGGTATTGGCCCAATCCTGGCACCCGCGCTTCGACAAAGACCCGGCCCATAAATGGCTGCGCGAAACCATGCGCGAGAGCTGCCATGCCACCTGGCTCGAAGCCCAGCCCAGCTGAAGTGCACTCGATCAATGTGGGAGCTGGCTTGCCTGCGATGGCGGTCTGACTGTGTAGGGATTCATTGCCTGACCCACCGCTTACACAACTTTTAAAGGCAGCCAATTACCCTTGTGGCGAGCAGGCTTGCCCTGCGTTGGGCTGCGAAGCGGCCCCAAACCCAGACGCTGAGTACTTTCAGGAAAAACTGCAGTGCCTTTACTGGGGCTGCTTCGCAGCCCAACGCAGGGCAAGCCTGCTCGCCACAACAGGGCAGTTGCCCCTAACCCCATGAGGATTGCGTCTGGTGCACTTATAAGCTTCCAATAAGTAACTTTTTTGTCATGTATGCGCCCCCTTAAACTGGTCGGGTATTTCTAATTCCGAGTTGCGCGTTCATGACATCCCTCGCTGCCCCCGCTCTCCAGGCTGCAGCCAAACCTACCGCCCTGAGCCCACCTGTGTTCGGCCCGCGCATCATCATCGGCCTGGTCGGCGTGTTGTTGGCGGTGCTGGTCTCTGGTCTCAACGAGATGGTCACCAAGGTAGCCCTCGCCGATATTCGCGGTGCACTGTTCATTGGTTTTGACGAAGGCACCTGGCTGGTTGCGGCCTACACGGCCACCTCCGTGGCGGCCATGGCCTTTGCGCCGTGGTGTTCGGTGACGTTTTCGCTGCGCCGCTTCACCCTGTGCGCCATCGGCCTGTTTACCTTGCTGGGCATCCTGTGCCCCTTTGCGCCGAACTACGAAAGCCTGCTGATACTACGAACCGTGCAAGGCCTGGCCGGCGGCGCATTGCCGCCGATGCTGATGACGGTGGCGCTGCGTTTCCTGCCGGCCCACGTCAAGCTCTACGGCCTGGCCGGTTACGCACTCACCGCCACCTTCGGCCCGAGCCTGGGCACGCCGCTGGCGGCGTTGTGGACCGAATACGTCGGCTGGCAATGGGCGTTCTGGCAAATCGTCGGGCCGTGCCTGCTGGCGATGGCCGCGGTGGCTTACGGCTTGCCGCAAGACCCGCTGCGCCTGGAGCGCTTCAAGCAGTTCAACTGGCGCGGCCTGCTGCTGGGTTTTCCGGCGATCTGCATGCTGGTGATCGGCCTGTTGCAGGGCAATCGCCTGGACTGGTTCGAATCCGGCCTGGTCACCTTTTTGCTGATCGGCGGCGGCGTATTGCTGGTGCTGTTCATGCTCAATGAATGGTCGCACCCCGTGCCGTTTTTCAAGTTGCAGATGCTCGGCCTGCGCAACCTGGCGTTCGCCCTGATCGTACTGGCGGGTGTGCTGATGGTACTGACCTCGGTGATCATCATTCCGTCGAGTTTTCTCGCCCAGGTGCAGGGTTACCGGCCACTGCAAACCGCGCCGGTAATGCTGTTGATGGCGTTGCCGCAATTGATTGCGCTGCCGCTGGTGGCGGCGCTGTGCAACCTGCGTTGGGTCGACTGCCGCTGGGTGCTGGGCATTGGCTTGAGCATGCTGGTGCTGTGCTGCATCGGCAGCTCGCACCTCACCTCGGCGTGGATACGCGACGATTTTTATGGCTGGTACCTGCTGCAGATTTTCGGGCAGCCCATGGCCGTATTGCCGTTGCTGATGCTCTCTACCGGCAGCATCCAGCCGATGGACGGGCCGTTCGCCTCGGCCTGGTTCAACACCGTCAAAGGCCTCGCTGCGGTCATCGCCACGGCCGTGCTGGACACGCTGACCACCCAGCGTGAGCACTTCCATTCGACCATGCTGGTGGACCACCTGGGCAACTCGCCCCTGGCCGACGGCGACGCGCCGGGCCTTGCCCAGCGCCTGCACCAGCAGGCCGTGGTGCTGACTTCTTCGGACCTCTATTACGTCATGGCCGGTGTCGCGGTGGCGTTGATCCTGCTGATTTTCTGGATGCCCACGCGGATCTTTCCGCCTCGCGCACCGACCTAGCCTCAAGGACTTCTCATGAAACGCAAAGACAAAATTGCCGTCTCCGTTATCGCTGTGTTTGCCGTCGGCGTCCTGGTTTATCTGGTTGCGCCGGGCGTGCTGGGTAACCAGCGCCAGACCACCAATGACGCCTTCGTCGCCGCCGACTTCACGCTGGTGGCGCCGCGCGTGGCCGGTTTTATCAAGGAAGTGCTGGTGGAAGACAACCAGCGGGTCAAGGCCGGCCAATTGCTGGCGTTGATCGACGACCGCGATTTTCGTGCTGCCGCCCAGGCCGCCGACGCCGACACCTTGGTCGCCCAGGCCCAGCTGAAGAACGCCACCGCGACCCTGGAGCGCCAAAGCTCGGTGATCGCCCAGGCTCAGGCCACCGTCGCGGCCGACCGTGCCGAAGTGGCGTTCGCCGAGCACGAACTGAACCGCTACAACCACCTCGCCGGCGTGGGCGCAGGCACCGTGCAGAACGCCCAGCAAGCCAAGACGCGCATCGACCAGGCAACGGCAAACCTGGCCAAAGCCACGGCCGTACTGGCGGCCGAACGCAAGCAAGTGGAAATCCTCACCGCCCAGCGAGACGCAGCGGAAGGTGGGCTAAAACGCGCCCAGGCAGCGTTGGAAATGGCCAGTTATCAGCTGTCCTACACGCGCATTGTCGCGCCGGTGGACGGCATGGTCGGTGAACGTGCCGTGCGGGTCGGCGCCTATGTGACGCCGGGCAGCAAGATCCTCGCGGTCGTGCCGTTGGCCCAGGCCTATGTGGTGGCCAATTTCCAGGAGACGCAACTGTCGCATATGCATGCCGGCCAAGCCGTAGAACTCAGCGTCGACAGCCTCGACGGCGAGTTGCTCAAGGGCCACCTGGAAAGCCTGGCGCCTGCCACCGGCGTGACCTTTGCGTCGGTCAGGCCGGATAACGCCACCGGCAACTTCACCAAGGTGGTACAGCGCATTCCGGTGAAGATCATCCTGGAGCCGAACCAGCCCCATATTGAACGCCTGCGCGTGGGCATGTCGGTGCAAGCCACAGTCGACACCCGGCCCGTCGCGCAGTCGCGTGAGGTGGCCCAGCAATGAAGCGATTTGCCTGGCTCACCTTGAGCCTGATCAGCCTCAGCGCCTGCACGGTCGGCCCGGATTTCCAGCGGCCCCAAGGCCAGCAAGTCACCCAATGGCGCGAACCCCAGGGCCGTCAGGCGGCCAGCCACGCGGTGACCGACCCTTTGCAAGAGCGTTGGTGGGACGTGTTCCACGATGCAGAGCTCTCGGCCCTCACGCGTCGTGCGCTCACTGATAACCTCGACCTGAAACTGGCCAGCAGCCGCCTGCAACAAAGCCGCGCCGTGCGTCAGGTAACCACCGCCGAGCGTTACCCCAACGTCAACGCCAGCGGGGATTACGTGCGCCAGCGCAACAGCGGCAAAGGCTTGAGCGACCCGTCCAAAAACAACGGTCAATCTGCTTACAACCAATGGGACATGGGCTTCTCCGCCGCCTGGGAGCTGGACTTCTGGGGCCGCGTCAAACGCGAAACCGAAGCCGCCGACGCCACCCTGCAAGTCGCCGAAGACGACCGCCGCGCTGTGTTGCTGTCGGTACTCGCCGAAACCGCCCAGGACTACATCCAGCTGCGCGGCGTGCAGAACACGCGCGCTGTCACCGAGCAAAACCTCGAGGTCGCTCGCCACAGCCTCAAACTCTCGCAACTGCGCCTGGCCGACGGCGTGGCCACTGACCTGGATGTGGCCGAAGCCGCCGCCCAGGTCGCTGCCATCGAAGCGCGTTTGCCCGACTTGCAGCAGCGTCAGGATCAACTGATCAATGCCCTGAGCCTGTTGATGGGCGAGCCGCCGCAAGCGCTGCATGCGCAATTGTCCAAGGACGTCGCCGTGCCGCAAACCCCGCGCCAGGTCGCCATCGGCTTGCCCTCGGAGCTGGCCGAACGCCGGCCCGACATTCGCCAGGCGCAAGCGCGCCTGCATGCGGCCACCGCCAGTATCGGCGTGGCAAAAGGTGATTTTTACCCGCGTATCACCTTGTCCGGCAGCCTGGGCTCCCAGGCCCTGCAACTCTCGGATTTCGGCTCCTGGGGCTCGCGCGCGTTTGCCTTCGGCCCGCAGTTCAGCCTGCCGCTGTTCAATGGCGGGCGCCTGCAAGGCATGTTGAATTTGCGTGAAGCCCAGCAACAGGAAGCGGCGCTGGCGTACCAGCAAACCGTACTGCGTGCCTGGCATGAGATCGATGACCAACTGACCCGCTACAACGCCAGCCAACTGCGCCGCGACAGCCTCGCTGAAGCGGTGCGCCAGAACCAGATCGCGTTGAGCACCGCACAACAGCAGTACGTCGAAGGCGTGGTGGATTTCGTCAACGTGCTCACCGTGCAAAGCGCGCTGCTGGCCACGCAGGAGCAGTGGGTAGAAAGCTCCACCGGCGTGTCGCTGGCGATGGTGGGGCTGTACAAGGCGTTGGGCGGTGGCTGGGAGTCGGTCTACCCCGCGACAGCCTCCATTCCCGCAGGCTGAACATAACCCACTGTGGGAGCGGGCTTGCCCGCGATAGCGGTAGTTCAGCCAACGTTATGTTGACTGACGCACCCTCATCGCGGGCAAGCCCACATGGAATATTGCGTGGTTCAAGGGTTCTGCAAAAACACCACATACCCCCTGAACCATTCACTCCCTTTCAAATACCCCGGCTCTTCCCACACGCCGCCCTGAATCAGCCCCACCTTGAACGGTAGCCCCAGCCGGTTCATGCGTGGCAAATACGCCGCGTAATCCGGGATGCTATGGCGCCCTTGGTAGGTCTGGACCACCACTTCATCCACCACGCCTTTGAGCTGGGCGATGGCGGCTGGGTCGGCGTTGCTGCTCCAGTCCATCAGGCCGGTAATGCTCAGCCGCAGGTCAGCAGGCAGGCGTTGGCGCAGGTCGCGCAGGAAGCCTGTGTATTCGTGCAGGTATTGGGTGCGGGCGTCGAAATCGATCTGGATGCCGACCACCGGGTTGCCCGCATCGCGCCAGCGTTGCACCTGGCCGAGCAGTTGGCTGTAGACGCGCTCGGGCCAGTGCAGGGTGTGGGCGCGGTACACCACCCAGACCTCGCCCTGGGTGATGCGCGGTACGCTGATGCCCTGGGCGATAAACTGCACACCCAATTGCGGCGCACGGCGCGTGGAGTTGATCTGGCCCTGGAGGATGTACAGGGTTTTCGCCTGTTTGAGCACCGGCTGCGGCGTGACCCCGCTCCACAGCCAGAAGGCATCGTAGTCGCGGGCGTCAACGCCGGCAAAGGCCGGGCTTGCCAGGAGCAGCAAGCCTAGCCACAGGTGCTTCACCAGTAGTACTTCAGCGACTGGGCCCACTCGGTGTCGGCAAACCCGGTTTTGAGCTGGCGGAACCAGCCTTTACGCACGGATTTATCCACGTCTACACCGCCGCAGCCGTTATAACCGGCCCGCGCATAGCAGTTGATCGCACGGAACAGCGCGTAGGCCTTGTCGTTGTGCGGCGCCTTGGGGTTGGCGATGACCTGGCGGTAACCGTCGAGCCGCGAGAAGGTCTCGCCCTTGAACAGCGAGGCGGTGCTGCCCAGGCTGGCGGCGGCGCGCACTTGGTCCAGTGGCATGCCATCGAGGTTATTGCGCAGGATGAACTCACCCAGGCAGTTCAAGCCCTTGGGGTTTTTACCATCGGCCTGCAGGGTGCTGGCGATTTGCGCAATGCTCGGGCAGGCGTAGCCGGACTCCGCCTTATCACCGTTCCACTGGAACAACTGCAGCGAGCGGCCATCGCCATAGACATAGCCCAGGCTGGTGCCGAGCTTGTCGGCGGGCGCCGATGCCGGCAGTTGCTTGAGGTCGTCGGCGAAGGTGGCGTACTGGCCGCGCATCAGGTCTTTGTACAGCAACACAAACTGGGCGGTGGCACGTTCCACCGGGTCGCTGGCCTGGGTGATCTGTTGGCGTAGCAGTTCCTGGCCTGCGATGTTGCGCAGCAAGATGTAGCGCACCTGTTTGGCGCTGATCGGCGAATCGCTGGCGAACACGTTGGCCAGTTGGTCGTTGCGCTCGTAGTTCATCGCCAGCGCCAGTTCCAACTGGTCGCGCTGCAAAGGTTGCTTGGCCAGGGGCAGCAGCTTCAGCCACAGCGCTTGCGCACCTTGCCAATCCTTCTTGGCTTCCAGGGCAAGGCCGCGCAGGGTTTTCTGGCTGAAGGCGAAGTAGTCGAGGCTGGCGGGCACGTCCTGAGGCAGCAACTTCAAAGTGTTATCGGGCTGATGTTCGACGTACAAGGCAAACGCCGCTTGTACGTAGTCGTACAGCGCCGGCTCCTGGGCAAACACCGGCTTTTGCGCGTCCAGGGCCGCGCGGCTCAGCTGCGGCGGGTTGCCGGCGCGCATCCACATCAAGTCGTTGACGGCCAGCATCAGTGGGGTGGCCGAAGGTTTTTGGGTGGCACTGAGCAGCTTGTTGTCGGCTTCCTGCACCAGGTCGTCCAGCGACACATTGCGCTGTTTGGCGCTCAACTGCACGGCCAGGTCGTTGGCCAGCTTGTCGGTATCGCCCGCCAGCCAATGCACCCGGCGCAGCAGGCCCTGGGCAGAGACAGCGTATTCGCCCTGTGGATAAGTTTTCAGGTACAGGTTGAAGCTGGTGTCGGCATTCGCCAGCACCGATTTATCCACATGCTCCAATTGCGGCATGCCGTATTCGTCGAAGGCGTTTTCCTGGGCCTGGTTCAACTCGGTGCGGGCGATCATGTAGAACGCCGCTTCCTTGACCCACGGCAGGCTGCCGGCGGCGGCGGCAACAAAACCGCGCTGCGCATCAGCGAAACGGCCACTGTAGAAGTCACCGGCGGCTTGCAGGTAACTGCGCAGCTCGCGGCCTGCGGTGGACTGGATCTGCTCCGGGTCGCCCAGGCTTGCGCCGTCCCAGGTGCAGGCGCCGAGCATCTGTACACGTCCCTTGGCCAGCAGCTGGCGCTCCGCGTCGGGCACGTCGGCTTTAACCACTTGGCTGATAAACGCCGTGGCACTGCTTTCATCATTGCTGCGGCAACGGCTGCCTTCGCCGGTCAGGAAGGCGTCACCCGCCGCCTTGTCGCCTTCACGCTGAATGCCCAACGGCGCAAGCAGCTCATCGAGTTTGCTGGGCGTAGGTGCCACGTCGGTTTTTTCATCGGCGGCGTCGGCTACCGGGGTCAGGCGGTACACCGGGAACGGCACCGGGCCGAAGCCCTCTTCCAGGTCCGTCTCGCCCAGTGCGTTGGGCGTCAGCGGTGCCACCTGTTTATCCGCCAGCAACAGGCGCAGGTTGACCCGGCTGTCATTGCCCGGGCTCAGGAAGGGCAGGTTGCTGCAGCCTTCAAGGCTGTCGCGTGAGACCCGCCAGTCGGGGTAGCACGAGTCATCGCCGCTGGCCTGGGCCTGGAAGGAAAGGCTGGCGAGCAATGCCAGGGTCAGTGGTGACAGAAAACCGATGCGCATGACGTGTCCTTGATCCTGAGTCCTTTGAAGGACGCAATAATAGCGTGATCTGACAAATGCTTCGGTGAAGGTCTACACAAATCGCTGATTTGTCCGATTCCAGCAGCGAATAAAGGGTTTTTGTCCTAGAGTGGCGGTCATTCACGCGCAGGGCTTTTTGGCCGGCCGGAAAAGGCGATGGTAGGGGAATCGAGGTGCGACGGTCTGTGGTGGAGCAAGATGAAAAGGTGGCGGCATTGTCCGCATTTGATCGCGTCGCGAGTAGCTGGCACGTTGCCGGCTGGATGAGCCGTCTGTGGTGGGTACCGATCCTGGTACTGGCCGTCGCCCTGCGTTTTTACAACCTGACGTCCGCCGCAATCTGGGGTGACGAAGGCTCCAGCCTGCTGCTCAGCGAATACGCTGCCGGTGACCTGTGGTTTCACGCCGCCCATGATGTGCACCCACCGCTTTACTTTTTCATGCTGCGTGGCTGGATAGAGCTGTTCGGTGACAGTATCTGGTCGATTCGCAGCATGAGTGCGATTCCCGGTGCGATTGCAGTGGGCCTGGGCATCTGGTTGACGCGGCAATTGTCTACCCGACGTGCCGCCGTGCTCGCCGGGATCCTGCTTGCGCTGCTGCCCACGGCGGTGCGTTACAGCCAGGAAGTGCGCATGTATTCGCTGTTGGCCGTATGGCTGCTGGGCGCCACGCTGGCGCTGGTGTATTGGGTGCGCCAGCCCGAGCGCACGCGCTATCTGGCGGCGTATATCGTGCTGATGAGCGCCGGTTTCTACACCCACTATTTCACTGCTCTGTGTGTGCTGGTGCATTGGGCCTACCTGGCCTTGTTGAGCTCGGCCCAGGCGCCCGGCCAGTCTCTGCTCAGGCGCCCGGCGTGGTGGGTGGCCAACGCCGCGATCGTCGTGGCGTACCTGCCGTGGTTACCCAATGTGTTGGGCCTGGTGCAACACGTTGAGCAACTGAAGGTGGGCGGGGACATCGGCTGGGAAGACCCGGTCAACCTGTTTTCACTGCCGTCGATGATCTGGCAATTCATTGTCCAGGACGAGGGCAGCGGCTTTTGGGCGCCGTTGTTCTGGTTGGTCCCGTTGTTGCTGATTGCTGTGGTGAGCATCACCGCCTGGCAGGATCGCGAACGCCATCGCCCGGCCAGCCTGCTGGCGCTGTTTTTCCTGCTGCCGCTGCTGCTGGTGTACGCGGTTTCGTTCGTTTCGCCGGTGTTTATCGAGCGTTACCTTACGGTGTACGCCTTGGGTTTGCCCATCCTGTTGGCGCTGGCCATTGATCGCCTGCCGGCGCGCTGGTCATGGCTGGGCGTAGCGTTGTTCGCGCTGTTTGTCGGTGTCGAGTTGATGGGGCTCAAAAACAACTTCACCGTCGATGAACATGACCAGTTCAACGTGCCCGTGGAATTCGTCAATCGTAATTACCAGGAAGACGACCGCATCGTTCTCAGCGACATGCTGTGGTACCTCAGCTACGTGTATTACGACCAGACCGACGCCCAATTGCAGCTCTATACGCCGCCCAAACCCGACGGCACGCCGACCCGCCCGAACGCCTACGGTTTCGGCACATTGGTCGACCAGGACGGTGGGCGCATTTACCTCGACCGCCTGTCGGCATTGCCTGCCGATACCCGCCGTGTCTGGCTGATCAGCAGCAACGAAGCGCCGGATGATTTCGCGCCCTTACCTGAAGGCTGGCGTGAGTTGAGCCGTCAGGATGGCGGTGGTGCGAGGGCGCGACTGTTCGTGCTGTGCAACGGGGCGCAGCCGCAACCTGAAGGTTGCCGCTAGACTCAGTTAAGTCTTCTTGACCTGGAGTTCGCCATGGAATCGCCTGTGCACAGCTTGCCATCACTGTTCAAACAGCTCGGGCTGCCGGATGACCCGGCCAGTATTGAGAAGTTTGTGGCAGTGCATTCGCCGCTAAAGCCGGAATTACATCTCGCGGATGCGTTCTTTTGGACGCCCGGCCAGAAGGCGTTTTTACGCGAAGAAATTCTCGACGATGCGGATTGGGCTGAAGTGGTGGATGAGCTGAATCTGTTACTGCGGGAAGGGCGCGGCGTGTAAAAAATGTGGGAGCTGGCTTGCCTGCGATGGCGGTGGTTCAGTCAACATCGACCTCGACTGATCTACCGCTATCGCAGGCAAGCCAGCTCCCACAGGTGTTTTGTCTGATTGTTCCCATGCTCCTCGTGAGAAGTGGGACAGCTTGGGAAGTTTCCTATTGGTTAAACAGAAGCGGACGATAGTCGCCAGAATGAGGAGCCCGCTATTTACAGACGCTGATTTCCTTTTATGGCCACGTCATGCAGCGTCTGATCCCTCACAAAGAAATTGAAAACTATGATCTCACCAAAATCGAAACCCCCTACTTTGCTGGTATCAAGGTAAGGGAGTTCTTTCGCGCGCCTTATGCATTGCAGGGGCTGTGCGAGCTGCTAGCCGAGTGCAATGTTTCTCCTGTTCGGTGTTCAGGGGATAACGATCAGCGCCGAGTTTTGGACAAGTTGGCGTCCGGTGATTGGCTGTTCGTAATGGACAGGCCTTTTCTTCCTTTAAGTCGAGAATGCCGTGTTAAGTATGGGCATTTGATGGGGCGCCGACTTTATGTCGGGCCTGGTAAATGGGAAAAGGTAAGTATCGATTACGATGGGGTTAAAAATACTGCAATCCTGGCCGCAAACCGGCTGGCATCTATGGGTGACGAAGGACGAATGTTCTTATCCGACGGGAAAGATCTTGCGAACACCACCAGGGTCATGACGCAGCGCTGGGTCCGCTTGGATAGTCGTGATGACCAGCTCACCCACAGATCGGTTGAGCGCCGATACGGGGAGCTGCGGCAAATCAAGCAACGCTATCTGGAGGGAGATGACAATTGGCAACAGGGTGGGAAATCCTGGCATTGGCAGCCTGTGACACCGGACACAGCGTATGAATACAAGGATGCCAAACAGTGACGCGCAAGCAGGTCTTTTGGTTTTGGGGAGCGATGGATGCCATCTATCTGGTTCGCTATTGGGTCACCAGTGCGGTGGAGGGGCGAGTTCCTTACTTGAGCGATATCGAGAGCGCATTATGGGTTTTGCGTGACCACAGCGTGCTGCAGATTTACACCTTTGGCTTTGTCATGTTGCTGCAGATCTCGATAGTAGCGTCCTGTTTTTTATTTCTTCTCAGTAGTCAAAAGGTCCGCTGGCTTGTTTACCTTCAAACCCCGTTACGGTTAGTTTTTTTCATCCCTTCAGTTGCTCTTCTGCTTATAGGCGCTCAGTTAGTCCCAGGCTACAGCGTGGTGGTGATGGCGGTGCTAGTCGTCGCGTCCGAGGCCATGAAGGTTTGGAGCGTCTGGCGATGGGGCAAGAAATCTGACGTTTCCAGCAGTCGGCGTTAGTCGATAAGCCAGTTGCACAGCTTCAACCATCCCCCCTATAGTTCGCCCCGTCGCCGCACATCGGCGATCGGATTTGGCGATCCGCATTCTATGACGCGTTACAGCGCTCTAACTCCGTGTTCTCCGCTTGGCGGATACATGAGTTCTATGGCGGCTGTGCGCGGGAGATCTTCGGATCTGCCGGGTTTCATAGATAACCGGTTCGCCAACCTGCGTACAGCTGCCACCCATACTCGTTTGGCGACGGGGACGGGTGGTCAAAATCTTATCTATGAGGCTTTATCGATGGACCAATACAAACCGCTTCAAACCAATCCCACCGGCGTTCCCGTTCTGGCATTCAACACGTTTGCGCCCTCGCACCTGCTCCATGAAACAGCCCGCAGCCGCGTGCGTATCGGCACCGAGCTGTTGGAAACGCTCAGCGCCAAAACGGACAGCAAGAACCTTCATCACCTCGTCACCGCAGCACTGGTTTCGTTGCGCGATGGCTTGGACATGATGGGCGAAATCCAGCGCCGCTTGGATGCTCAGGCCGAACAGCCAGTCTGAGGCCAACACGGGTCCAAAATGTGGGAGCTGGCTTGCCTGCGATGGCGGTGGTTCAGTCAACATCGACCTCGACTGATCTACCGCTATCGCAGGCAAGCCAGCTCCCACAGGTGTTTTGTTCTGCCGGAAATCCAACGCTCGCTCTTAAACCCGCTTTACTTATCCACAACCCCACCACCCATCACAAAAGTGTTTCAAAACTTGACGGCTTTGGATCCATCCACCATATTGATAGTTAGCAAACTAACTGTATGCGAACAATCCAGTGTCCCAAACCCTCGAACAGCTCCATATGAACCTCAGCAGCAGCATGGTGGTGGGCGCCCGTAACTGGCGCAAAATCTGCCAGACCACGCTGGTGAGCTATGGTATTTCCGAAGCCTGCGCCGTGCCGCTGTTGATGATCGGCCGCTTGGGCGACGGTGTGCACCAGGTGAAAGTAGCCCAGGCATCCGGCATGGAAAGCCCGTCGTTGGTGCGCCTGCTTGATCGTCTGTGCCATGACGGTTACGTGTGCCGTACCGAAGACGTCCATGACCGTCGCGCCAAGGCCTTGAGCCTCACCGAGCGCGGCCGCGAGTTGGTGCAGGCGGTGGAAGTGCAACTGGTGCGCCTGCGCCAGGAAGTGCTGGCGGACATCGCCCACGGCGACCTTGAAGCGGCGTTGCGTGTACTGCAGGCCTTCGAGGCGGCTGAGGCGACCTCTTGAACGGATTTTTTACCGGCATGCCGCCGGCCCGCGACTGGTTCTACGGCGTGCGCACCTTCGCCGCTTCGATGATCGCCCTGTACATCGCCATGCTTATGCAAATGCCGCGTCCGTATTGGGCGATGGCCACGGTGTATATCGTCTCCAGCCCGTTTGTCGGCCCTACCAGCTCCAAAGCGTTGTACCGCGCCATCGGCACCTTCATGGGCGCGGCGGCGGCGGTGTTTTTTGTGCCGATGTTTATTCAGACGCCGTACCTGCTGGTGGTGATCATTGCGCTGTGGACCGGCACCTTGTTGTTTTTGTCTTTGCACCTGCGTACCGCCAACAGCTACGCGCTGATGTTGGCCGGCTACACCTTGCCGCTGATCGCCTTGCCGGTAGTGGATAACCCGCTGGCGGTGTGGGATGTGGCCGAGGCGCGTACCGAAGAGATTTTCCTCGGCATTGCTGTGGCCGCCGTAGTAGGCGCAATGTTCTGGCCGCGGCGCCTGATGCCGGTGTTTGATGGCTCGGTGGCCAAGTGGTTTGCCGACGCTCAGGTCTATAGCCAGCGCTTTCTGACCCGTAACGTTGCGCCCGAAGAAATCAGCACCTTGCGCGGCGGCATGGTCGCCACCTTCAACACCCTGGAACTGATGATCGGCCAGTTGCCCCACGAAGGCGCTCGGCCACAGACGGTGCGCAACACCAAGGAACTGCGCGGGCGCATGATTCACCTGCTGCCGGTGATCGACGCGCTGGACGATGCGGTCTACGCGATCGAACACCGCGCCCCCGAGTTTCTCGACCGGTTCACGCCGTTGCTGCAAGACGCCAACGCCTGGCTGGAGAGCACCACCGAGCAAGCACCGCTGGAACGCTGGCGCGTGTTGCGCGACAAGATCGACGCCGCGCAGCCACAGGGCGAAGCACTGGACGACCGCCACACGCTGCTGTTCTCTAACGCCCTGTATCGCCTCGGCGAATGGGTCGATCTGTGGCAAGACTGCCGCAGCCTGCAGGCCGCCATCCAGTGCGAAAGCCAGGACACCTGGCGCGCCGTCTACCGCCATTGGCGCCTGGGCCGGCTCACGCCGTTCCTCGACCGTGGCCTGATGTTCTACTCGGCGTTTTCCACCGTTACCGCGATCATTGTCGCCTCGGTGCTGTGGATTCTGCTGGGCTGGACCGACGGCGGCAGCGCAGTGATTCTGGCTGCCGTGGCCTGCAGCTTTTTTGCCTCGATGGACGACCCGGCGCCGCAGATATACCGGTTCTTTTTCTGGACCGCCATGTCGGTATTGTTCGCCAGCCTTTACCTGTTTCTGGTGCTGCCCAACCTGCATGATTTCCCCATGCTGGTGTTGGCGTTTGCGGTGCCGTTTATCTGCATCGGCACGCTCACGGTGCAGCCGCGTTTTTACCTGGGCATGCTGCTGACGCTGGTGAACACCTCCTCGTTTATCAGCATCCAGGGCGCCTACGACGCGGACTTCCTCAACTTCGCCAACGTCAACCTGGCCGGGCCGGTGGGCTTGCTGTTCGCCTTTGTGTGGACGCTGGTTGCACGGCCGTTCGGCGCCGAACTGGCGGCCAAGCGCCTGACGCGTTTCAGCTGGCGCGACATCGTAACGCTCACCGAGCCTGCAACCCTGGCCGAACACCGCCACATGGCTGTGCAAATGCTCGACCGCCTGATGCAGCACCTGCCGCGCCTGGGCCTGATCGGCCAGGACACCGGCAGCGCCCTGCGCGATTTGCGCGTGGCACTGAACCTGCTTGACCTGTTGGCCTACGCGCCACGCATCTACGGCGTGCCACGGGTGCTGCTCAACCAAGTGGTGGAAGGCGTGGGCGGTTACTTCAAGGCCTGCCTTAAAGCCGGTGAACGCTTGCCCGCGCCCAGCGGTCTGCTGATGACCCTCGACCGCACGCGCCGCGCCCTCAACGGGCAAGGCCTGCAAGACGAAGATGACACCCGCCTGCATCTGCTGTACGCACTGGCCGGCCTGCGCCTGTCGTTGCTGCCCGGCGTGGAATTTATTGGCGGCACCGAAATGCAAGCGCCGCTGCCTGATGGAGCGCCTTTATGATCGGTGATCTGGATATCAGCGGGGTGTTCCTGCCCACGCTGCTGGTGCTGATGGGCATTACGTATGTGTTGTTTCTGGTGGTGCACGGGTTGTTGACGCGCATTCACTTCTATCGCCTGGTCTGGCACCGGGCATTGTTCAATGTGGGGCTCTACGCGCTGTTACTGGGCGCCGTGGACTCACTCAGTCGATACCTCATGACATGAAAAAACCTTTTTTGACCATCGGCCGTGTCGTCCTGACGTTATTGATAGTGACCTTCGCTGTCGTCGTTGTGTGGCGCATGGTCATGTACTACATGTTTGCGCCCTGGACCCGTGACGGGCATATCCGTGCCGACATCGTGCAGATCGCCCCGGACGTGTCCGGGCTGATCCAGCAAGTCGACGTGCGCGACAACCAGTTGGTGACCAAGGGCCAGGTGCTGTTCGCCGTCGACCAGGACCGCTTCAAGCTGGCCCTGCGCCAAGCCCAGGCCGCCGTGGCCGACCGCCAGGAAACCCTGGCCCAGGCCAACCGCGAGTACAAGCGCAACCGTGGTTTGGGCAACCTGGTGCCGAGCGAACAACTGGAAGAAAGCCAGTCGCGCGTGGCCCGTGCCCAATCGGCCCTGGCCGAGGCGCAAGTGGCCGTGGATGCCGCCCAGCTCAACCTTGACCGCTCGGTGATCCGCAGCCCCGTGGACGGTTACGTCAACGACCGTGCACCGCGCAACCAGGAATTCGTCACCGCCGGGCGCCCGGTGCTGTCGGTGGTGGACAGCAACTCCTTCCACATCGACGGTTATTTCGAAGAGACCAAGCTCGACGGCATCCACGTCGGCATGGCCGTGGATATCCGCGTGATCGGCGACAACGCCCGTCTGCGTGGCCATGTGCAGAGCATCGTCGCCGGTATCGAAGACCGCGACCGCACCAGCGGCTCCAACCTGCTGCCTAACGTCAACCCGGCGTTCAGTTGGGTGCGCCTGGCCCAGCGGATTCCGGTGCGTATTGCCTTTGATGATGTGCCGGCGGACTTTCGTATGATCGCCGGACGCACGGCCACGGTGTCGATCATCGGCGATAAGGTCAAAGACGGAGAAAAACCATGAAGCAGCTGCTGGCAACCGCTGCGCTGGGTTTGCTGCTGTCGGCCTGCCAAGTGGTAGGCCCGGATTACAAGCTGCCGGAAACGTCCGCCATCAACCGTGGCGACCTGCAAGGGCAGCTCGCGGGCGAGGGCAACAACGTGGTGTCGGCGCCGGTGCCAGCCGATTGGTGGAAGCTGTACAACGACCCGCGCCTGGATGAGCTGGTGCGCCAGGCCATGGCCTCCAACACCGATTTGCGCGTGGCTGCCGCCAACCTGCAACGCGCGCGTTTCCAGACCCAAGAGGCTGAATCCGCAGGCGGTTGGAGTGCTGGCGCCAAGGCGGAAGCCCAGCGCCTGCAGGAATCGGGCGAAGCGTTTTTGCTGACGGAAAAAGTCCCGGTGGCCAACATCGGCAGCGCCAGCATCAGCACGTCCTACCAGTTTGACCTGTTCGGCACCTTGCAGCGTGGCATCGAGAGTGCCCAGGCCAGCACCGACGCGGCCCAGGCCGCCGCCGATATTGCGCGCATCACCCTGGTGGCAGATGTGGTGCGCTCCTACACCCAGGTGTGTGCGGCCAATGAAGAGCTGGCGATTGCCAATGAGTCCCTCGACCTGCAAGGCCAGAGCACCAAGCTCACCCAGCGCCTGCGCGACGCCGGGCGCGGTGACGAAACCCAGGTGACCCGCTCGCAGACCCAATACAAATCCTTGCGCGCCGAGATCCCGCGCTATCAAGCATCGCGTCAGGCGGGTTTGTTCCGCTTGTCGATGCTGCTGGCCAAACCGGTGGACCAACTGCCCGCAGGCACCGGCACCTGCGCCGAGCTGCCGCATATCGCCCAATTGCTGCCCGTGGGCGACGGCGCAGCACTGCTCAAGCGCCGCCCCGACGTGCGCCAGGCCGAACGCCAACTGGCGGCTGCCACCGCCCGTATCGGCGTGGCCACCGGTGCGTTGTACCCGGACATCAGCATCGGCGCCACGGTGGGCACGGTCGGCATTCTTGACGACCTCGGCACACCAGCGACCAATCGCTGGGGCTTTGGCCCGCTGATCAGTTGGACAGTGCCGACCAACGGTGCCCGCGCACGTATCCACGAAGCCGAAGCCGCGACCCAGGGCGCCCTGGCGCACTTTGATGGCGTGGTGCTCAATGCCATCCGCGAAACCCAGACCGGCCTCGCGCAATACACCGCGCAACTGCAACGCCGCGACGCCCTGGCCGACGCCGGTGCGTCCGCAAAGGAAGCCTCGGAGCAGACGCACCGCTTCTTCCAGGCCGGCCGTGCCTCGTTCCTGGCCGACCTGCAGGCCACTCGCACCTACACCGATGTACGTGCACAGCTGGCAGCGGCCAACACGCAAGTTGCCATGAGCCAGATCGATCTGTTCCTGGCCTTGGGCGGCGGTTGGGAAAGCGGACGAACGCAGGCGTCACAACCCGGCAAACCCTGAGCGAAAAGCTATGCTTTGACAGGCGGGCCACCGTGAGGCCCGTCTGACAAAGTTCGCGTTTGCTCATGGGGATTCCAATAATGAAAAACCCTTATGCTCCCGCTTTCTGGTGCGTGCTTTTCGCACTGGTGTTGCTATCGGCTGCCTATTTCTACGGCGTCATGCTTGCCCACCAACTCGACAAGGCCATGGTGTTTCTCGATAGCGCCTGTCTGGTGATCGGCACGTTGTCCATCGGCGTGGTGGCCTGGGCGTCCTATCAAAATCAACGGGTGAAGAAAAAGCTGCTTCAACAAGGCAAGACCCGCGTGGCGATCTGGGACACCAAGGTTGCTCTGCGCCGCGTCGAAACTGTGTTCGACCGCTATTTCTGGGGCAGCTACTGGCAGCCCGGGCGTACTTTCCAGGAAGTCATGGGCGAGCTCACCGGCACGCCGCTGGAAAAAAGCCTCGAGGCCCTGAAAAAACAATGTGTGCTGCTCGACCAACAGGTCGCCGACGGTAGGCATTGGCTCAATAACGCCCGGGAATTGTCCGACGTGGCCACGCAAATGGCGCGGGAACGCTACCAGCTGGACTTCTGCGACCCCAAGGCCGATACCCCCAGCAACACAGTGATACACCGCGAGTTTGAGGTGTTGGTGTACACCTGGACTGCACGCTTGAAGAGTTTCGATCACCAACTCGATGAGGTTGAATTGGAATACTCGTGAACCAACCGCTGACCTGACCTCTCTGAAAAGCTGGGCCGTTATCGGCCGCCAGTGCTAATCTTCCCCCGTTTTCGGCGGGCTTGAGCCAACCCCTTCGGGGTTCAAGGAAGACAGCCCACTTCTCACAGGATTTGATCAGGTCACTTCATGAATAAGCCAGCAGTTGTTTTCTTGGGTTTCGTTGTCGCCGTCGGCGCCATTAGTGCAGGCGGCGCCTGGTACACCGGTAAGCAACTGGAGCCGGTGCTGCAAACCGCCATCCAGAACGCCAACAAAGAACTGCAGACCTCTATGGCCGGCGTCGATGGCACGGTGAACCTGGAGCTGGTGTCCCTGGATCGTGGCCTGTTCAGCAGCACCGCGCACTACCGCCTCAAAGGCCAAGGCAGCGTGTTCGGTGAAGAAAACCCGAACCCTGAGCTGTTGTTCGTCGACCATATCGAACACGGCCCGTTGCCGTTCTCGCGCCTGGTGACGCTGAAGTGGCTGCCGGTCATGGCCACCAGTCACTATGCGCTGGAAAAGAACGCCACCACCGAAAAATGGTTCGCCGCCAGCAAAGACGTGTCGCCGCTCAAGGGCGTGGCCAATATCGGCTACAACCGCTCGGTCGACGGCAACGTCGAATTGCTGCCGCTGGACATCAAGGACGACAAGTCTTCGGTGAGCTTCTCGGGCGCCAACCTGGACTTCGACAGCAGCGCCGAAGGCCAGAAGGTCAAGGCCAGCGGCTACATGAACAGCCTCAAGGTTGCAGTGATCGACGCCAATGGCCAGCCGCTTGAAGCCGAACTGTCCGGCCTGACCGTGGCCAGCAACCTGGAAAAATCCACCTTCGGTTTCTACACCGGGCAAAACACCGTTGAGCTGACCGACACAAAAGTCACCTTCGGCCCGCAGAAAGCCGTGCTGACCCTCAAGGGCTTCGAGCAAAAAGACACCAGCGAAACCAAGGACAATAACCTGGCAGGCCGCGTTGACTACAAGATCGACGAAATCGGCTACCAGGGTAAACCCGTAGGTTCGGCCGCCATGGCCCTGAGCATGAAGAACATCGACATCCCGGCGATGCTGGTGCTGACCAAGCTCTACCAGGACAAGATGCAGCCGGTGCAAGCCGCCGCGGCTGCCGGCCAACCGGTGCCTGAGCTGCAACTGACCGAAGCCGAGCAGACCCTGGCCGAGGCCAACGTCAACCAGGTGCTGGCCGCCAAGCCGCAAGTGGCAGTGGAAAACCTGTCGCTGAAAACCACCCACGGTGAAAGCAAATTCAACCTGGTGGTAGACCTGACCAAGCCCACCTCGATGGAATTGCCACCGGTTGAGCTGGGCAAGCAGGTTATCGCGCTGCTGGATGCCAACCTGACCCTGTCCAAGCCGATGATCGGCGACGTCGCTGCCCTGCAAGCGGAAGTGGGCGGTGTGACCGACCCTAAAGCCATCGAACAGCAATCACAGATGGCGGCCGAGATGGTCAGTGGCATGGCCGTTGGTACTCAGTTGGCAACCCTGGTGGGTACTGACGTGGTTTCCAAGCTGCACTACGCCAACAACGAAGTGACGTTTAATGGCCAGAAGATGACCGTGGAGCAATTCATTGGCTTTGTGATGGCCAAAGCGGGTGCGGTCAGCGGCGCGCAGTAAGATTTCTTACATCGGTAAGAAATAAATATTGGAGGCGTGGGTTTACCTGAAGCGGCAGTCAAACAACCGGCATACAGGCCGGCTGTGGCTGCTTAGCTCAGGCAAGCCTTGGCCTCCATTGGTTTTTCTGCGGTTGGATAATTCTGAACAATTGTTCTGATTTGGGCATTTCCCTACTTTCCTAAGAGATAGTTCCTACAGGAAAGCTAGGCCGGGTCACGAGACGCCGGCACCCTGATGCGTTTTGCTCAGGACCACCTATCGTTATAGCTTTCCGTGTGTAAGGAAGCTCACGATATGCTGCGAACACTACCCACCAGTGCTTCAGGCCGGTTGCGCCTGCTCGTTGGGGCCGCCTTATGCAGCCAATTGCTGACGCCCAGCCTTGCCTTCGCCGACCCAGCCTATGACGCGCTGATTATCCAGGCGCGTAACGGCAACTTCACTCCCGCGCTGACCCAATTGCGCCAACTGCCGCCTGAACGCCAGACACCTGGCCAGATCAGCGATCACCTGGTGATTGCCGGTTGGGCAGGGCAAGACGCCGAAGTGTTGAAGGTCTACGAGGCCCAAGGCAAAAATCGCAACCTCACCACCCAGGCGCTGGCCACGGTGGCGCGCACTTATCGCAACCAAAAGCAGTGGCCGCAGGCTCTGGCGGTTTATCAGCAAGCGCTGGTGCGTGAGCCGGGCAATGTCGACCTGCAGCTGGGCCAGGCGCTGACCCAGGCCGACGGCGGCCAGGCCACGACGGCCGTGCAGCGCTTGCGCGCACTGGTGGCGGCGCAACCCAATGACCCCAACCGCCGCATGGCCCTGGGTTATGCGCTGACCCGCGCAGGCTTGAACTACGACGCCTTGTTCGAGTTCGACCAAGCCTTTACTCGCGCCGGTGACAAGCCTGAAGTGGTCCGCGAATACATCGTCGCCCTGCAAAAGGCCCGCCTGCCGGAGCCGGCGCTGCGCCTGTCGGCCAAACATCCGGGCCTGCTCGACGCGGTGACCCAGCGCCGCCTCGAAGGTGACCTCGCCGCCGAGCGCGTGCGCATGGCCGAGTTCGCCACCCGCACCGAAAAAGAACGCTACGTGGTTGCCGACCGCGCCCTCAATGACTACGACAAACTGCTCGCGCGCTGGACCCCGGACCCAAGTGCCCATGATGATGTGGTGCGCTGGCGCATCGACCGCCTGGGTGCCCTCAAGGCGCGGGCACGCACCGCCGATGTGATCCGCGACTACGAAACCCTCAAGGGCGAAGGCGTGCAATTGCCGACCTATGCCCTGCGTTGGGTCGCCGCGTCTTACCTCGACCAGCGCCTGCCGGAAAAAGCCGAGCCGTTGTACCGCGAGGTGATCAGCGCTGCCGATGCCGAACCCGATGATCGGGTCGAAGACACCACGGCCTTGTTCTACACCTTGCAGGAAAGCGACAAAGGCGCCGATGCGCGCGAAGTCGCCAACAGCCTCGCCACCAGCCAGAAACCTCGAGTCGAACTCAAGGGCTTGCCCATTGGTAACCCCAACGACGCCTGGATGGACGCGCAACAGCTGTCGGCCCAGGCCGGCGTCTACGGCGGTGACCTGCCGGGCAGCGAAGCCGGGCTGGACGCTTTGGTGGCCAAAGCCCCCGGCAATGTCGGCCTGCGCCTGGCCCAGGCCGACATGTACCGCGCCCGCGACCTGCCACGCCGCGCCGAGGGCATCCTCAAGGAAACCGAAGCCCAGACCCCGCGGGATATCGGCCTGGAAGTCAGCCAGGCCTACACTGCCATGGACCTGCAGGAATGGCGGCAAATGGACGTGCTCACCGATGACGTGCTGGCCCGCAACCCGGACAGCCGCCAAGTGCAGCGCCTGAGCCGTCTGCGGGATGTACACGACATGGCCGAGCTGCGCGTGGAGGCCTACACCGGAAAAAGCTACGGCGGCGGCAATAACAACAACGCCGGCGCAGTGGCCGGCAGCCGTGACTGGGGCATCGAAAGCGTGCTCTACACGCCGCCTATCGATGAAGACTGGCGCCTGTTCGCCGGTGCCGGCTACGCCACCGCCGATTTCAGTGAAGGCACCGGCCAACACCGTTGGCAGCGCGTCGGTGTGGAGCGTCGCACCCGCGACATGACCCTGGAAGCCGAAGTGTCCAACCACTCCTACGGCTATGGCTCCAAGCAGGGTGCGGCCGTGTCGATTGCCCGCGACATCAACGACAACTGGCAGTACGGCGGCAGCCTCGGCTACCTGCTGACTACCACGCCGCTGCGAGCGTTGAATGCCGATGTCACCGCCAACGGCGGCAGTGGCTTTATTCGCTGGCGCGCGAATGAAAGCCGCGAGTGGAAACTGGCCCTGAGCCCGTCCCACTTCAGCGATGGCAACAACCGCTTCGAAGCCGTACTGACTGGCCGCGAGGGCATCTACAGCGCGCCCGGCGTGCAGGTAGACCTGGGCCTGGAAGTCGGCACCAGCCACAACACCAAAGAAGACACGGTGTACTTCAACCCCAAGTCCGACTTCACCGTGTTGCCCACGGTCACGGTCAATCATGTGCTCTATCACCGCTACGAGACTCAGTGGAGTCAGCAGTTCCAGCTCGGTGCAGGTACGTACAGCCAACGGGATTATTCCACCGGTGGCGTCGGTTTGATCGGCTATGGCCAACGTTTTCGCTGGAACGATGTACTGGACGTGGGCGCCAACCTGAGCCTGATCAGCCGACCTTATGACGGTGATCGCGAACGCGATCTGCGCTTGCTCGTCGACCTCACTTACCGTTTCTAAAAGAGCCTGACCATGACCGTCCTTTGCCGTTGCTTGTTGGTCCTGGGTGTAATGCTGGCCAGTGCCTGTGCCCAGCAACCCGCGCCTTTCACTCCACCCGCCGAGCGGCCGATACTGGCCAACGAAGCGCCGTGGCCGAAAAACCATTTCCTGGGCATCGCCTACCACGATGTCGAGGATCGCGACCCCGACCAGGCGGTGGTGGCGGTGCGCACCGAGCGTTTGATCGAACAACTGGCGTGGTTGCGCGAGAACGGCTACCAGGCGGTCAGCGTCGACCAGATCCTGGCGGCACGCAACGGCGGCCCCGAGTTGCCGCCCAAAGCCATCATGCTCAGTTTCGATGACGGCTATTCCAGCTTCTACACCCGCGTGATGCCGATTCTGCGCGCCTATCACTGGCCAGCCTTGCTGGCGCCGGTGGGGTATTGGATCGATACGCCGCTCAATCAACCGGTGGACTTCGCCGGCTCGCCGCGCCCGCGTGGGGAATTCCTCACCTGGCAGCAGATTCGTGAAGTGTCGCAGTCGGGCCTGGTGGAAATCGCCGCGCACACCGACAACAACCACAAAGGGATTTTGGCCAACCCCCAGGGCAACCTCGAGCCGGCGGCGACCAGCCTGCGCTTTGATCCGGCCACCGGTCGTTATGAAGACCAGGCCAAATTCGATGCGCGCATGCGGGCTGATGTCGCGGCGATCACTAACAAGATCCGCAGCGTGACCGGCAAGGCGCCTCGGGTGTGGGTGTGGCCTTACGGCGCCGCCAAAGGCACCTCGCTGGCGATTGTCGGCGAGCAGGGCTACCAGATGGCGCTGACCCTGGAAGACGGCCTCGACAGCCTCGGCAACCTGATGAACAGCCCGCGCTTCCTGGTGGCTTCGGACCCGGACGGCGAGCATTTCGCCAATAGCATGGTGGCCGTGCAAACCCAGGCACCGCTGCGGGTGCTGCACGTGGACCTCGACAACGTTTACGACCCCGACCCGGCCCAACAAGCGCGCAACCTCGACCAGCTTGTACAACGTGTGGTGGACATGGGCGCGGGCACTGTATTCCTGCAAGCCTTCGCCGACCCCAAAGGCGACGGCCTGGTGCACTCGCTGTACTTCCCTAACCGCCACTTGCCGGTGCGCGCCGACCTGTTCAACCGCGTCTCCTGGCAGTTGCACACCCGTGCCCACGCGGCTGTGTATGCCTGGATGCCGGTGCTGAGTTTCGCCCTCGACCCCAAGCTGCCGCGTGTGACCCGCTGGGACCCGCAAACCGGCCAGGTCGGCACCGACCCGGACCAATACAAACGTTTGTCGCCGTTCGACCCGCAGGTGCGCAAGATCATCGGCGAGATCTATGAAGACCTGGCGCGCAACAATGCCATCGACGGTGTGCTGTACCACGACGACGCCGTGCTTTCCGACTTCGAAGACGCCAGCCCCGCTGCGCTCAAGGCTTATGCTGCCAACGGCCTGCCGGGCAGCATTGCCGCGCTGCGTGCAGACCCTGCAGTGATGCAACGCTGGACGCGCTTCAAGAGCCGCTACCTGATCGACTTCACCAACGAGCTGACCGCCAAGGTTCGCGCCATCGGTGGTCCACAAGTGGCGACCGCACGCAATATCTTTGCCGAGCCGATGCTCAACCCGGCCAGCGAAGCCTGGTTCGCGCAGAACCTCGACGACTTCCTCCAGGCCTACGACTGGACTGCGCCCATGGCCATGCCATTGATGGAAGGCCAGGAGCTGAAAACCTCCAACGCCTGGCTGGAAAAACTCGTCGCCACGGTCAAGGCGCGCCCCGGCGCGCTGGAAAAAACCGTGTTCGAGCTGCAAGCCAAAGACTGGCGGACCAAAGAAGCGCCGGATATCAAGGGCGCGCAGATGGCCGAATGGATGGGCGTGCTCAAACGCCAGGGGGTCAAGAGCTTTGGCTACTACCCGGATAACTTCCTGGAAAATTCGCCGGACCTGAAGGCAGTTCGTCCGGCCCTTTCCAACCAGTGGAACCCTTGATCATGTTCGACAGAATCCTGGCTTTATTCGTGTTGGCGTTGGTGTTGGGTGTGCCCCTGGGCCTGATCTTCCTGGTCACCGGGCAGTTCCTGATGGACTTCGTGTTTTTCTACCCGCTGTTCATGTCGGCGCTGTGGATCGCCGGCGGGCTGTACTTCTGGCTGCACTGGGAGCGGCATTGGCCGTGGAAGGAAGACACGCCGGCGCCGACCCTGGCCGGCAACCCGCTGATCTCGATCATCATCCCTTGCTACAACGAGGGCGATAACGCCGCCGACACCATTCATGCGGCCCTGAACCAGCTGTACCCGAATATCGAAGTCATCGCCGTCAACGACGGTTCCAAAGACAACACCGCTGCCGTGCTCGACGCCCTGGCCTTGCAACACCCACGCCTGCGTGTGCTGCACCTGGCGCAAAACCAGGGCAAGGCCGTGGCCTTGCGCATGGGCGCCGTGGCGGCGCGCAGTGAGTACCTGGTGTGCATCGACGGCGATGCCTTGCTCGACAAAAACGCAGCGGCCTACATGGTCGCGCCGATGCTCGACAACCCGCGCCTGGGCGCCGTGACCGGCAACCCACGCATCCGCACGCGTTCAACCTTGATCGGCCGGGTGCAGGTGGGCGAGTTCTCCTCGATTATCGGCTTGATCAAGCGTACCCAGCGCGTGTTCGGGCGGATCTTCACGGTGTCGGGTGTGGTGGTGGCGTTTCGCAAGAAGGCGCTGGACCGCATCGACTACTGGTCCACCGACATGATCACCGAAGACATCGACGTGAGTTGGAAGCTGCAACTGGACCACTGGGCGATCTTCTACGAGCCCCGTGCCCTGTGCTGGATCCTCATGCCCGAAACCGTAGGCGGCCTGTGGAAACAGCGCCTGCGTTGGGCCCAGGGCGGCGCCGAGGTGCTGTTCAAGAACATCCGAGGCATCTGGCAATGGCGCCATCGCTACCTGTGGCCACTGCTGTTCGAGTACTGCCTGTCCACCGGCTGGGCCTTCACCTTCCTGCTCTCGGTGATCTTCTGGGGCGTGGGCAAGTTCGTGGTACTGCCGCAGGCGATTGCCGTGGATTCCCTGGTGCCACCGGCCTTTACCGGGCTGGTATTGGCAATGGTGTGCCTGCTGCAGTTCGCGGTGAGCATCCTGATCGACCGGCGCTATGAAAAGGACCTGTGGAAAACCCTGTTCTGGACCGTGTGGTACCCGATGGTGTTCTGGCTGGTCAGCCTGCTCACCACCCTGGTCAGCTTTCCCAAGGTGCTGTTCAACCAGCACCAGAAACGCGCGCGCTGGGTCAGCCCGGACCGCGGCATCAAACCCAGTGAAGAGGAGGCGTGACCATGAAGCTGGTCAGAACTCGCCAAAACACCGTGATGTGGATCATCGACGTGCTGCTGACGCTGCTGGCGTGGGGCGGCCTGATCTGGCTGCTCGCGCGTGGTATCGGCGCCATGCTGGAAACCCACGGCGGCCCACGTATTGAGGCGCCGATTTTCGCCGCGCTCAACACCTTGCAGATCTACCTGTGGATCGCCTTGTTCAACGCAGTGATCCTGATCAGTTGGGCGCGCTATCAGCAACGCCGTGGGCGCAAGTTCGCCCAGCGCCGCGCCGAAGCCAATGCGCTGAGCGACAAAAACCTGAGTGAGAGTTTCAATTTGGGCGACGGCCACCTGGAGCAGTTTCGCAAGCCGGGCGTGCTGGTGATCCACAACGACGAAGACGGCGGTGTCGAGGATGTGAAGTCCCACGTCTCCCGCGACGTGGAGCGCCCCGGCCTGACCCTGGTGCCCGGCGCGGAAAAAGGCAAAGACGCCGTCTAGAAAATCCAAAGACACCAAAGATCCCTGTGGGAGCTGGCTTGCCTGCGATAGCGGTGGGCCAGCAACCAATCAATACCTGACACGCCGCCATCGCAGGCAAGCCAGCTCCCACATTCCATCTGCGTCGCTTGGAATTCCGATAAATGGGATCCAATTCACAAAAACACCGCGAACTTTTCGCTATTCCCCTGCACTAACCTAACTCGGCAAGTAGTTGATGGCTAAATAATGGCATTTGCTAAATTGTTTGCCGAATTAATATCAAAAGAGTTGCCGCTGGTCGGAATAAAACTTCTAACGGCCGCCATTATCTCTTTGTGATAACTCTTTATTGTTAACAATCAATGTGTTGCGGATGTAATAAGCACGAATGTGCAACTGTCCCGGTTTCTTGGGCCAGCGCTAGTTCGATGGTAGTTTGCCGCCCCTTGATTTTCGATGGATCGAACATGTCTTTTTTATCGCCACGGACTCGGTACTTGCTGTGCACTTTCATGCTCGCCTGCCTGAGCCTGAATACGGCCACCGCCGCCCCCACGCCTGGGGATCAAGACCTGATCCGCGATCGGCAAAACCGCCTGCTGGAAGAGCAAAGCCGGCGCCTGCAAGAGCTTCAGGACCTGCCCGGCAAAGAAGCCAAGCCACAGGCACCGGCTACGCCTGCCGACACCCGCTGCTTCCCGATCAAAGACATCGAACTCAAAGGCGCCGACAGCCTGCCTGCCGGCGACCGCACGCTGCTGCTCAAACCCTATGTAGGCCAATGCCTGGGCGTCTCGCAGCTCAATGAGCTGCTCAAGGTCATCACCGACTATTACATCGCCAAAGGCCGCGTCACCAGCCGCGCCTACTTGCCGCAACAAGACCTCTCCAGCGGCCATCTGCAGGTGTTGGTGGTCGAAGGCAAACTCGAAGCGGTGCGCAGCGCCGAAGGCAGCAACGTCACCGAGCGTGAACTGGCCATGGCGTTTCCCGGCAAGGTCGGTGAGGCGCTGAACCTGCGCGAGGTCGAGCAACTGGTGGACCAGCTCAACCGGTTGCCGTCCAAACAGGCGCAAATGGAGCTGACGCCCGGCAAGCAAGTGGGCGGCAGCGACGTGGTGGTCAAGAACACCCCGCAAAAGCCCTGGCGCGCTAGCCTGTCGCGCAACAACGACGGGCAACGCAGCACCGGCGAGCAGCAATGGGGCGCGGGCCTGGAGTGGGACAGCCCGCTCGGCCTGGCTGACCAACTGGTGCTGCGCGGTGGCCACGACGCCATCAGCGACCACCAGAAAACCTCGAAAAACACCCTGCTCTATTACAACGTGCCGTGGGGCTGGTGGAACTTCACCTACACCTACAGCGAGAGCGATTACCGCGCCCTCGGCTATACCGACACCTTCAAATTCAAGCAATCGGGCGACAACCAGAACCACCAGTTGCGCGCCGAACGTGTGATCCACCGCGATGACGTCAGCAAAACCTCGCTCAACGTCGGCCTGGCTCACCTGCGCACCAACAACTACATCAACGACGCCCAGCTCGAAATCAGCAGCAACCGCCTCAGTGAGTTGCAGTTTGGTATCAACCACGGCCGACGCATCGGCAATGCCTTCGTCAACATCGACCTCGGCGTACAGAACGGCATCGGCGCCTTTGACGCCCAGCGCGACGACCAGCACCGCGATCAGTTTGGCAACCTCACGCCCACCCCGGATTACCGTAAATACACTGCCACGGTCAGCTATTTGCAGCCGTTTCGCCTGTGGGGTGAGTCGTTCAGCTTCACCAGCCTGGCCACCGGGCAACGCAGTGAAGACGTGCTGTTCTCGCCGCAGCGCATCAGCCTCGGCGGCTCGTCGTCGGTGCGCGGTTTGAAGGACCAGCAACTGTCCGGCGACAGCGGCGGCTACTGGCGCAACGAAGTGCGCTGGGCGCGCCCGGTCACCCTGGAATGGCTGCGCCCGGCCTTCGCCGAATACGGCACCAGCCTCGGTTACGACCAGGGCGTGATCCGCAACGACCGTTACAACGGTGACAACCACGGCCGCGTTTCAAGCAACTCCGTGGAACTGTTCGCCCGTGGCAAATACGTCAGCACCAGTGTGACGTTTGCCCACTCGTTAGAAAGACCTGGAGTGGTGACGGAGCGTGAAGCGCCGATCTACTTCCGCATGGATTTCTTCCTGTAATTCAACGCCCCGCTGCAACGAGAATTTGACCATGGATGTTCGCCACTTTGCCTTTCTGGCCCGCCAACCTTCTGCTGCCCTGAAGCGCCGCGACGCGTTCTTCGGCCTGCCCAAGCGCGGCCTGGTGCTGATCCTGGTCAACGCGCTGTTCTGGCAGCCGTTGCTGGCCCAGGCCGAAGGCATTGTGGTGAGCAACCCGGCCACCAGCGTCGGCCAGGCCGGCAATGGCGTGCCGGTGGTGAACATCGCCACCCCTAATGGCAGTGGCTTGTCCCACAACCAGTTCAAGGACTACAACGTCGGCCCCAACGGCGTGATCCTCAACAACGCCACTGGCGCGCTGCAGAACACCCAGCTGGGCGGTTACATCGTCGGCAACCCCAACCTCAAGGGCGGCGCGGCCAACGTTATCCTCAACGAAGTCAACGGCGGCAGCCCGAGCCAGCTGCGCGGTTACACCGAAGTAGCGGGGCAGTCGGCCAAAGTCATCGTCGCCAACCCTTACGGCATCACGTGCAGCGGCTGCGGGTTTATCAACACGCCCAACGTGACCCTGACCACCGGCAAGCCGATGATGGACAACGTCGGTCGCCTGGACCACTACCAAGTGGACGGCGGCGCCGTGACCATCGACGGCGAAGGCCTGAACGCCAGCAACGTCGACCGCTTCGAAATCATTACCCGCTCGGCCAAGATCAACGCGCAAATCAACGCCCGTGAACTGGCCGTGGTCGCCGGGCGCAACGACGTCGACGCCAAAAGCCTGAAAGCCACCGCCCGTGCCGACGACGGCAGCGCCAAGCCCGAGCTGGCCATCGACTCCAGTGCCTTGGGCGGCATGTACGCCGGTGCGATCAAACTGGTGGGCACCGAAGCCGGTGTGGGCGTGAAGCTCGACGGCACGTTGGCGGCCAGTGGTGGTGATATCCAACTCGATGCCAATGGGCATTTGAGCATGGCGCAAACCGCCGCCAGCGGCGCGGTCAACATCAACGCCGCAAGCCTGGACGCCAAAGGGCCGGTGTATGCCGGTACAGCCCTTAACGTGAACACCCAGGGCGACCTCACTAACCGCCAGAGCCTGGCCGCCCGTGACCGCATTGCGCTGTCCAGCGGCGGCACGCTGACCAACGGCGACATCATCGAAGCCGGCGTCAACGCCGACAACACCCGCAACGCCACAGGCGATGTGAGCCTGCGCGGCAAGGCCGTCACCAACACCGGCGCCAGTGTGATTGCCAGCCGCGCGTTGAGCGTGGATGCCCAAGCGTTGAACAACCAGGGCGGCACACTGGGTGCCAAACAACACACCCAAATTACCGCCGCCACCGTCGATAACCAGAACAAAGGCCGCATTCTCAGCAACGGCGGCCTGGCCATCACGGCCGATCGCCTGCAGAACACCCAAGGTGGGTTGGTCACCAGCAACGCGCCGCTGACCGCCGTCGTCGGTGAGGTGAATAACCAGGGCGGTGAACTCTCAAGCCTCGACACCGCAACGCTCACGGTCGCGACCCTCGATAACGTCGCGGGCCTTATCACAGCGGGCAATGCGCTCAGCCTCAACGTCGGCAGCCTCAATAACCAAGCCGGGCTGGTCACCAGCCAAGGCACGGTAAGCGTGGCCGGTAATAGCCTCGATAACCGCCAAAAAGGCTTGGTCGCAGGCGTGGGTGGTGTGCAGGTCAATGTCGCCAACATCGACAATCGCAACGGCGAGCTGTCCAGCCGTGCGGGCGTGCAGGTGACCGCTACGCAACTGGATAACAGCGACGGCGGGCTGCTGATTGCTGGCGCCGGTGCAGGTTTGAATGTCGACCAACTGCTTAACCGCAACCAGGGTTTGATCAGCAGTGAAGGGCTGCTGAGCATCACCGCGCGCACGCTGGCCAACGGCGGCGGCACGCTCTCCAGCGCAGGGCCGCTGACCCTCAGTGCACTCGGCGCGGTGGACAACCGAGGCGGGCGGCTGGTCACCGATGGCAGCCTGATACTCAACGCCGCAAGCGTCGACAACAGCCAGAACGGCACCCTCAGCGCGCGCCAGGCCCTGTCCCTTGGCACTGCCGACCTCAACAACCAGCAAGGCGGCCAGATCACCAGCGCCGAGGCGCTGACGCTGGACCTGCACCGTGGCGAGTTCAATAACCAGGGCGGGCTGATCAACGCGCCGCTGTTGATGCTCAACAACCTCAAGAACGTGCATAACCAGGGCGGCGAAATCTCCGGCAGCCAGGCGTTCACACTCACCGCCGACAACCTCGACAACAGCAGCGGCAAACTGCTGAGCAACGCCGCGCTGACCCTGCGCATCGGCCAGGCCCTGGCCAACGTCAAAGGCATGATTGCCGCCGCCTCGGTTGACGCCCACGCCACCGACCTCGACAACAGCGGCGGCACCCTCACCAGCCGTGGCGACACGCTGCTCAACGTGGCTGGCCGCCTGACCAACCGCGACCAGGGCCTGCTCAACGCGAGCAATACGCTGACGCTCAACAGCGCCGCGCTGGACAACCAGAACGGCTCGCTGCTGGGCAGCGCGATTGCCCTGGACTTCGGCACCGCCACCGGCGACCTGAACAACGCGGGTGGCCTGATCACCACCGCCGGCAACCTCTCCATCAACCACCTGCGTGACCTCAGCAACCAGGGTGGCGAACTCTCCAGCGCGCAAACCCTGAACCTCAACGGCCGCACGTTGAACAACAGCAACGGCAAGCTGATCAGCAATAACCTGCTGGTGCTCAATGCCGAAAACCTGATCAATCAGAATGGCCTGATGTCCGGCTGGCAGGGCCTCACCGTCAGCGGTGCGAACCTCGACAACCGCAACGGCGGCACCTTGTCCAGCCGATACGGCGACCTTAACGCCACGCTGACCGCCAACCTGCTCAACAGCGCAGGCGGGGCACTGGTGAGCCAGAAAGCGCTGACCGTTAATGCCGGCGAACTGGATAACAGCAACAAAGGCGTACTCTCCAGCGCGGCCGGGCAGACGCTGACCGTCGGCGGCTTGCTGAACAACGCCCAGGGCGGCGTGATCGACAGCGGCGCGGCCCTGAGCCTGGCTACGCAAAACCTGGACAACAGCGCCGGCAGCATCAGTGGCGGCACCGCCACCACCCTTGACCTGCTCGCGACCCTGACCAACACCAACGGCAAACTGGCCAGCGGCGGCCCGCTGCTGATCAGCCGCGCGGCGCAGATCAACAACCAGGGCGGCCAGATCGCCAGCCAAGGCCTGTTGACCCTGCTGACCGGCGGCCTGGATAACCGCAACCGTGGCACCCTGGCTGCCAACGACCGCTTGAGCCTCACCGCCAGCGGCCTGGTGCAGAACGGCAACGACGGCTTGATCTACAGTCAGAACGCCGACCTCCTGCTCACCGCCAACCGCTTGGACAATGGCCAAGGCACCGTGCAAAGCCAGGGCGGCATGACCGCCAACGTGGCCGACACGCTGGATAACCAGAGCGGCAAACTGATCGCCCAGGCCGGTGACCTCAGCGTCAACGCCGCCAGCCTCGACAACCGTGGCGGCACCCTCGCCAGCCTCAAGGCCGCGCTGCAAACCCAAGTGGTCGGTGTGCTGCGCAACGGTTACGACCTCAACAACAACCGCCAGGGCGGCGTGATGCAGGGGCAAAGCCTCAACCTGCAAGCCGGCAGCGTAGACAACTATGGCGGGCGCATCGCGGCGCAGGGCGGCAACGCACTGGTCACCACCGGCAATTTCGACAACCGCAACGGCGGGCTGTATGCCAAAGGCCTGATGCGCGTGGTCGGGCATGACTTCGATAACAGCGGCGACAACGACGGCCAGATTGCTGGCCAACAGATCGACCTGGACCTCAGCGGCGCGCTCAACAACCGCCTGGGCATCATCGAAAGCGAAAGCACCCTCAAGGTGCGCGCGGCCAGCCTCGATAACCAGACCGGGCGCCTGCGTGCGCTGGGCACGGCGGGCACCACCGAATTCGCCATCGGCAGCCTGTTCGACAACCGCAACGGTGTGGTGGAAACCGCCAACAACGACCTGACCCTCAACGCCGGCAGCTTCCAGAACCTGGGCGGCAACGTACTGCACGTGGGCACCGGCAATTTCGGCATTGCCCCGGCCAACCTCAACGACGTGGGCGGCAGCCTGGTCACCCGTGGCGACCTGACCATCACCCAGGGCAACTGGACCAACAGCAGCGTGATCCAGGCCGGGCAACTCACGGTCAACGTCGACAACCTCGACCAGACCGCCACCGGCCAACTGCTCGGTGCCCGAGGCTTTGTCGGCAATGGCGCCAACTGGACCACCCACGGCCTGATCGCCAGCGACGGCGCGCTCGACCTGACCTTGAGCGGCGCGCTCAACAGCAGCGGGCGCATCAGCAGCCTGGGCAACCTCAACCTCAGCGCCGCACAGGCCAACTTGAGCGACACCGCCAGCATTGCCGGCGGCGGCGTCACCACCGCTACCATCGCCGGCACACTCAACAACCGTGGGCGCCTCACCGCCGCCACCGACCTGGTGGTCAACGCCGGCACACTCAACAACTACGCGACCCTGGGCAGCGGCCAACGACTGGTCGCCACCACCGGCGCCTTGCTCAATGACCACGGCCTGATCTTCAGCGGTGGCGACATGAGCCTGCGTGTGGACGCGCTGAACAACAGCTACGCCGACGTCTACAGCCTGGGCAACCTCAGCGTCGACCGCGACGGCAAGGGCGGCCTGGCCAGCAGCATCCTCAACAGCTCATCGACGATTCAGAGTGACGGCAACCTCAGCCTGTCCGCCAACTCGATCAAAAACGAGCGGGCGGTACTCGACGTCAACGACGCGGGTGTCTACACCGCCTCGGCCACCGAAGGCACGTGCATCAAGTACGTTAACGCCGGTGACTGCAAAGCCGGCGGCACCCCGCGCAACTACGTGTGGGAGTTGGTGACCCGCGACAAACTGGAAGTGACCGCTGCCAGTGCCGGTTCAAGCATCACCGCCGGCGGCAACATGACGTTGGCCGGCGGCGACTTGCTCAACAGCAGCAGCTCGATCGCGGCCGGCGGTAACTTCACCGCGCGCCTGAACAACTTGGTCAACACCGGCATCGAAACCGGCGAGACCGAGACCTATCGTCTTTTCACGTCAGAGCGCACCAAGCACCCTGAAGGCTGGTTCGGCGCCGCCGCCGCACTCACCAACAAATATTGGTACAAAAGCGCCGGTTACAACCCCAATGACCTCGGCGGCCTTGAAGCCACCGTGGCCAACTTCATCGGCATGATGGAGATCGAGCGCACCCAGTTCGGCAAAGTCACCAAAATCGCCAGCGATGACCAACGTTACGCCGCCGTGATTCAGGCGGGCGGCGCGGTAGACGTCAAGGCCCAAGCCGGTATCGACAACAGCGTGGTACGCCTGGGCTATAGCTACATCGGTGCGGGCGCCAAAACCACCACCGACGCCACCGGTGCCAGTGGCGCAGCCGGTTACTCCACCCGCGTGACCCTCAACCAGCAACTGCCGCCGGACCTGGCCCAACAGCAGATCAACCCGCTGAGCCTGCCCGGCTTTACCTTGCCTACCGGCCAAGGCGGGCTGTTCCGTCTCAGTGGCCAAAGCGCCAGCGCGCCAGCCAGCACCGGGCCGCAAGGCTGGACCTTGGGCGGCGGCAGCGTCGACCGCATGCCGGTTACCGGCCCGGTCGTACCCGGCAGCAGCACCTCGGCCGACGGCGTGGTGATCAACCGCGTGCAGGGCTTGCCAGACAGCCAGTTCGTTTCCAACCCACAGAAATACCTGATCGAAACCAACCCGCTGCTGACCAACCTCAGCCAGTTCTTAAGCTCCGACTACATGCTGTCCAAACTGGGCTACGACCCGGACCAGGCACAAAAGCGCCTGGGTGACGGCCTGTATGAACAGCGCCTGATCCAGCAAGCCGTGATCGCCCGTACCGGCCAGCGCTTCATCGATGGCCAGACCAGCGACACAGCGATGTTCAAGTACCTGATGGACAACGCCATCGGCACCAAACAGGCGCTTAACCTGGCCGTAGGCGTGAGCCTCACCGCTGAGCAAGTCGCGGCCCTGACCCACGACATCGTGTGGATGGAAAACGCCACCGTCGCCGGCCAGCAAGTGCTGGTGCCCGTGCTCTACCTGGCCCAGGCCAACAACCGCCTGGCGCCCAACGGCGCACTCATCACCGGCAGCGACCTGAACCTGGTCAGCGGCACCGACCTCAACAACGTCGGCACCCTGCGCGCCACCAACAACCTCGCTGCCAGCGCCGGGCGCAACATGGTCAACAGCGGCCTTGTGCAAGCGGGCAACCGCCTCGACCTGCTCGCCGGCAACACCCTCACCAACCGCGCCGGCGGCATCATCGCCGGGCGCGACGTCAGCGTGCGCGCGGTAAATGGCGATGTACTCAACGAACGCACTGTCACAAGCCACCAGAGCAGCAGCGGCTACCGCACCGAGCGCACCGACTTCGTTGACAACGCTGCGCGCATCGAGGCCGCCAACAGCCTGACCCTGCAAGCCGGCCGCGACGTCAACAGCACCGGCGGCGCCTTCAAAAGCGGCGCCGACCTGGGCGTTCAAGCCGGGCGCGACGTGAACCTGGCCACCGCCGAACAACGCAACGCCAATGCCGTCAGCACCTACATGCGCAGCAGCAGCGCAAACCAGTACGGCACTGTGATCGAGGCCGGGCGTGACTTCCAGGTGGTGGCTGCGCGGGACATCAGTGCTATCGGCAGCCAGTTGAATGCCACGCGTGATCTGGCGCTGGTGGCCAAGGGAAATGTGAACCTGGCGTCGGCGGCGAATGAACAGCATTCGGCGTTTAATTCCAAGAAGGTGACCAGTCAGGAGGACCACGTTCAGCAAGTGGGCACCTCCCTGGTTGCCGGTGAGAACCTCTCCCTCAGTGCCGGCAACGACCTCGTGGTCAGCGCCAGCCGTGCGAGTGCCGGCAAGGAAGCCTACCTGTACGCAGGCAATGACCTGGCGCTGAACGCCGCGCAAGACAGCGACTACAGCTATTACCGCAAAACCAAAACCAGCAAAGGGTTGCTGTCCAGCAGCCAGAAAACGCGCATCGACAGCAGTAACCAGATCAGTCAGCAGGGTTCTTCCATCAGCGCTGATACCGTGGTCGTGCGTGCTGGCCGTGACATCGGCACTACCGCCAGCGACGTGGTTTCCACCAACGCCACCAGCCTGATTGCCGGGCGCAATGTGGTGATTGATGGGGCCACGGAAACCTTTGAACAAAGCCATTCGTCCTCGACCAAAAAATCGGGCTTGATGAGCAGCGGCGGCATCGGCGTTACGTTGGGTTCAAGCAGCAACCAGAACACCTTCACCAGCAGCACCGAAACCACCCGAGCCAGCAACATCGGCAGTGTGCTGGGCAGTGTGGATATTCAGGCTGGCAAAGACCTGACCATTCGTGGCTCTGACGTGGTTGCCGGTAAGGACATCAGCCTGGTTGGGCAAAATGTCAGCATCCTGGCTTCCGAGAACAACAACCGTAGCGAGCAGACCTCCAAAAGCAAAACCAGTGGTTTGACCCTGGCGTTGTCCGGCACCGTGGGCAGTGCGGTGGACTCCGCTTATAAGACCGCCAAGCAAGCCAAGAACGAGGACGACGGCCGCCTCTCGGCGCTGCAAGGTGTGAAGGCGGGTTTGACGGGGGTGCAGGCGTGGCAAGCGGCGCAGCAGAATGGCGGCATGACCGGCGCTAACGCTTCGCAGTTTGTGGGGATCAGCATCTCCCTGGGTTCGCAGAAATCCGATTCCAAACAGACCCAGGAGCAGACACTCAGCCAGGGCAGCAGCCTGACGGCCGGCAACAACCTCACCATCGTGGCGGACGGTAACGGTACGCCTGGGGCCGCAGGTGATATCCATGTTCAAGGCAGCAAGCTTCAGGCCGGTAATGAGATGCGGCTGGCGGCGGAGCGCGATATTCGCCTGGAAGCTGCGGCGAATAACCAAAAACTTGATGGCAAAAATAGCAGCAGTGGTGGTGCGGTAGGTATCAGCCTAGGCGTGGGTTCCGAAGGCGGCGGCCTGAGCATTTTCGCCAATGCCAACAAAGGCACCGGTAACGAGAAGGGCACTGGCACCACCTGGACGGAAACAACCCTGGATGCGGGCAAACAGGTCAGCCTGATCAGCGGCCGAGACACCGCCCTGAAGGGCGCGCAGGTCAGCGCAGACAAAATTACCGCTACTGTGGGGCGCGACCTTACGCTGCAAAGTCTGCAAGACACCGATAACTACAAGTCCAAGCAGACGGATGTGAGTGGCGGCGTCAGCTTCGCCATCATCGGCACCGGCGGCAGTGCAAACCTGAGCATCAGTAAAAGCAAGATCGACTCCAAATACCAGAGTGTGCAGGAGCAAACCGGCCTGTTCGGCGGTAAGGGCGGCTACCAGATTGACGTAGGCAACCACACGCAACTCGATGGCAGCGTGATCGGCAGCACAGCCACGCCGGACAAAAACCGCCTGAGCACCGGCACGCTGGGATGGAGCGTTTTAAAGAACAAGGCTGAGTACACAAGCCAGTTGCAGAGCGCCAGTGTGAGCAGTGGCGCAAGCGGAGCGAACGCCTTCATCAGCAACCTGCCCTCCGGCAGCTTGATCGCGTTCAATCATGGCGACAGTGACAGCGGCACCACCTCATCGGCCATTTCCAACGGTACCCTCGACATCCGCGACCCTGCTAAACAGCAGCAGGACGTTGCAACGCTGAGCCACGATGTTGAACACGCCAACGGCAGCATCAGCCCGATCTTTGATAAGGAAAAAGAGCAGAAGCGCCTGCGGCAGGTGCAGTTGATTGCGGATATTGGTACTCAGGCAGTAGACATCGTTCGAACCCAAGGCCAGATCGATGCTGATAAAGAGGCGCGTGCTGAACTTGATAAGCGTGGCATCAAGGACCCTGGAAAAGATGCCAAAAAAGAGGACGTCGATGCCTACAAGAAACAACTGATTGCCACTGACGCTTATCAACGGATCATGGCGGACTACGGGGTCGGCGGCAATTACCCACGTGTAGCGCAGGCGGTGACAGCAGCATTGCAAGGGTTGGTGGGAGGCGATATCGGTTCCGCTATTGCGGGCGCGTCGGCGCCGTACATGGCGCAAGTCATCAGGAAAACCACCGGAGACAACGCTGTACTCAACACCATGGCGCATGCCGTATTGGGTGCGGTGGTGGCGCAGGCGCAAGGCAACTCTGCGGGAGCGGGGGCTGCGGGAGCGGCGACGGGTGAATTCATCGCCCATCAGTTGTATCCGGGCAGGAAGACAATCGAGTTGACGGAGGAGGAGAGAGAGACGGTTGTTGCACTTTCGGGTCTAGCAGCAGGGTTGGCTGGGGGGATTGCTGGTGGTGATCTGGGCGGTGCGGTTACTGGGGCAAAGGCGGGAAGCAATGCGGTGGAGAACAACTCCCTCAGTGATATTGCAGAAGCATTAGCCGCACATAAGACACTTGAGCAGCAGGCTGAAGACCGCGTCAAAGCAGAAAACCAACACTACAAGGAGCAAAACTGCGCTGGCATGAGTGAGCAAGCGTGCTCGGTCAAGATGTATACTCAGCGGCGTGAAGAGCTCAAAGATGCCCTGTCAGAAGGCGCAAATTTTGTACCAGTTGTCGGCACAGTTAAAAGCGTAGCGGAGGCTGAGAGTGCACTTGATTACCTTGAGGTAGCAGCATCACTTATTCCAGGTGAACGGATTATTTCCGGCACCTTGAAAATGGCACGCAAAGCTCTGAACAGGGGCGATATCAGCGAAGCATCGAAGCTGATTAGCAGCGCCAGTAATGAGATTCAGGGTGCAAAGGCGCCATACACCTCGATTTCCTCGCCGGATGCTGAGGCTGGCATGCCCTATGCCCACCCGATAAAGGAGGCTGGTGAAAAAGGTGGTGTCAAACTGGCTAGTGTTGAGGTCGATGTGACCAAAGCCAGTAAAGGAACACCTGAATACAAAATACTGAATGAGCCCCCACCAAATAGCCAAGTCAAGCTGAGCAACGGCACTGAATTTAAGACCAATTCAAGCGGTTACGTTGATGAAATTACCTACAGTCCGTCGTTGGATAAAGGCGTCCGTGATGCACGCCAAACGGCAGTTGGCAAAGAGGGATTGCCAACGGATGTGGGGGGGCACATCCAGGGTTGTCAGCTTGGTGGTACCTGTGACAGATTCAACCTCTTTCCGCAGGATGGTAATTTCAATAACTCTGCCTATAAGCGGTGGGAAACAGAAATTAAGAAGGGGTTGAACAACGGTGATCAGGTCGGCGCCGTGACAGTGCGCTTTTCTAGAACGGATCCTGTGTCGGCAAGACCAGATTCATTAGTTATTGACTACTCAATCAATGGAATAAAAATGCGCAAGTCATTCAGGAATGAGGCCGGGCAATGAGCATTGAGCAACAAGTACAGGTCTTGAATGCGCTCACGCAGATCATGCATGACTCTGCGAATGGTCCGTACGAGGAAATGCGTTGTGAATTTGAGCATGAAGTTTATGACGGAGGGTGGTCTGTAGGTTCTAAATACTCATTCGTTCGCGATGGCTTGTTCTTCAGCGAGCTTTTGGATGACCCTGAAGATAGAGCTTCTAGTCACGTCCATAAGTTGCACGAGCTGATGAGATCGCACACAGGTGGTGATTGGAGAAAATTTGTACTGGTTATCGACCCTAGTGGAAAGGCTAATACCAAATTCATTTATTAAGTTGGTACAAAAGGTGGTGTCAAACTGGCTAGGGAAATGGGGGCAGACCACGTTTTGTGGACCACGTTTTGCGTTTTTTAGAGTTCAGTGAAGTTGTTATTTAAAAATATGGTTTATTTTTTGAAAAATAAGGTGGGCCACGATTTTGCTTTTTTAGAGTTTG
This sequence comes from Pseudomonas sp. PA-6-3C, assembly GCF_021605825.1. Lineage (NCBI taxonomy): Bacteria > Pseudomonadati > Pseudomonadota > Gammaproteobacteria > Pseudomonadales > Pseudomonadaceae > Pseudomonas > Pseudomonas sp. PA-6-3C. The sequence goes on from NZ_WKDV01000030.1 coordinate 76,301, forward strand.
GTAGAGTTGGTATTTTCAAAGCATAATTTATTTTTGTAATATTTTTATTTTGTCCGCCTAGTGATCGAAGGCTAAGCTGGGATCCCTCAGGGCCTGACCCCTGTTTTCACTATTTCATCGAATGCGTTGAAACAAAATCCCGGTATCAAAGCCGTTTTTGAATTTCCAAGTCAAAAAGCGGCTGAGAGAGCAACTGATATTTTGATTGAGCAAAATATCAGAAACGTTACTGCGAGGGTTGCACCCTAATGACTACGCATAAGCTTGAATTTCGTCATAGGCCAAAATTTTCAGAGTCTATTGAAAAACGGCACGAAAATATTATCGAAAGGTTGTCCGGCTTAGGTGCGCCATGGAATTTGGCCGGTGCTGTAGATGTTCCCGATATTGAAGGCGAGCTTGTTGTTTCTGTTTCTTTGGATAAATTCCTTCCAAAGGGAATAAAAGGTCGAATTGCATATTCTCTTAGAAGTGAGAAATATCTAGAAGATGATGCTCAATTTGATGACTCTCTATTCATTGAGTTTTCGAATGCTAAAATTGATTATTTGGACTTGTTGAAACGAATTTTCCCTGCGTACGTAGAGGCTTTTGGTGCCTATAGAGCTGCACTGCATGATTGGTCTGTCACTAGAAGCGACTGGCCGGCAGTAGTAGCTGCATGCGATGCTACAAAAAAAGATGTTAACGGGAGAGAGGGTGTTTTTCGTATAAATGCGGCTAATTATTTTGATGAGAAATTATGCCTTCGTGCATTTGGGAAAAGCCCTCAACAGATTATTAACTGTCTCAAGGGGCACGTTGAGGAGACCTCGGAATTGGCCGGAGGTGTGTTGATTGTTGTTAGCTATACGCCGCTGACCACCAGCGAGATAGCTACTGCTGGAGAGCGATTAAAAGAACTTTTGGTTGGGTGATGCGAGGGGAGGCTAGGTCCAGAAGAGCCGGGGCCAACTGGCGCACTCCCAACAATGACGACTTGTTGCCCTGCCTGCTGTCCGCACGTGACCTCCACGCTTGGCAAACTGGTAAGACAACTCGAGACCAGTCGACCAAGATTAAAGGATGTTTCAAGGGAAATAGGGGTCAGACCACGGTTTTCGTTTTTTAGAGTTCAGCAGAGTGCTCTTTAAAAACATGATTTATTTTTTGTAATTATTCCAATCTGTTGGCCTGTTGAAGGGCGGCTAAGCTGTAAGCTCCTATCCAGTTAGGGGTTTATATGGCTCGCCGTCCTAGGGTTTTACTGCCGGATATCCCGTTGCATATTATTCAGCCGGGAAACAATCGGTCTGCGTGTTTTTATTCAGATAAAGACTATATTTTTTACATTGATACATTAGCCGTGCTTGCTGAATTGTATGGCTGTAAAGTTCACGCATTGTGCTTGATGACAAATCATGTTCACTTGTTGTTGACTCCCACCTGCTGCGCGGGGGCTGGCCTGCTTATGAAGGGGCTGGGGCAGCGCTACGTTCAATATGTCAATCGAACATGTCAACGTACGGGCACGTTGTGGGAAGGCCGTTTCCGCTCCTGTTTGGTTCAACAAGACAACTATGTTTTAGCTTGCTATCGATATATCGAAATGAACCCGGTCAGAGCGGGTATGGTTGCTCATCCGGGCGACTACCGTTGGACCAGTTATAGAACAAACGCACAGGGCGAGCTATCAGGCTTTATAAGCCCGCATGCAGTTTATAGCGACTTAGGTAGCGGCGCCGCGCAACGAGCCGAAGCTTACCGGTCAACATTCCTGGATCGGCTCTCACCTGAGTTGATAGAAAAAATTCGATCTTCTACAAACGGAAATTATGTTTTGGGCGATCAGAAGTTTGCGTCAGAGATTGCGCAGATAGTAGGTAAAAGAGTTTCACCGAGCGTGTCGGGACGCCCGAAAAAGTGTGTGTTAAAAGTTTAAGAATAGTGGTCTGACCCCTATTTCCCCCAAGATGGTTTCTGATGTTGGAACCGCTATGGGTGGCGTAGCCGTATTTACTACAGGGGGGGCAGCAGCTGTGCTGTCGAACGGATCAACAATAGCATCCCTTGTGTCTAGCTATATGACCGACAAAACCCCGGAAGCATTAACCAGTTATGGCTTAAGTGCTGGTTTCGAGCGTTTCGCTGTTAGCAGAGGTATTCCTGCAAGTGAAGCAGCGAGAGTGCCCAATGCACTGGGTGTTGCTAAAGTCTGGGACGAATTGGCGGAAAAAGCTATTGATGTTTTCAAGGGGAATTAGCATGAAGTCGACTTTCTACAAATACAGGTATTTATTGGGAGTATTGCTGCTGATTGCCGCATTACTCAATTGCTTTTTTCGATTTTGGGGCGATGCAAGGCCATTTTTTAGCGCGCTGATGCTTCAGTTATGGTTTGGGCAAGCTGTATTTGCCTACCTGAGAGGTGGCTGGGTCTCTATTGGTCCAGGTGGTTTAGGTAAAGATGCAAATCCAGTAGGGCGGGCTGCACTGGCGTTCGTGTGTTTTGTTATTTATTTATCAGGATTTGTATTGGGCTTTGGTAAGGAAGTTTAAGTGACGTGCATACACTGAAAAGGGTAAAAAGGTAGTTGTGCTCTGCTCAGCAGCAAAAAATCGGGGTCAGACCACGTTTACATTAATGGTGGACTGAGCCCTATTTTTGCGCAAAAGCAACAGGCCAGAGTGTACCTGACGTGATTAGTCCTACTTATCAAGAACTTCAGGGATTAAACAAAGGATTCCAGGTGCATCACATCGGGCCTCAATATTTGGGGAAGATGCTGGGAAAAAGGGGACGGATTTATTTAATTTTCCGAGTGCTTTTTTACTTAAATAAATCTGTCCCATTTTTGCTGCGTTATCAATTGGTTCGGGGTTTGTAAAGGTGCCTCTGAAGATGGGGTTGGCTGATGGTTTGAACAAGAAAAATCAATATTTGATGTGACGGTCAGAAAGTTTGATAATAACCAATTTATTCTTGGTAAAAAGGCGCCGTATGGCGGTGCAATGTTGCTATATTTTCTGTCCGTGGGCGCGAAAGGCAATAGCCTTTACAATGAGGCGGTCGATGCGAGCAAGTAAACTTATAAATACCCTGCTGCTGATAGTTTCATTGTTGGCGGTGGTGTGTGGGGTGAGTACGTTTTTCGGCATGATGGTCGCCATAGTGGTTGGTATACTGCTTCGCACAGATTCGAACTGGGTGTTCATCTGGATTGGATTTCCCTTGTCAGGAATATTTGCTGTGTACTGGATAGTTACACGGTGGGATTATGTGAAATCCTTTATGTCCGGGCGTGGTGGGTGGTAGAGCGGGTAATCGAGGTCAGATCACGTTTGTATGTGGTCTTACTCCTGGCTGCGCTACTCAATGGCTTTCTACGATTTGACGGTAGCTGGAAGCGCTTTTTCCTCATGGTGCTGGTGCAGTTGTGGTTTGGCCAGGCGGTCTACAGCTATGCGCGAGGCGCCAGGGTGGCCATCGCGCCGGGCGGCATGAGTAAGGATGCCGACCCGGAGTGGCGAGCGGCGTTGGCCGGCTTCGCCCTGTTTTTATACGGGGTCGTATTTTTTTTGAGTTTTTGATCCTTGCATAGCCCATGTATCTATACGGAAAACCCTTATGAGAAAAGTTGCCTTTATCCTCTCGGCCCTGATCCTCGCGGGCTGTCACTCCAATGCTCGCGACTCGTCGTCCAGCCTGCTCAAAGACGGCGTGCAGTTGCAGCAGAACAAGGTCGTGGCCGATGCCGAGCAAGCCAAGGTGATCATGCGGGCCACCGGTTTTACCTACCCTGTGCAGTTCTCCGTGCGCCGTGGCGGTGATGCGGATCAGCGGCCGGAGATCCTCGGCACGGTGGTAGATTCAGGCCGTGGCAAGGTGTTCGGCTGGATCGCCAAGATGAGTGAGGTTGCCAACAGTGCGGCGGTCAAGCGCTTCCCGCAGTTGGAAGTGTTGGCTGATCCGGGGCAGACAATCGAGGTATTGGGCGAGTCGCGGGTGTATGACTCGAACTACTACCGCTACGCCGAAAAAATTGTCTACGCCTGCGGCCCTATGAGCTCGGCGTTCAAGCCGCAGAAGCAGAAGGTTTACCTGGTGGAGTTCGTAATCGTCGGCGCGGGCTGTGAGCAGCATGTGTATGACATCACCGATCCCGCGCAGCGTATTCCCGTCCTCGAGTGAAATAGGGGTCATGAAATAGGCAGAAATAGGGGTCAGACCACGTTTTTGTTTTTTAGAGTTGCAGAAATAGGGGTCAGACCACGTTTTTGTTTTTTAGAGTTGAGCAGAGTTGCTCTTTAAAAACATGATTTATTTTTTGTAATTATTCCACTCTGTTGGCCTGTTGAAGGGCGGCTAAGCTGTAAGCTCTTATCCAGTTAGGGGTTTATATGGCTCGCCGTCCTAGGGTTTTACTGCCGGATATCCCGTTGCATATTATTCAGCGGGGAAACAATCGGTCTGCGTGTTTTTACTCAGATGAAGACTATATTTTTTACATTGATACATTAGCCGTGCTTGCTGAATTGTATGGCTGTAAAGTTCACGCATTGTGCTTGATGACAAATCATGTTCATTTGTTGTTGACTCCCACCTGCTGCGCAGGGGCCGGCCTGCTTATGAAGGGACTGGGGCAGCGCTACGTTCAATATGTCAATCGAACATATCAACGAACGGGCACGTTGTGGGAAGGCCGTTTCCGCTCCTGTTTGGTTCAACAAGACAACTATGTTTTAGCTTGCTATCGATATATCGAAATGAACCCGGTCAGAGCCGGTATGGTTGCTCATCCGGGCGACTATCGCTGGACCAGCTATAGGGCAAACGCACAGGGCGAGCTATCAGGCTTTATAAGCCCGCATGCGGTTTATAGCGAATTAGGTAGCGGCACCGCGCAACGAGCCGAAGCTTACCGGTCTATATTCAATGATCGACTTTCACCTGGGCTGATAGAACAAATCCGATCTTCTACAAACGGTAATTATGTTTTGGGCGATCAGAAGTTTGCGTCCGAGATCGCGCAGGCATTAGGTAAAAGAGTTTCGCAGGGCGTGTCAGGACGCCCAAAAAAGTATGAGTTAAAAGAATAGTGGTCTGACCCCTATTTTCTTGGAACAGGCTACTCAAGGCTTAGCGCCTGGAACACCAGCCTATAAATCGGCTGTTACAAAGACGTTGGATGGAATTAAAAAGGAAGCAGTGATAGTGGGTAGTGAAGTTAATAAGTGGCTGACTAGGGATTGATATGAAATATTATTTGCTGCGTCAGGATCTTTCTATTTCCGAAAAGTGGGTGCTCGGCGATGTGAGGCATGTGGATAATTGGAACTTTAGTAATCCACCCCTTAATTTCATGGAGCCTGGCAGATATACGCTCGATGTCAGGTTCGACGGCGTTGAAATTGATTATTCTCTAGCGGGCTATGCGAGTGTTCCTGTTCTGAGTGAGAGAGCTCGAAATTCACTCATAGGTTTGTCTGAAGTCGATCAACCTTATCAAAATGTGGTCTTCGAGCCCGTTGATATCGAAGGGAAACACGTTTCGCAAAATTATTTTCTAATGATCATAGAAACACAAATAGATTGTGTAGATGAAGAGTCTTCAAGGTTTACAAAGTTTTCAGTGAATGATCCTGTGCGCCCAGACATGGCTGGTCAATACCGCGCGTTTTATAATTTGGCCATAGATGAGTCAAAAGTAGGTGCTTTTCATATTTTTAGGATTAAAAAATATTTGGGTGCGATTGTAGTGAGCGAAGATGTGAAACTTCGATTTGAGGCAGCAGGAGTGGTGGGGGCGGTATTTGAGTCGGTTAATGGCGATAAGGTTACTGTTGCATAAAGGGGAAATAGGGGGCAGACCACGGTTTTATTTTTTAGAGTTCAGCAGAGTTGCTCTTTAAAAACATGATTTATTTTTTGTAATTATTCCACTGTGTTGGCCTGTTGAAGAGCGGCTAAGCTGTAAGCTCTTATCCAGTTAAGGGTTTATATGGCTCGCCGTCCTAGGGCTTTACTGCCGGATATCCCGTTGCATATTATTCAACGGGGAAACAATCGGCCTGCGTGGTTTCACTCAGATGAAGACTATATTTTTTACATTGATACATTAGCCGTGCTTGCTGAATTGTATGGCTGTAAAGTTCACGCATTGTGCTTGATGACAAACCATGTTCACTTGTTGTTGACTCCCACCTGCTGCGCGGGGGCTGGCCTACTTATGAAGGGGCTGGGGCAGCGCTACGTTCAATATGTCAATCGAACATATCAACGAACGGGTACGTTGTGGGAAGGCCGTTTCCGCTCCTGTTTGGTTCAACAAGACAACTATGTTTTAGCTTGCTATCGATATATTGAAATGAACACGGTCAGAGCGGGTATGGTTGCTCATCCGGGCGACAACCGTTGGACCAGCTATAGGGCAAACGCACAGGGCGAGCTATCAGGCTTTATAAGCCCTCATACAGTTTATAGCGACTTAGGTAGCGGCGCCGCGCAACGAGCCGAAGCTTACCGGTCAATATTCATGGATCGGCTTTCACCTGAGTTGATAGAACAAATTCGCTCTTCTACAAACGGCAATTATGTTTTGGGCGATCAGAAGTTTGCGTCAGAGATTGCGTAGATATTAGGTAAAAGAGTTTCACCGAGTGTGTCAGGACGCCCGAAAAATTGGGTGTTAAAAATTTAAGAATAGTGGTCTGACCCCTATTTCCACTAGGGGTAAAGTGGCTGAAAGCTTTGGCCTGAAACCGGGTGTGCCGTTAAAGGAGCGAGGGTATCCTAATGGCATTCCTATTGAACTTATGAAGTTCCCTGGTGCTAAGTAATGAAAGAAAAAGATGTGGTTTCAATCTTGAAGGAACTGGGATGGACTTGTAGCAAAGATGAAGTTGGTGATTATTTTTGCGTCACTGACGTCGGAGAGGCTCAGCTTCAGGTCATCCCATCTGTTGGTAAGCGCTCGGACCATTTCCGGGTTTCGCTTATGCCCTCCATCTCCTCAAAGGAATTCTCGGAGGCCGCTTCTTTTATAATGGGTGATGGCGGTAGTAATGCTCCGATCATAGTTAGTAATGAAGCTCCGGAGAAATTGTCTAGTTTTTCTGAAGATGATGTTATTAGGCTGTCTGAGAAGGCGTTGTCTTGGGCTCGCTCTCAGAGTATTGACGAGGGGTTGAGCGCTTATAGAGTGCTACCAACAGATGCTAAAGGTGCAATGCCAGTTCGCCATTTGGCGGCTCTAGCACTGGCTGGTGATACGGTACGTCTGGATGAATATAAACAGAGCTTTGGGAAGGGCGACAGGCTCGGATTTGTGCCTTACATTACCTCCGATATGATTGATAGAGCACTGATGATAGCTAAAAAAAATAAATAGAGGAAATAGTGGTCTGACCCTGAGGGATTCTGAAGATTGAGCCTGTGTATTCTGGTAAAAGTGTTCGGCCAGATAGCTTTAATGTGGAGTATTCAATAGGCGGTGCTCGTCCAAAAGAGATTGTATTTAAAAACTCACCGGGTGGAAATTGATGCGTAGTGATGATGATATCTACAATGACATTGGGAGCATTTTATTTCAGATTGCTCCCGATGGAGCATGTAAAATTATAATGCGTGCACAGCTCTCCCAAGAGCTAGATAGCTGTGAGTATGAGTATGACTACATTGATAAACAAGGTAACGTTGCCTGGTTCACGGCAGGCGGGCGAGCCAATACAGATATTTTAGCTCTTTTAACAGAGCTGCGTAGTTGGTATGTTGAGAATAAACTTACAGGAGGGCTGCCAGCGTGGAGTGGCTGTGAGGTGACCTTGGATTTAGTTGAAGTTAAAATTAGTATAGACTTTGTTTATCCTTGATAATTAAGCGGCGAGTTTGAAGGGAAATAGGGGGCAGACCCTGAGGGATCCCACGGCATTTGGACGCGCATATGCCAGGAGGATTTAGATATAATCCGGGCGGTCCTAGGTCAGCTCTCCCGGCATACCCTTCGAAAAAAGGAGCTGAGTAATGCATTCCATACCGCTAGAGCTTGCGAAGCAAAAGTTAATTTTTTACGCATGAAATAGGGGTCAGACCACGGTTTTGTTTTTTAGAGTTGAGCAGAGTTGCTCTTTAAAAACATGATTTATTTTTTGTAATTATTCCACTCTGTTGGCCTGTTGAAGGGCGGCTAAGCTGTAAGCTCTTATCCAGTTAGGGGTTTATATGGCTCGCCGTCCTAGGGTTTTACTGCCGGATATCCCGTTGCATATTATTCAACGGGGAAACAATCGGTCTGCGTGTTTTTACTCAGATGAAGACTATATTTTTTACATTGATACATTAGCCATGCTTGCTGAATTTTATGGCTGTAAAGTTCACGCATTGTGCTTGATGACAAATCATGTTCATTTGTTGTTGACTCCCACCTGCTGCGCAGGGGCTGGGCTGCTTATGAAGGGGCTTGGGCAGCGCTACGTTCAATATGTCAATCGAACATATCAACGAACGGGTACGTTGTGGGAAGGCCGTTTCCGTTCCTGTTTGGTTCAACAAGAAAACTATGTTTTAGCTTGCTATCGATATATCGAAATGAACCCGGTTAGAGCCGGTATGGTTATTCATCCGGGCGACTATCGCTGGACCAGCTATAGGGCAAACGCACAGGGCGAGCTGTCAGGCTTTATAAGCCCGCATGCGGCTTATAGCGAATTAGGTAGCGGCAGCGCGCAACGAGCCGAAGCTTACCGGTCTTTATTCAATGATCGACTTTCACCTGGGCTGATAGAACAAATCCGATCTTCTACAAACGGTAATTATGTTTTGGGCGATCAGAAGTTTGCGTCCGAGATCGCGCACGCATTAGGTAAAAGAGTTTCGCAGGGTGTGTCAGGACGCCCAAAAAAGTATGAGTTAAAAGAATAGTGGTCTGACCCCTATTTTCGTTTGCCCGGTCAGACAAGGAACCCTAACGCCCCTAAAATTGTAGATCCAAATCAAGGGAAGCCAAGTGTCTCACTAGAACTTCCGAAAGTATGGGATTCCTTGCTTGAGAAGCACTCATCAAATACACGAGTATTGACGCAGGAGGAGTTTTTTCATGAGTTTGGACGCTAAGCTTAGCGCATTAGAAAGTGAGCTGTTTGAAGGGCGCAAATCAATTGCTCTGTTTGTTTTGAAAGAGCAACATTATTATGTTGTGGATGATAAGTCCAATTACTGTATCGATGTCCGGCCGGATTATTTGTCGTATATTGAAACAGGCCGGCTAAAGCAGGAAGATTATGAAAAAGCTCTTGGGCTCTTTCGCGGTGGAATCTCAGTTTTAGGAGCTGATAATTTTCATCAGTACATTGATAGTGCCGAAGCAGAAGTGATAAGTTTTACGATGATGCGAGATTTTTTTTTCAAAGGCTTAACTTTGGAGAGTGTTAAGAGTTTTTATAAGGATGTAGAGCGGTTCTTATCTTATGGAGGAGAAATGGATTTGCGAAAATGGAATTTTTTGCGTATGAAATTGCCGAGCTTTTACATAAATTTCGACCGCGGGATTTACCGACATACCGACTATGGTCGGTTGCATGAGGAATTGGCGTTGCCAAAAACACAGTGGGATGCTCGTTGTAGTAGCGATTTTGGATTGCTCATCCCTGACGATGTTCAATACTGGATCGTAGATAGAATGAATTTTTTAAGCTTTATGGCGGTTGAAATATTCAAGGAAAAATGGGGGGCAGACTCTGAGGGATCCCTGACACTTAAATACCTGCGGAGAAAGGGGGCGGATTTATTTAATTTTTCGAGTTCTTTTTTACTTAAATAAATCTGTCCCCTTTTTGCTCCCTTTTTGCTCAAGAAAAGCGAGTGCTTTCATTGTGGCGACTAGGCTTGGAGTACTGGCGAAGCTGCACAGATTTTGGAGGCCGAGGACACTGGGAAATATTGGAACGGGCTCTGCGTGATGAGGCAAGCCATCAAGCGCAGAGCTTAAGGTAAATTTGTGGGGATCCCTCAGGGTCAGACCCCTATTTCCTTCCTATTTTCTCCATCTATTAGAACCCGCTTGTACTACCAAGAACGGTGTCCCAATACTTAGTCCACCAAGAGTTTTCTTTATATTCTGGTTTTTTATCTTGAGGTTTTACGTAGGGTTTCCACGTCATCATTAGTTCAAACCGACGGATTGTGCCTGGCACCTCATCAATAACTACCATGCGGTAGAATTGGTTCTCGGATAAGTTTTTTGACACGTGCTGCAAATATTGCTCTAGTGTGGTCGTTAAGTTTTCGCTTCCGCCAGGTTCCATTGAGAGCAGCCACAAACGGCTATCTCCAGTTGTTACTATTTGTGCATTACGCCTCCAACCACTTTCATGCCTCTTCTGTGGGTCGTCGGCAAGGTCCGTATTTACTTTTCTAATGAATGAAATAGCTTCCGGCAACAACGTGAACGATTCTTCGCCAAAGTACTTGTCCATTTATGAGTCCTCATATCTACTATGTTTGCTATCCGGCTCACCGGTGTCGTATGAAAGACTATGGAACTCTGCGTTTTTATAAACCTGTGAGAATTGACAGTTTTTTAGAATTTTTTGTTATAGCTGTTATACAAGAACTGTCGCGAAAATCTTGATGTAAAAAATTGGTTGGTCAAGAAAGCTCCCACGCCTATATCCGCAAGCCGGGCGGCATGCGAGCCGCCCGGTTGTTACTCAGGATGGATCGGCATTGAGCCTGCGAATAATGACATCCAGCAAATCACACCCATCCCGCAGCGGTATAGCCAGTAGTTGGGCGAAGTCTTGAAGCACCACAGCATCGCTGCTGAGCTGTTCGCGGAAGGCCAGGTTTTCCAACAGTTGCGTGACGGCGCGAATCCGGTACGCGGCGGCGTCGTGGAGTACGTCGAGGGGCGCGCTGGTGTCGATAAGCAGAGCGGGGACGGTGCAGTCGTGGCCCGTTAGGGGCATGTATTGGTTCATGGTGAAACCTCGGTCAGTAGAGTGAAGCTGTCACCTATCGTCGCCAAACGAATGGGTGACAGCTGTACGCAGGTTGGCGAACCGGGACCGAGTTCCGGCAGACCCGAAGGTCTCCCGCGCACAGCTGCCATAAAGCAGCGATGCGGGTACGGAAGCCCCTGCAAGCAAGCAGAAAGCTTTCGCATACGGTCAACGGATCGCCAAATCCGATCGCCCTTGTTGGGCGACGGGCCGGACTATAAGCCCCCCACCCAAACCCACGCAAGGCACCAACGCCCTGACTCAACCCTCTTTTGTCT